>CANJHI010000178.1 GCA_947474005.1 Alphaproteobacteria bacterium | reverse complement strand
TGACCGCGAAGCCCCTCCGCCGATAAATCCCTCCGCGTGATCGCCAACGACATCCCGACCTCCTCAACGACACTGTCGCTTCAAAGAATCGAGCCCCGACCTCCAGCGCAAATCACATAAGAGTCATCGGTTCAGACGGTTGGTATAACTTGCCTCGGATGTCACTGAGATGCGCCCATCTCTCATCGCGGCGATAGCCGCCCTGGTGATCGCATTGCCGATGGCGCCAGCGCACGCCGAGACCGTGAGGTTTCCTTCTGGCAGCTACGCCGATTTTCGCCAGCTCTCCACCCGCGAGCCACCCACCGGCACGCTCACCATCACTGGAACACTTGCGTTTCCCGATCAGGCGCGAGATCGCTTTCCTGCCGTCGTGATCGTCCACACCATTGCGGGGTACCAGGAGTCGAACGAAGGCTGGTATGCGGCTGAGTTGCGCAAGGCCGGCTTCGCGACGCTGACCTACGACAGCCCGGCCGCGCGGCGCATGCGCGAGGGCTCCTTCAATGCTTCGAGCGGCGGCCCGCCCTGGGCATCGGCCGTCGCCGAAGCCTATGGCGCGCTGAGGCTGCTGGCCAGTGATCCCCGGATCGACGCCAGCCGGATCGCCATCGCCGGGTTCTCCTTCGGCGGTGAAGTGGCCCATCTCGCGGCGTTCGATCGCTTGCGCGCGGCACTCGCGCCGGGTCCCCTGCGATTCGCCGCTCACGTCGCCTATTATCCGGCGGGTGTTTATGGCATCGCGGCAGGGCAGCACTACAGCGGCGCGCCGATCCTGATGCTGCTGGGAGAGAAGGACGACAACCTGCCGCTTGCCAAGGCGCGCGGATATCTTGAGCATGTTGGAGGTGGGGCCGATGCGCTGCCGCGCGTGTCCATCTATCCGGGGGCATATCATGCCTGGACGGTTCCTAGCCTCGGCGCGCCGCGCTTCGATCCGCAGTACGACAGCACGCGGAAATGCCCGTACTTGTTGCTGGGGTCGACCCAGCCGGCGCTCCTGGTCGACGGTCAGGAACGGCCGATGGATGTCGCCGCCCTGCGAGCCTGTCTGAAGGAAGGTCGCGGCTACACGATGGCCTACGATGCTTTGGCCCGGGCCAGGTCGACTCGCGAGACCGTGGACTTTCTCCTGAAAGAACTCCGGCCCTAGCGGCTAGGCAACGCGCTTCTTCTGCGCCGCTACCGAGCCGGCGCATTGGTCGGCCGGCAGGGGCCGCAGATGCGTGTCGTAGGCATCGGCGAACTCGGCCACCCACGGAGCGCCGCCACGGCGATAGAGCGAGACGAACAGCGTGCAGGCGTCGGACTGGTAGCGCAAGACGCGGGCCGGCTCGTCCTTGCGGTCGAGGGCTGCGGCGCCGAACGTGGTCGCGAGCTGCTGCTCGTCCATCCCCTTGATGCGATCGAGTGGAATCGGGGTGCCGGGGTTACGGGAGGTGAAGACACCCTTCTCGCCGCCGCCGAGTGAATATTGCGGGCTGGAATCGGTGACGCAGCCGCCGAGCAGAAGAACGAGCGCCAACGCCCCAAATGTCTTTTTCATGCGGGCAGTCTAGCGCGACCGGGCCGGCAAATTAAGGGGCGGCTTCAGCGACTGGGCCACATGCACCATGGCCGCCACGCCCAGGACCGGCACGATCAGATTCAGGATCGGCACGGTGCCGAGGAACACGATGGCGATTCCGGTCAGCCACAGCACGCCGCCATTGGCCTTGCGCCAGGCTTTTACGTCGGCCGGGTCGAGGCGACGCAGCGCCACCTGCTCGTAGTATTCCCGGCCGGTCAGCCAGCCGTTCGCGCCGTAGAACAGCGCCGCCCCCAGCCCGGCGATGAACAGCGCCACCAGGTAGAACGGCAGCAGCACGAGATTGAGCGCCACCAGGATGAGCAGGAACGCGATGCCGGAGCGGATGCCGACCCACACCGGAATGCCGCGTGCCTTTCCGAGCTGCGGGTAGTGCTCGGCTTCGACGATGTCGGCGATCTTCTCCAGGAAGATCGAGATCACGATGCCGAAGCTCGCTGGAAACAACATCAGTGCCAGCACCGTAACGGCGCCGCCGCCCAGCCAGCGGATGGTCTCGTTCACCCAGTTCCACTGGAAGGTGGCGAAGGACTGCAGCACCCACCACGCCACGACGCCGATGGCGATCTGCAGCACCAGCGAGAGCGCGAGCGACTGCCAGATGATGACCCGCAGCCTGGGATCACCGAGTTGCCGGACGGCCAATTCGAAGGCGCGGATCATCGGCCCGTATCCCGACTAGGCCATCACTGCGGACCGACGATGCCCGCCGCCCTCAACTCGCTGATCTCCTTGGCCGAGAAGCCGCTCTCGTCCAGCACCTCGTCGGTGTGCTGGCCGCGCTTGGCGGCTGGACCCTTGACGCTTTCCTTGGTGCGGGAGAATCGCGGCGCGGCGGCCGGTTGCGGGAAGCCCAAGACGTCGACATAGGCGCCGCGCGCCTTGGCGTGCGGATGCTGCGAGGCCTCCTGCATGGTGAGCACGGGAGCGAAGCAGATGTCGGTGCCTTCCATGATCGCGCACCACTCGTCGCGCGTCTTGGTCTTGAACACGGCGGTGAAACGGCTCTTGAGCTGGGCCCAGGCATTGCGGTCCATCTGCGCCGGCAGGCTCTCGCCCTTGAGGCCGGTCTTTTCGAGCAGCAGATCGTAGAACTGCGGCTCGATCGAGCCGATGGAGATGAACTTGCCATCCTTGGTCTCATAGGTGCCGTAGAAGTGCGCGCCGCCGTCCAACATGTTGGTCTCGCGCTCGTCCTTCCACAGGCCGGCGCCCGCCATGCCGTAGATGCCGCCCAGCAGGAGCGCCGCACCATCGACCATGGCGGCGTCGACGACTTGTCCCTTGCCCGACCGCTGCGCTTCGAGCAGGCCGCACACCATGCCGAAGGCCAGCAGCATGCCGCCGCCACCGAAGTCGCCCACCAGGTTGAGTGGTGGCATCGGCTTGTCCTTGGCGCCGATGGCATGCAGCGCGCCGGTGAGCGCGATGTAGTTGATGTCGTGGCCGGCGGCCTTGGCGAGCGGGCCTTCCTGGCCCCAGCCCGTCATGCGGCCGTAGACCAGCTTCGGATTGAGCTTGAGGCAGACGTCCGGACCAACGCCCAGCCGCTCGGCGACGCCCGGCCGGAACGGCTCGGTCATGCCGTCCGCCTTCTCGATCAGGCGCAGGACGACCTCCACGCCTTCCTTCTTCTGCAGGTCGACCGATACCGAGCGCCTGGAGCGGTTGTGCACGGCGAACTTCGGATCGGCCAGGCGATCCATGACATGGCTCTTGGTGCGGTCGACGCGGACCACATTGGCGCCCATGTCGCCCAGCATCATGGAACACATCGGTCCTGGCCCGATTCCGGCCAGTTCGACGATCGTCAATCCCGAAAGCGGACCTGCCATGTGTTTTCTCCCGCGAAATGCATGTTTTCTTGGCACCTCCATGGTAGCTGAAGGGTACGGCGTTACAAAATGTGTCGCGGGGTCTAAAGTCCGCGCCGCGAGAGAGGGTCGGAGGAAACGGATGGGGTTGGGCCGGTTTTTCACGGCGGGAGCGCTTGTGCTCGCCGTCGCGGGCAGCGCGCTCGCGCAGCAGCCATCACCCCCGGCGGCCGCTCCGGCGACGCCTCCGATAACTGCCGCGGAGTACAGCCAGCAATTCCTGGTGTCGGGGTCGTGGTTCCACGGCGTGCATGGCCTCGCCTTCAACAAGGACGACCAGCTTTTCGCCGGGTCCGTGATCGGCCAGACGCTCTATCGCGTCCAGGTCGATTCCGGCGAGGTCGATCGCGTGATCGATGCGCCGACCGGCATGGCCGACGACATCGCCTTCGCCGACGACGGCACCATGGCCTGGACAGCCTTCCTGCTCGGCAAGGTCTATATCCGCAAACCCAACGGCAAGACCATCGAGGTCGCCAACGGCATGAGTGGCCCCAACTCGATCGCCTTCGGCAAGGACGGCCGGCTGTTCGTATCGGAAGTCTTCCTCGGCGACGCGCTCTACGAGATCGACCTCAAGAATGTCGACAAGCCCGACTTCAAGCCGTTCCCGCGCACCGAGCTGCGCCGGATCGCCGAGAAGATGGGCGGGCTGAACGGCTTCGAGATCCATCGCGACGACGGCTTTCTCTACGGGCCACTGTGGTTCAAGGGCGAGGTCGTGAAGATCAATCTCGAAACCGGCGTGATCGACGTCATCGCATCGGGCTTCAAGATTCCCGCGGCGGCCAACATCGATCCTCAGAACCGCGACAACCTCTACGTCGTCGACACCGGCACCGGCGGGGTGTGGAGCGTCAGCCTCACCAGCAAGGCCAAGAAGCTGGTGGCCTCGATGAAGCCCGGCCTCGACAATCTCGCGTTCGATTCGCGCGGCCGCCTGTTCGTGACGTCGATGACCGACAACGGCATCTATCTCGTCGACAAGCACACCGGCGCCGCCAGGACCATCGTCGAAGGCAAGCTCGCCGTGCCGGCCGACCTCGCCGTCACCACCGACGGCGGCAAGGAGACGGTGCACGTGGCCGACGTGTTCAGCTACCGTACCGTCGACGGCCAGAGCGGCGCGGTGTCCGACGTGCTCCGCGTGCACGGCGACACCCACGCTTACCCGATCGGCATCTCGGTCGGACCGAAGTACGTGCTGCTGTCGAGCTGGTTCTCCAACACCGTCGAGAAGGTCGACCGCAAGACCGGCAAGCTGGTGGCGACCCTGACCGGGTTCGCCGCGCCCGTCGATGCGCTGGAGAGTGTCGACGGATCGCTCTATGTCGCCGAGCTGGCGAGCGGCAACCTCGTGAAGGTGAGCCCCGACGGCAAGACACGCAGCATCGTTGCCAAGGAACTGCGCGGGCCGGTCGCGATGGCCCAGGGTCCCGGCAATCTGGTCTACATTACCGAGATCGCCGGCGGCGCGGTGCTCCAGATCGACGTCGCGACGGGCGCCCGCAGGGTCGTGGCCGATGGCCTGGCGGGCCCGGAAGGCATCGATGTCGGGCCCGATGGCCGCCTGTTCGTCGCCGAAGTGGGCCAGAAGCGCGTCGTCGCCATCGACCCCGCCTCGGGTGCCCGGACCGTGATCGCGTCGAACCTCGATATCGGTCTGGCGCCCTTCCCCGGCGGCCCGCCGGCGCTGGTGCCGACCGGCGTTGCCGTGGCCAAGTCGGGCACGGTCTACGTCAGCTCCGACCTCCGCAACGCCCTCTACAAGTTGACGCCGCCCACCCCGTAGCGAGTACGCAATGCCCGGCATTCCCTTCATCAAGGACTTCAAGTTCGACTACGGGACTGCGATGGAGGTGACGCCGCTGATCCGTCGCGTCGTCGCCCACAATCCCAGCCCCTTCACCTTCAAGGGCACCGGCACCTACATCATCGGCCACGGCAAGGTGGCGGTGGTCGATCCCGGCCCGGACCAGCAGGACCATATCGACGCGGTCCTGCGCGCGGTGCGCGGCGAGACCGTGACCCACATCCTGGTCACCCACACCCACATCGATCACGTGCCGGCCACGCCGGCGCTGGCCAAGGCGACCGGTGCCAAGGTTTACAGCTACGGTCCTCATCCAAAGCCGCCGGAAGGCGTGACGACGGAGCAGGAAGGCGACTTCGCCTTTGCCCCCGATATCAAGCTGAACGACGGCGATGTGATCCAGGGCGACGGTTGGAACGTCGAGGCGGTCTATACGCCCGGCCACATCTCCAACCATCTCTGCTTCGCGGTGAAGGAAGACAAGGCGCTGCTCTCGGGCGACCATGTCATGGGCTGGTCGACGGCGGTGATCTCGCCGCCCGACGGCAACATGGCCGATTATTTCGCCAGCTTGCGCAAGCTGCTGCCGCGCGATGAGACTCTCTACATTCCCACGCACGGCGCCGAGATCCGCAATCCCAATCCGTTCGTGCAGTCCTATATCGAGCACCGCTTGGGCCGCGAGGCTCAGATCATGGCGCGGCTCAAGGACGGCCCGCAGACCGTCCCGCAGATGGTGGCCAAGAACTACGCCGACACGCCGATCCATCTCCATCCCGCCGCCGGCCGCTCGATGCTGGCCCACCTCATCCAGATGGTGAAGGACGGCCGCATCAAGACCGAGGATGGTCGCGCTACGATCGACAGTATCTATAGACTTTGAGCAAAGATCCCTCGCTACGCTCGGGATGACAACAATACTGTCATCCCGAGCGTAGCGAGGGATCTTTCTCTTTCATAGGCGAAGGGGAAACGAACATGGACATGAAGCTCGCCGGCAAGACCGTCCTCATCACCGGTGGCAGCAAGGGCATCGGCTTTGCCTGCGCCATGGGCTTCGCCGCCGAAGGCTGCACCGTCCACATCGCCTCGCGCTCCAAGGAATCGCTCGAAGCGGCGCGGGATAAAATCCGCGCCCGGCACAATGTGCCGGTCGAGATCCATCCCGCCGATTTCTCCAAGGGCGACACGGTGCGGTCGGTGGTCGAGGCAGTGGGACACGCCGACATCCTGGTGAACAATGCAGGAGCCATCCCGCGCGGCGACATCTTCGGCATGACCGAGCCGAAGTGGCGGGAAGCCTGGGAGCTGAAAGTGTTCGGCTACGTCAACGCCACGCGCGCGATGCTGGAAAAGTTCTATGCCCGCAAGAAGGGCGTGGTGGTGAACATCATCGGCCTCGCCGGCGAGAGTTTTAACTACGACTACGTCGCCGGTACCATGGGCAATGCCGGCCTCATGGCCTTCACCCGCGCCGTGGGCTCGAAGAGCGTCGATCACGGCGTGCGCGTGGTGGCGATCAATCCACCCGCCACCCGGACTGACCGCATGCTCACTCTGCTGCGCGGCCAGGCCGAGCAGAAGTTCGGCGATCCCGAGCGCTGGCCCGAACTCACCAAGCACATGCCGTTCGGCAGAGCGGCCGAACCCGACGAGGTGGCCGACCTTGCGGTGTTCCTGGCGTCGGATCGCGCCAGTTACATCAGCGGCGTAGTGATGACCCTCGACGGCGGCCAGGCGGCGCGCCACTAGGCACTCCTTATCAATGGCGGGACTTGTCCAGGATCACAACGGCAATTCCGGCGATGATCAGCGTGGTGCCGATCGCCAGGGACGCACTGATCGTCTCGCCCAGCAGCACGACTGAAGAGGCGATGCTGAGCAGGGGCACGCCCAGCATACCCATCGACCCGACGACCGGGGGAAGGGCGCGCCCGACCGACACGGCAGCCCAGGTCGCGATCGGGCCGGCGAAGGCGCCGATATAGAGCAGCGACATCCAGAGTTCCATTTTGCCGAATTCGAAGTGCCCGGCGGGCTCGACGAACAGCGCGAGCGTCCACAGCAGGATCGTCGCCACGCTCATCTGCCAGGGCAGCGCATCGAGCGGTGTCAGTTTCCAGCGGTGCCGGCGTATGTGGACGATGGCGATCGCCCAGGTGAAGCCGGCCAGCAGCAGCCAGGCATGGCCCCAGAGGATGGTTCTGTCGGTCCAGTCGAAGCGCAACGGCTCGACCAGGACGACGATTCCCATGAGACCGAGCAGGACGCCCGCGACAGCGCGCCAGCCGACCTTTTCGCCGACCATCAGGGAGAGCGGCACGACCCAGAGCGTCGCGGTGTAGGCGAGCACGCTCGAGCGGCCGGCGGGCAGGCTCTGCATGCCGAGATTGGAAAAGGCGAAGAAGCAGGAAAGCTGCAGCGCCCCCACCGACAGGACGATCGGCCAGTCGGCGCGGTGCGGCCAGGCCAGGCGGCCGAGGCAGGCCAGCAGGATGAAGGCGGTGGTGGCCGACAGCGTTGCACGCGCCGCCGCGAACCACAGCGGTGTCGAGGCTTCCAGGCCGATCTTGATGATCGGCCAGCTGAGGCCAAACAGGATGATGTTGGCGGCGAGCTGCAGCCACGCGATGCGCGCGACGCGCTTGGGGGCCATGCGGGTGACCCCCTAGGCGCGCTTCGCCTTGGCGATCGACAGCGGCTGCGGCAGGCGCGTCAGCATCTCCTTGGGGACGACCTGCCAGAAGCGCTCGACCTCACGATTCCAGTCGTTCAGCAGTCGGGCGCCGAGCGGTGACTTGGTCTCGGCGACATGCTCCTCGACCAGGGTCTTCAGGGCAGCCTCCCAGTGCGGATGGTCGAGGCGCTGCCACACCACCGTCTCGGCATTGACGTTGAGCTTAAAAGCTTCGGCCGGGTCGTAGACGAACGCCATGCCGCCCGTCATGCCGGCGGCGAAATTGACGCCGACCGGACCCAGGATCACGGCGGTGCCGCCGGTCATGTATTCGCAGCCGTTGCAGCCCACGCCTTCGACCACGGCATCGACACCTGAGTTGCGCACGGCGAAGCGCTCGCCCGCGAGACCCGAGGCGAACAGCTTGCCAGCCGTCGCGCCATAGAGAACCGTGTTGCCGATGATAGCGTTGTGCTCGGGCACCAGCGGGCTCGAGATGGTGGGCTTCACCACGATGGTGCCGCCGCTCAGGCCCTTGCCGACATAGTCGTTGGCGTCGCCGAACACTTCGAGCTTCATGCCGCGCACGGCAAAGGCGCCGAGCGACTGGCCGGCCGTGCCGCGCAGCCGCACGGTGACGGTATCGGGCTGCAGACCCGACATGCCGTACTTGCGCGTGATCATGGCGGCCAGCCGCGTGCCGACAGCGCGATGGGTGTTCCGCACGCTGTACTGGAGCTGCATCTTCTCGCGGTGCGTGAACAGAGGCTGGGCGTCGCGGATCATCTGGGCGTCCAGCGTGTCGGGCACTTCGTTGCGCCCTTCGACCGTGCAATGCGCCACTTCGCGGCCGCCGTCGGCGCGCGTCAGCAGTGGGTTGAGGTCGAGGTCGTCGAGATAGCGCGCACCGCGGCTCACCTGCCGCAGCAGGTCGGACCGGCCGACGATCTCGACCAGCGAGCGATAACCGAGCTGCGCCAGGATCTCACGCACCTCTTCAGCCACGAAACTGAAGAGATTGACGACCTTCTCCGGCGAGCCGTCGAACTTGGCGCGCAGCTTCGGGTCCTGCGTGCAGACGCCAACCGGGCAGGTGTTGGAATGGCACTGCCGCACCATGATGCAGCCCATGGCGATCAGCGACGCCGTGCCGATGCCGTATTCCTCGGCGCCCAGCATGGCGGCGATCACCACGTCGCGGCCGGTCTTGATGCCACCGTCGGTGCGCAGCAGCACTTTTTCGCGCAGGCGATTGAGCGTCAGCACCTGGTGCGTCTCCGACAGGCCCATCTCCCAGGGAATGCCGGCATACTTGATGCTGGTCTGCGGGCTGGCGCCGGTACCGCCGCTGTGGCCCGAGATCAGGATCGTGTCGGCCTTGGCCTTGGCGACGCCGGCGGCGATGGTGCCAATGCCCGAGCGCGCGACCAGCTTCACTGTCACGCGGGCCTCGGGATTGATCTGCTTCAGGTCGTAGATGAGCTGCGCCAGATCCTCGATCGAGTAGATGTCGTGATGCGGCGGCGGGCTGATCAGCGTCACGCCGGGCGTGGAATGGCGCAGGCGGGCGATCATCTCGCTCACTTTCAGGCCGGGCAGCTGTCCGCCTTCGCCGGGTTTGGCGCCCTGGGCGACCTTGATCTCGATCTCGCGGCAGTTGTTGAGATATTCCGCCGTGACGCCGAAGCGGCCCGACGCCACCTGCTTGATGGCTGAGGAGGCGTTGTCGCCGTTGGACCGCGGCGTGTAGCGCGCCGGATCCTCGCCACCTTCGCCCGAATCGGACTTGGCGCCGATGCGGTTCATGGCGATCGACAGCGTCTCGTGCGCCTCGGGGCCGAGCGCGCCCAGCGAGATGCCCGGCGCCACCAGCCGCTTGCGCAGCTCGGTGATCGATTCGACCTCGTCGAGGACAACCGGAGCGCGATCGGTCTTGAAGTCGAGCAGGTCGCGCAGGTTGATCGGCGGCAGCTTGCGCACCGCGTCGCTGTACTTGCGGTACTTGGCGTAGGATTCGGTGTTCACCGCATCCTGCAGCATGTGGATGAGCTCGCCCTCGAAATTGTGGCGATCGCCGCCGCGCCGCGATTTGTAGAAACCGCCGATCGGCAGCGCGATCACGTCCTCGTCGAAGGCGCGGCTGTGCTGCTCGGCGATCTTTTCCTGGACGCCGCGGAGCCCGATACCGGAGATGCGCGAGGGCATGCCGGGAAAGAACTCGGCGACCAGCGAGCGCGATAGGCCGACGGCCTCGAAGTTGCAGCCGCCGCGGTACGACGACAGCACCGATATGCCCATCTTGGACATCACCTTGAGCAGCCCTTCGTCCAGTGCCTTCTTGTAGTTGGCGAGGCACTGGCCGAGCGAGAGCTTGCCGAACAGACCGCGCGCATGGCGGGCCGCGATCGTCTCCTCGGCGAGATAGGGATTCACCGACGTGGCGCCGACACCGATGATGACGGCGGCGTAATGCACATCCATGCATTCGCCCGAGCGCACGTTGAGCGAGGTGAAGGTGCGCAGCGATTGGCGCACGAGGTAGGAGTGCACGGCACCCGCCGCCAGGATCATCGGCAGTGCCGCGCGGTCGGAATCGACGTTGGCGTCGGTCAACACGATGTGCAGGCAGCCGCGGCGCACGGCCTCCTCGGCCTCGTGGCAGATCCGGTCGAAGGCCTGGCGCATGGCATCCAGCCCGCCCTTGGGATCGCCACTCTTGATCTCGAATGTGCAGTCGATGCGGGCAGCCGACTCACCCATGTAATGGCGCATCGCCTCGAATTCGGCGTTGAGCACGATCGGCGACTGCAGCGACAGCATTTCGCTCTGCTCGGCGCTTTCGTCGAGGATGTTGCCGAGATTGCCGAGCCGCGTGCGCAGGGTCATGACGTTGCGTTCGCGGAGCGAGTCGATCGGCGGATTGGTGACCTGGCTAAAATTCTGCCGGAAGTAATGGTGCATGCCACGATAGGTGTCTGACAGCACCGCCAGCGGCGCATCGTCGCCCATCGAGCCCACGGCCTCCTTGGCGTCCTCGACCATGGGATGAAGGATCATTTCCAGATCTTCGATCGACCAGCCTGCGGCGAACTGGCGGCGGCGCAGCTCGTCCGGTTCAAAATGCTCGGCGGCTGGTGCGTCCTGCTTGATCAGGGAGTCGAGTTCGACGGTGCGGCCGGTCCAGGCTGCGTAGTCATGGGTGTCCGCGAGCATGTCCTTCAGCTCGTGGTCCTTGTAGAGCTTGGGCTGGTCCATGTCGACGGCCAGCATCTCACCCGGCCCGAGGCGGCCCTTCTCGACGATCTTGGCCTCGTCCTGCGGCACCATGCCGGCCTCGGAACCGGCGATCAGCAGCTCGCCCGACGTCCGCACATAGCGCATGGGCCTGAGCCCGTTGCGGTCGAGCCCGACCAGCGCCCACTTGCCGGCGACGGCGGCGATGGCGGCCGGTCCGTCCCACGGCTCCATGACGCCGTTCACGTAGTTGTACATGGCGCGGTGCTTGGCCGGCACGTTGGGGTTCGACGACGACGCCTCGGGGATCATCATCGACTTGACCATCGGCAGGTTGCGATGGTTGGGGTTCGACGACGACGCCTCGGGGATCATCATCGACTTGACCATCGGCAGGTTGCGATG
>CANJHI010000177.1 GCA_947474005.1 Alphaproteobacteria bacterium | reverse complement strand
CTTCCATCAGCTTCAGGACAGACTCTTCGCCCTGCTCCGGGTTCTTGTCTTCCAGCGCCATCAGCGCCGAGCCCCGCACCACCGGGATGTCGTCGCCCGGGTACTGGTAGCTCTTCAGCAGTTCGCGCACTTCCAGCTCGACCAGGTCCAGCAGTTCCGGATCGTCGACCATGTCGACCTTGTTCATGTAGACCACCAGCGCCGGCACGCCGACCTGGCGCGCCAGGAGGATGTGCTCGCGGGTCTGCGGCATCGGGCCATCGGCCGCCGACACCACCAGGATCGCGCCGTCCATCTGCGCCGCGCCCGTGATCATGTTCTTCACGTAGTCGGCGTGGCCCGGGCAATCGACGTGCGCGTAATGACGGTTCTTCGTCTCGTACTCCACATGCGCCGTCGAGATCGTGATCCCGCGCTCGCGCTCTTCCGGCGCCTTGTCGATCTGGTCGTACGCCGTGAACGTCGCACCACCCGTCTTCGCAAGGATCTTCGTGATCGCCGCCGTCAGCGACGTCTTCCCATGGTCGACGTGACCGATCGTTCCGATGTTGCAGTGCGGCTTGTTCCGCTCAAACTTCGCCTTCGTCATGGTCTTGGTCCCTAATCAATCGGTCGTGTTCAGATCGGCGGCTTATCAGCCCGCCAGCTTGGCGACGACTTCGTCCGCCACGGCCTGCGGTACAGGCGCGTAGTGGTCGAACGTCATGGAGTAGGCAGCGCGTCCCTGGGTCATCGATCGCAGCGTGTTCACGTAGCCGAACATGTTGGCGAGCGGCACCATGGCATCGATGACCTGCGCGTTGCCGCGGGCATCCATACCGAGGATCTGACCGCGGCGGCTGTTCAAGTCGCCGATGCAGTCGCCCATGTAGTCGTCGGGTGTCACCACTTCGACCTTCATGATCGGCTCGAGCAGCTTGCACTGCGCCTTGGCAAGACCCTCGCGGAACGCCGCGCGAGCGGCGATTTCGAAGGCCAGCACACTCGAATCGACGTCGTGATAGTTGCCGTCGAACAGGGTCGCCTTGAAGTCGATCGTCGGGAAGCCAGCCAGCACGCCGGTTTCGCGCGAGGCCGCGAGGCCCTTTTCGACGCCGGGGATGAATTCCTTGGGAATCGCGCCGCCGACGACCTTGTTCTCGAAGCTGTAGCCCGAGCCCGGCGCACCCGGCTCGAACACGATCTTGACGCGCGCGAACTGGCCGGAGCCGCCGCTCTGCTTCTTGTGGGTGTAGTCGATCTCGGCCTTGCGGCCGAGCGTCTCGCGATAGGCGACCTGCGGGGCGCCGACATTGGCATCGACCTTGTAGGTGCGGCGCAGGATGTCGACCTTGATCTCGAGATGGAGCTCGCCCATCCCCTTGATCACGGTCTGTCCCGTCTCCGGGTCGGTGGTGACGCGGAAGGTCGGGTCTTCCTGGACGAGACGGCCCAGCGCCTGGCCGAGCTTCTCCTGGTCGACCTTCGACTTCGGCTCGATGGCGAGCTCGATGACGGGATCGGGGAAGTCCATCTTTTCCAGGATCACCGGATGATCCGGATCGCACAGCGTATCGCCGGTGGTGACGCTCTTGAGGCCGGCCAGGGCGATGATGTCGCCGGCGCGGGCTTCCTTCACGTCTTCGCGGTTGTTGGCATGCATCAAAAGCATGCGGCCGATACGTTCCTTGCGGTCCTTGGTGCTGTTCAGCACGCCGGTCGAGGATTCGAGCACGCCCGAATAGACACGGGCGAAGGTGAGCGAACCCACGAACGGGTCGGTCATGATCTTGAAGGCAAGCGCCGACATCGGCGCTTCGTCATTCGTCGGCAGCGTGATGGCCTCATCGGTGCCCATCTTGATGCCCTTGACGTCGGCCACGTCGTTCGGCGCCGGCAGGTAGTTCACGACGGCATCGAGCATGGGCTGCACGCCCTTGTTCTTGAACGCCGAGCCGCACAGCACGGGAACGAACGCGTAGGAGATCGTGCCCTTGCGGATGCACTTGATCAGCGTGTCGTAATCGGGCTCCTCGCCGTCGAGGAATTTCTGCATGGCATCGTCGTCCTGCTCGACGGCCATGTCGATCAGCTTGGCGCGATATTCGGCGGCCTGTTCCTTGAGGTCGTCCGGAATCTCGACGACTTCGTACTTGGCGCCCAGGGTCTCTTCCAGCCAGATGATGGCCTTGTTGGAAACGAGATCGACCAGGCCGCGGTAATCAGATTCGACGCCAATCGGGATCTGGGTCACCAGCGGCTTGCTGCCGAGGCGATCCCTGATCATGTCGACGGTGCGCCAGAAATTGGCGCCGGTGCGGTCCATCTTGTTGATGAAGCAGATGCGCGGCACGCCGTACTTGTCGGCCTGACGCCACACGGTCTCGGACTGCGGCTCGACGCCGGCGACGCTGTCGAACACGCAGACGGCGCCGTCGAGCACACGCAGCGAGCGCTCGACTTCGATCGTGAAGTCGACGTGGCCCGGCGTGTCGATGATGTTGATGCGGTAGTTGATGCCGGCGTTCGGGCCGGTCTCGACCGTCCAGAAGCAGGTGGTGGCGGCCGACGTGATCGTGATGCCGCGCTCTTGCTCCTGCTCCATCCAGTCCATCGTGGCCGCGCCATCGTGGACTTCGCCGATCTTATGCGACTTGCCCGTGTAATACAGGACGCGCTCGGTCGTCGTCGTCTTGCCGGCGTCGATATGCGCCATGATACCGATGTTACGGTAGTCGGCGATGGGGGTGGTACGAGCCATGGACTGGGCTTTCTGGGAGGGAACTTGAGACGCGCTTACCAGCGATAATGTGCAAACGCCTTGTTGGCGTCGGCCATCTTGTGCGTGTCTTCACGTTTCTTGACGGCGTTGCCGCGGCGGTTGAAGGCGTCGAGCAGCTCGGCCGAGAGCTTCTCGGTCATGCTGTGACCCGAGCGATCACGGGCGGCCTGGATGATCCAGCGAATGGCGAGTGCCTGGCGACGCTCGGGGCGAACCTCGACGGGCACCTGATAGGTGGCGCCGCCGACGCGGCGCGAGCGGACTTCGACGGCCGGCTTCACGTTCTCCAGCGCCTCGTGGAAGGCCGGGACCGGATCCTGCTTGAGCTTGCTCTGGACTTCGTCGAGGGCGCCATAGACGACGCGCTCGGCGACCGACTTCTTGCCACGCTCCATGAGCGTGTTCATGAACTTCGACAGAACGATGTCGTGGAACTTGGCGTCCGGCAGGACTTCACGTTTTTCAGCAGCGCGACGGCGAGACATGTTTTCCTCCCCGCCTTACTTCGGACGCTTCGCGCCGTACTTCGAACGGCGCTGGCGGCGGTCCTTGACACCCTGGGTATCGAGGGTGCCGCGAATGATATGGTAGCGCACGCCCGGCAGATCCTTGACGCGACCGCCGCGGATCATGACGACCGAATGCTCCTGCAGATTGTGGCCTTCGCCCGGAATGTAGCTCACCACTTCGTAGCCGTTGGTGAGACGAACCTTGGCGACCTTGCGCAGCGCCGAGTTCGGCTTCTTCGGGGTCGTGGTGTAGACGCGGGTGCAGACACCACGCTTCTGCGGGCAGGCCTGCAGCGCCGGCACCTTGTTGTGCGACGTGAGGCCGTGGCGCGGCTTGCGGATCAACTGGTTAATCGTCGGCATCGAATTTCGGTTTCCTTAACGCCGTCTCAGATCCGCCCAACATCGCACCGTGGCGCAAAGCAAATACACGGGCATAGCGGCTAGAGCGCAGCCCCGCGCGAAACAAAAGCTTTACGGCCTCAAGGCCTGACTTGTAGCGGTCCCCGACGTCAGGCTGTGTCTAGGCTTGTAGGCCTACTATCCAGCCCCCCGGCGAGGTGGCGCGCTTATATGATTGCTGCGCCGGGGCGTCAAGCACGCTTCTCATTGATATCGTTGGCTATTCCCCACCCGCCTCGGATGACTCGTTCCTGACTCGGCGTTGAGGGACAGCGCAAGAATCTTATAACCACATCTTGTGGTCTGCCTCACCACCGCCACAAGTTTACTTCGCGAGCCATTTGCGCTAAGTCGGCAGCATGTTGCGCCAAGACCCGCGTATGACCTCGGCTACCAAAGGTACCACCTTTGGGGCAGGGAAAGTCGCGCGCGTTCTGATCTAGAACCCGACTTGAAACCTGACCCCGCCGAGATGGCCGGGGTCGAGCGCAACGGGTCCCGCCCTCCGGCCTACGGAAGCGAGACCCACCATGCCACCCGCCAGGCTACCCACCAGTCCTTCTTCTAGGCCCCCCTCTAGGCCTATGCCGCCGACTCCCGTGCTCGAGACGCCGCGCCTCGTCCTGCGTCCGGTGCGCAGCAAGGATGCGCCCCTCATCCAGCGCCGGTTCCCGCGCTGGGAGGTCGTGCAATGGCTGAACGCCAATATCCCCTGGCCCTACCCCGCGGACGGCGCCGCCACCTACGTCGCGGCCTGCCTCGAGGCGATGGCACGGGGCCAGAAAGCCCATTGGGCGATCATCCCGAAGTCGGGCCCGGCCGATCTGATCGGCCGCATCGACCTCTGGCCCGACGACGGGGTAAGCCGCGACCAGCGCGGCTTCTGGCTGGACCCCGAATTCCACGGCAAGGGCCTGATGACCGAGGCGGCCGAACGGGTGACGCGATACGCCTTTTGCGACCTCGGCTGGCCGCATCTGTGGCTCAGCAACGCCCAAGACAACCATGCGTCTCGCCGCATCAAGGAAAAACAGGGTGCCCGGCTGGTCGATCTGATGATCGGTGAGTATGTCGGCGGCCGCGGGCCGCAAATGGTCTGGCTCCTCCGCCGCGAGGACTGGCTGGCACGGGAGACCAACGCATAGCCGCGACTGAAATTTGCGGGTGCCAAAGAAAAAGGCCGTCCCCTTGCAGGGACGGCCTTCGATTTCACGCCCGTACGGCGAGTGGCGAGCGATGTGCGGCGATCAGTCGGCCGCACGTTCCTCTTCGAGGGTCGGGACCGGACGGTCCTCGCCATCGGCGCCGGCGGCCAGGATGGCCCGGTCGCGCTGGGCGGCAATCGCCTTCATGCGGTTCACGACTCCGCCGGTACCCGCCGGGATCAGGCGGCCGACGATGACGTTCTCCTTGAGGCCCTGCAGGGTATCGATACGGCCGCTGACGGCCGCCTCGGTCAGCACCCGGGTGGTCTCCTGGAAGGAGGCCGCCGAGATGAACGACTTGGTCTGCAGGCTGGCCTTGGTGATGCCGAGCAGCACCGGATCGGCCTTGGCGAGCTTCAGCTTCTCCGACGCAAGCTTGGCGTTCTCCAGCTCGTATTCCTGCTTGTCGATCTGCTCGCCGATCAGGAACGTGGAGTCGCCCGCATCGGTGATCTCGACCTTCTGCAGCATCTGACGCGCGATCGTCTCGATGTGCTTGTCGTTGATCTTCACGCCCTGCAGCCGGTAGACCTCCTGGATCTCGTTGACCAGGTACTCGGCCAGCTTCTCGACACCCAGCACACGCAGGATGTCGTGCGGCACCGGGTTGCCGTCGATCAGGAGATCGCCGCGCTCCACGAAGTCGCCTTCCTGGACGGCGATGCGCTTGGTCTTCTGGATCAGGTACTCGACAGGTTCCGCACCCTCGCCTTCCGGCACGATCAGGACGCGACGCTTGTTCTTGTAGTCCTTGCCGAACTCGATGCGGCCCGAGATGTCGCAGATGATCGCGAAATCCTTGGGTTTGCGGGCTTCGAACAGCTCGGCCACGCGCGGCAGACCGCCCGTGATGTCGCGGTTCTTGCCGCCCTCGCGCGGGATACGCGCGAGGATGTCGCCGGCGTGGACCTGCTGGCCATTCTCGACCGAGAGCACCGAGTCGAGCGACAGCAGGTAACGCGCCTCCTGCCCGTTGCCGAGCATGATCGGGTTGCCGGCCGCGTCGTGGATGGCGATGCGCGGACGCAGGTCACCGCCCTTCGCCTGGCCTTTCCAGTCGACGACGACACGGTTCGAAATGCCGGTGGAGTCGTCGATCACTTCGCGCATCGACGTGCCTTCGACCAGGTCGACGTAGACCGCCTTGCCGGCCTTTTCGGTGATGATCGGCAGAGTGTACGGGTCCCACTCAGCCAGCCTCTGGCCCTTGGTGACCGCGGTGTCGCTATCGACCAGCAGGCGCGCACCGTAGGGCACGCGATGCTTGGCACGCTCGCGCTGGGCACCGTCGATCAGCACCAGCTCGGTATTCCGGCCCATCACGACCGGAACGCCCTGGCTGTTCATGACGATGTTGCGGTTGCGCACCTGGATCGTGCCGTCGTGGCTGGCCTCGATGTTCGATTGCTCCGCGCCACGCTGGGCGGCGCCGCCGATGTGGAAGGTACGCATGGTGAGCTGCGTGCCCGGCTCGCCGATCGACTGGGCGGCGATGACGCCCACCGCCTCGCCGATGTTGACCGGCGTGCCGCGCGCCAGATCGCGGCCGTAGCACTTGCCGCAGACACCGATCTTGGTGTCGCAGGTCAGCACCGACCGGATGCGCATCTCCTCGATGCCGGCCTTGTCGATCTGCTCGACCGTGACCTCGTCGATGAGGTCGCCGGCCTTGCAGATCACCGTGCCGTTCAGCGGATCGACGACGTCGTCGAGCGCCGTGCGGCCCAGAACCCGCTCGCTGAGCGGCTCGATCACGTCGCCGCCGTCGACGACGGCCCGCATCGTGAGGCCGCGCTCGGTGCCGCAATCGGGCTCGAAGATGATGCAATCCTGCGCCACGTCGACCAGTCGCCGGGTCAGGTAACCCGAGTTCGCGGTCTTGAGCGCGGTGTCGGCCAGCCCCTTGCGCGCGCCGTGGGTGGAGTTGAAGTACTCCAGCACGCTCAGGCCTTCCTTGAAGTTCGAGATGATCGGCGTCTCGATGATCTCGCCCGACGGCTTGGTCATGAGGCCGCGCATGCCGGCGAGCTGCTTCATCTGCGTGGTCGATCCGCGCGCACCGGAGTGCGCCATCATCCACACCGAGTTCACGGGCTTGCCGGGAAGCGGCGTCGAAATGCCCTTCATCATCTCCTCGGCGACGCGATCGGAGCAGCGCGACCAGGCGTCGACCACCTTGTTGTACTTCTCGCCCGAGGTGATCAGGCCGTCCTGGTACTGCTGCTCGTACTCCTTAACTTCCTTCGTCGTCTGCGCGACCAGCTTGATCTTGGCGACGGGAATGACGAGGTCGTCCTTGCCGAAGGAGATGCCGGCCCGGCAGGCGTGATAGAAGCCCAGCCCCATCAGACGGTCGGCGAAGATCACCGTGTCCTTCTGGCCGCAGTGGCGGTAGACCGAATCGATGACGTTCTGCAGGTCCTTCTTCGTCAGAAGCCGGTTGATCAGCGAGAACGGCAGGTTGGGATGCCTGGGCAGGATCTGCGCCAGCAGGATGCGGCCCGGCGTGGTCTCGACCACGCGGTTGGCCAGCACGCCCTTGTCGTCGTAGGCCTCGAGACGCATCTTGATTTTGCTGTGCATCGTGATCGAGCGCTTGTGCAGCGCATGCTCGAGCTCGCCGATCTCGGCGAACAGCGAACCCTCGCCGACGTCACCGTCGCGCTCGAGCGTGATGTAGTAGATGCCGAGCACGATGTCCTGCGACGGCACGATGATCGGCTTGCCGCTGGCGGGCGAGAGGATGTTGTTGGTCGACATCATCAGCACGCGCGCCTCGAGCTGGGCTTCCAGCGACAGCGGCACGTGCACCGCCATCTGGTCACCGTCGAAGTCGGCATTGAAGGCGGTGCAGACCAGCGGATGGAGCTGGATCGCCTTGCCCTCGATCAGCACCGGCTCGAAGGCCTGGATGCCGAGGCGATGCAGCGTCGGCGCACGGTTCAGCAGCACCGGATGCTCGCGGATGACCTCTTCGAGGATGTCCCAGACCTCGGGACGCTCCTTCTCGACCATGCGCTTGGCGGCCTTGATGGTGTTGGCCATGCCGTAGGCCTGGAGCCGCGAATAGATGAACGGCTTGAACAGCTCGAGCGCCATCTTCTTCGGCAGGCCGCACTGGTGCAGCTTGAGCTCCGGGCCGACCACGATGACCGAGCGGCCCGAGTAGTCGACGCGCTTGCCGAGCAGGTTCTGGCGGAACCGGCCCTGCTTGCCCTTGAGCATGTCGGAGAGCGACTTCAGCGGACGCTTGTTGGCGCCGGTGATGACACGGCCGCGGCGGCCGTTGTCGAACAGGGCGTCGACCGACTCCTGCAGCATGCGCTTCTCGTTGCGCACGATGATGTCGGGCGCGCGCAGTTCCATCAGACGCTTGAGGCGGTTGTTGCGGTTGATGACGCGACGATAGAGGTCGTTGAGGTCCGACGTGGCGAAGCGGCCGCCGTCGAGCGGCACCAGCGGGCGCAGCTCGGGCGGGATCACCGGCACCAGCTCGAGGATCATCCACTCCGGACGGGCACCCGATTCGATGAAGCTTTCGCAAAGCTTGAGGCGCTTGACCAGCTTCTTGCGCTTGGCCTCGGAGGTCGTCTCGCGCAGTTCCTCGCGCAGCCGCGGCCGCTCCTCGTTGAGGTCGATGACC
Source organism: Alphaproteobacteria bacterium (assembly GCA_947474005.1). GTDB lineage: Bacteria > Pseudomonadota > Alphaproteobacteria > Reyranellales > Reyranellaceae > Reyranella. The sequence goes on along the minus strand of CANJHI010000177.1, from coordinate 3,100 downwards.
TGCAGCATGGCGCGGATCGCCTCGGCGCCGATGTCGGCGCGGAACGAGTCGTCGCCGTATTCCTCGAGCGCGGTGAGGTACTGCTCCTCGTTGAGGAGCTCACGGTACTTGAGCGGCGTCAGGCCGGGCTCGGTGACGACGTAGTTCTCGAAATAGAGGATGCGCTCGAGGTCGCGCAACGTCATGTCGAGCAACAGCCCGATGCGGCTCGGCAGCGACTTCAGGAACCAGATGTGCGCCACCGGCGAGGCCAGCTCGATGTGGCCCATGCGCTCGCGGCGCACCTTGGTCAGGGTCACTTCGACGCCGCACTTCTCGCAGGTGATGCCGCGGAACTTCATGCGCTTGTACTTGCCGCACAGGCACTCGTAGTCCTTGATCGGTCCGAAGATGCGGGCGCAGAACAGGCCGTCGCGTTCCGGCTTGAACGTCCGGTAGTTGATGGTCTCCGGCTTCTTGATCTCGCCGTGGCTCCAGGCGCGGATGCGCTCGGGGCTGGCGATCGAGATGCGGATCTCGTCGAATGTCGGCGTGCCCTGCGGCTGGCCCAGTACGTTAATGAGGTCGGTCATCTATATGGTCCCTCTGTCACCCCTTTTGGGGGTTCGTTGGACTTAATTCGCGGAGAGATAGAGGCCGGCCACGCTCACGTGGCCGACTGGTTCAGTTCGACGTTGAGGCCGAGCGAGCGCAGCTCCTTGACCAGAACGTTGAAGGATTCGGGGATGCCCGCCTCGAAGGTGTCGTCGCCGCGCACGATGGCCTCGTAGACCTTGGTGCGGCCGGCAACGTCGTCCGACTTGACGGTGAGGATCTCCTGCAGCGTGTAGGCCGCGCCATAGGCCTCGAGCGCCCACACTTCCATCTCGCCGAAGCGCTGTCCGCCGAACTGCGCCTTGCCGCCCAGCGGCTGCTGGGTAACGAGGCTGTAGGGGCCGATCGACCGCGCGTGGATCTTGTCGTCCACGAGATGGTGCAGCTTCAGCATGTAGATGTAGCCGACGGTCACCTTGCGATCGAACGGCTCGCCGGTGCGGCCGTCGACCAGGGTCACCTGGCCCGACTTGTCGAGGCCGGCCATCTCCAGCATGTCGACGATGTCGGGCTCGTGCGCGCCGTCGAACACCGGCGATGCGAACGGCACGCCCTTGCTGAGGTTGCGCGCCAGCTCGAGCGTCTGCTCGTCGTCGAGATCGGCGATGTCGGCCTTGAAGGACTTCTCGCCGTAGATCTCGCGCAGGGTCTTGCGAACCTGCACCATCGACGTCTCGCGGGCGCCGTTGATCATGTCGCCGATCTTCTTGCCGAGACCCGCCGCGGCCCAGCCGAGATGGGTTTCGAGAATCTGGCCGACGTTCATGCGGGACGGCACGCCCAGCGGATTGAGCACGATGTCGACCGGCACGCCCTCCTCGAGGTACGGCATGTCTTCCAGCGGCATGATGCGCGATATGACGCCCTTGTTGCCGTGACGGCCGGCCATCTTGTCGCCCGGCTGCAGCTTGCGCTTGGTGGCGACGAAGACCTTGACCATCTTCATCACGCCCGGCGGCAGTTCGTCGCCGCGCTGCAGCTTGTCGACCTTGCTGTCGAAGCGGTCCTGCAGGCGCTTCATCGACTCGTCGAACTGCTTGTTCGACGCCTCGAGCTCGGACTGCCGCTTGTCGGTCTTGACCGCGATCTGGCGCCACTGGCCGGGCGTGTACTCGCCCAGCACCTTGTCGTTGATGCGCGTGCCCGGCTTCAGGCCCTTGAGCCCGCCCGCCACGGTCTGGTTCATCAGCATTTCCTGGATCTGGCTGTAGAAGCTGCGCTCCAGGATGGCCTTCTCGTCGTCACGGTCCTTGGCGAGACGCTCGATCTCGTCGCGCTCGATGGCGAGCGCGCGCTCGTCCTTGTCGACGCCGCGGCGGTTGAAGACGCGGACTTCGACCACGGTGCCCTCGACGCCCGGCGGCACCTTGAGCGAGGTGTCGCGCACGTCGGCGGCCTTTTCGCCGAAGATGGCGCGCAGCAGCTTCTCTTCCGGCGTCATCGGGCTCTCGCCCTTGGGCGTCACCTTGCCTACGAGGATGTCGCCCGCCTTCACTTCGGCGCCGATGTAGACGATGCCCGCCTCGTCGAGGTTTTTGAGGGCTTCCTCGCCGACGTTCGGGATGTCGCGGCTGATTTCCTCCTGGCCGAGCTTGGTGTCGCGGGCCATGACCTCGAATTCCTCGATATGGATCGAGGTGAAGACGTCATCGCGCACGATGCGCTCGGAGAGCAGGATCGAGTCCTCGAAGTTGTAGCCATTCCACGGCATGAAGGCGACGAGCACGTTGCGCCCGAGCGCGAGCTCGCCGTCGCGGGTCGACGGACCGTCGGCCACGATGTCGCCCTTCTTCACCTGGTCGCCGACCTTCACCAGCGGCTTCTGGGTGATGCAGGTGCTCTGGTTGGAGCGCTGGAACTTCAGCAGGTTGTAGATGTCGACCGCGGGACGGTCGGCACCGAAGTCCTCGGTGGCGCGGACCACGATGCGCATGGCGTCGACCTGGTCGACGATGCCGGTACGGCGTGCGGCGATGGCGACGCCGGAGTCGCGGGCCACCACTTCTTCCATGCCGGTGCCGACCAGCGGCGCTTCGGCCTGGATCAGCGGCACCGCCTGGCGCTGCATGTTCGAGCCCATCAGCGCGCGGTTGGCGTCGTCGTTCTCGAGGAACGGGATCAGCGCCGCGGCGACGGAGACGATCTGCTTGGGCGAGACGTCGACGAAGTCGATCGTCTCGGGCCGGCCGAGGATGTACTCGCCGCCCTTGCGGCACTGCACGAGTTCGGACACGAACTTGCCCTTGGCGTCGATCTCGGCGTTGGCCTGGGCCACCGTGTAGCGGCCTTCCTCCATCGCCGACAGGTAGACGACCTCGTCGCTGACGCGACCGCTCACGACCTTGCGGTACGGGCTCTCGATGAAGCCGTACTGGTTCACGCGCGCGTAGGTCGCTAGCGAGTTGATAAGGCCGATGTTCGGGCCTTCCGGCGTCTCGATCGGGCAGATGCGGCCGTAATGCGTCGGATGCACGTCGCGCACCTCGAAGCCGGCGCGCTCGCGCGT
>CANJHI010000176.1 GCA_947474005.1 Alphaproteobacteria bacterium | reverse complement strand
CGGTGGCGACGGCAACGACGTGTTGAACGGTGGGCTCGGCGCCGACACCCTGACCGGTGGCAACGGTGACGACACCCTGCTGTTCGACAGCCAGGATGTCAGCATCGCTGGCGGCGCCGGCTTCGACTCGGCGATCGTCCAGACCGTGACGGCTGTCACCCTGAACATGGGGACGGCGTCCATCGAGTGGGTACAGGGCAATGCCGGCAACGATACGTTCAACGCCGCCAGCCAGGGCGCCGCTGTCTACATCTACGGCCTGGGCGGCGCCGACAGCCTCACCGGTTCCGCCTTCGCCGATTTCCTCGATGGGGGCGACGGCAACGACACGCTGACCGGCGGGCTCGGCGCCGACACGCTGATCGGGGGCAACGGCGACGACACCCTGCTGATCGACGGTTCCGATGTCAGCATCGCCGGCGGCACCGGCTTCGACTCGGCGATCGTGCAGACCGTCACCGCGGTCAATCTTAATATGGGCACGACGTCCGTCGAATGGGCACAGGGCAATGCCGGCAACGACGTCTTCGACGCCGCCAGCCAGAGTGCGGCTGTCTTCATCTACGGCCTGGGCGGCGCCGACAGCCTCACCGGCTCGGCCTTCGCCGACTTCCTCGACGGCGGAGATGGCAACGATGTCTTGAACGGCGGGCTCGGCACCGACACCCTGACCGGCGGCAATGGTGACGACACCCTGCTGATCGACAGTTCCGATGTCGGCATCTCCGGCGGCGCCGGCTTCGACTCGGCGATCGTCCAGACCAGCGCCGCAGTGACGCTGGATATGGGCGCAGCAGCGATCGAATGGGTGCAGGGGCACTCCGGCAACGACACGTTCAGTGCCGCCAGCCAAGCCGTCGGCGTCTACATCTACGGCCTGGGCGGTACCGACAGCCTCACCGGCTCGGCCTTCGCCGACTTCCTCGACGGTGGTGACGGCAACGATGTGTTGAACGGCGGCACCGGCGCCGACACGCTGTCCGGCGGCAATGGCGACGACACGCTGCTATTCGACAGCCAGGATGTCGGCATCGCGGGCGGCGCCGGCTTCGATTCAGCGATCGTGCAGACCGGCACGGCGGTCAACCTGAACTTGGGGACGGCGTCCGTCGAATGGGCCCAGGGCAATACCGGCAATGACGTCTTCAACGCCGCCAGCCAAGCCGTCGGCGTTTATATCTATGGCCTGGGCGGCGCCGACAACCTCACTGGCTCAGCCTTCGCCGACTTCCTCGACGGCGGCGACGGCAACGATGTGGTGAACGGCGGGCTCGGTGCCGACACGCTGATCGGCGGCAACGGTGACGATACCCTGCTGATCGACAGTTCCGATGTCGGCATCTCCGGCGGGACGGGCTTCGATTCGGCAATCGTGCAGACCGTCACCGCGGTCACCCTGGATATGGGGACGGCGTCCGTCGAATGGGCTCAGGGCAATGCCGGCAACGACACGTTCAACGCGGCCAGCCAGGGCGCTGCTGTCTTCATCTACGGCCTGGGCGGCGCCGACAGCCTCACCGGCTCGGCCTTCGCCGACTTCCTCGACGGGGGCGACGGCAACGACACGCTGATCGGTGGGCTCGGCGCCGACACGCTGTTCGGTGGCAACGGCGTGGACGCGCTGATCGGCGGCGCGGGCAACGACGTGATGAACGGCGACGCGGGGCTGGACCGGTATGTCTATGACGCCACCAGCTGGGGTGCCGACACGATCCGCTCCTTCGACACCAACGGGGAGAAGCTGGATTTCTCGACGGTCAGCGCGATCCACTCCTTCGCCGACTTCACGACATTCGAGTGGGATCCCGGCAATCTGGGCGTCACCTCCACGACGCTGTTCTATTCAAACAGCGGTACGGCCAGCACGATCACCCTGATCGGGGTGCTGACGTCGAGCCTCTCAAATACAGATTTCCTCTTCGCCTGAGCCAACCCAGGCACTGCTGCATATTTATGCGCACCGGCACGCAGGGGCCGGAGGTTGGCGGAAGAGAGTGGGAGTCGAACCCACTAAGAACCGTCTGGCGGCCCTCTCTGGCTTTGAAGGCCAGCCGCCCCACCGGGAGCGCTTCCCCTCCATCTTCGATCATTCCCCAGAACCGGAGCGCTGTCACCTGAAGAGCGCGAGCCTTCAAACGGCTGAGGGTAAACCATATTGCTCGAGCTTCTGCGGCACCGTCCGGCGCAGGTCGCCGCGGCGCATCGTGATGCCGTGCCGGTCGAAGAACTCCAGGATCAGGATCGCGACCTTGCGGCCATTGTCGAGCTTGTCGCGGAATTCGGCAGCGGTGAAGTCGCGGCCGAAGGCGTGGGCGATTGAGATCATCTCCGCCACCACCGGCCGCAGGAAAAACTGGTCTGGCGTCACTTCGACAACGCGGCCGATCCGCGCCATCCGCTGCAGGAGCCTGCGCATGTCGGGCTCCGGCACGCTGTAGGCCTGGGCAAAGTCGCGCACGCGCGGCGGCTTGAAGCGTTCGCGCCGCAGCTCGGCGGCGACCTTGTTCCACACCGCCTCGTCCTTCGGCCCGAGCACCAGCGAGTGCCCTGGTATGCGCAGGAACGGGCCGTCTACCGTGACCTTCTTGGCCCGCACTTCCCGATCGAGCAGGAGGCGGAACACCGGCACGGGCCAGCGTTTCTTCAGCGTCACGCGCAAACGCTCCGGCTGAAGGCCCGGCGCATCGGGCTTGACCGCGTGGAAGGCTTTTAGCGTGTCGACGATGTCCAGCCGGGCGGCCGCGAGCGTCTCGGCGAGAAAGCCGAACCCTTCCAGCTTCTCGCCGCCGGCCGCGTGCAGCAGGCTCTCGACCTCGGCCGGCCGCAGGTTGCGCGATTGTCCGAAGCGGGCCAGTTCGACGAAGCCCGACTCGAGCTGCAGAAGCCCGGGCAGCACGTCCGCATCGGCATTGCCGAGGGCTGCGAGCTCGGCCCGGCGGCGCTCGGAGCGACGATTGCGCGGCGGACCGAAGGGGTCGATCACCGTGGCGCCGGCAAGGGTCCGCGTCGCCGACGGATCGCGCAGAATGATGCGGTCGCCCGCGAGCACCCCCACTTTTTCGTCGAGCACGAGTTGGGCCAGACCTGATGCGCCGGGCGCCAGCCTGTCGTCCTCGATCAGCGCCACCCGGCCCATGACATGGGCGGCACCCAGATGGACATGGACCGGCGACCAGTGTTTTAGCGGCTGGCCTTCCGAGGCGAGCAGTTTCAGGCGCACGTCAGTCCGGTCGGTCGGCGCATGCAACTCCGGGCTCACCACCCAGTCGCCGCGCCGCACCGAATCCTTGGAAAGACGCGCGCCGGTCAGATTGAGCGCACATCGCTCGCCCGCGCGGCCAATCTCGGCGGGGCGGTTCTGGGCATGCAGCGAGCGCACGCGCGCCTCAAGCCCCGAGGGCGTCAGCACCAGCCGGTCGTCGACCTTGATCTCGCCAGCGTGGATCGTCCCCGTCACCACGACGCCCGTGCCCGACAGCACGAAGCAACGGTCGACCGCCAGGCGCGCGAAGCCGCTGGCGCCCTTGCCGCTCTCGCCCAGCGCCAGCAGCTTGGCCTTCAGTTCGTCGATGCCCTGCCCGGTCAGCGCGGACACCGGCACGATCTCCGCGCCCGCCAACGACGTCGAGGCGAGCAGGGTCTCGACCTCGGCCATGCGCTCCAGGATCTGGTCGTCGTCAGCCAGGTCGGACTTGGTGAGGGCGACGATGCCGCGGTCGAGACCGAGCAGATCGACGATCTGCAGATGCTCGACGGTCTGCGGCTTGATGCCTTCCACCGCCGAGACGACGAGAAGAGCGGCATCGATGCCGGTGGCACCGGCCAGCATGTTGTGCACAAAGCGCTCATGGCCAGGCACATCGACGAAGCCGAGCTGGCGGCCATCGCCGAGGTCGCTGTAGGCATAGCCGAGGTCGATGGTGATGCCGCGCGCCTTCTCTTCCTTCAGGCGATCGGCGTCGACACCCGTCAAGGCCTTCACCAGCGCGGTCTTGCCATGGTCGATGTGGCCCGCGGTTCCGACGATCATGGAGTCACCCGCCGGGAGCGCGCCACTCCAGATCCCAAAAGATCCCTCGCTTCGCTCGGGATGACAATGTTCATTGAATTGTCGCACTGCGCCAGCGTCGGCAAGGCTGTCATCCCGAGCGTAGCGAGGGACCTTTCGCTCATCGCCATGATCATGAGAGCGGCTCCGCCGCCCGGCGCGCCGCTTCGGCGCGTTGCGACGGCTTGGTATGCGCCTGTGCCTCGCGCAGGAAGCCAGTCGCGAGTTCGCCGGCGCCGCCGGCTTCGGCGCGCAACAGCCAGTGCAGGGCCTCGAGCGGATCGCGCGCCACGCCCTTGCCGGCGAGATAGGCGGCTCCCAGCATCGCCTGGGCCTCCGCCATGCCCAGCCGTGCCGCCCTGCCCCACCATTCAGCGGAACGGACGGGATCGCGTTCGACGCCCAGCGCGTTGTGATAGATGTCGCCCAGCCGCGCCATCGCGCCGGCCCGCCCCTGTGCCGCGGCTTTTTCCGCCCACAGACGGGCGCTGGCATAGTCCTGCGGGCAACCGCCTCCCACCAGCTTCATCCACGACAGCATGTCCTGGGCGTCGGCGTCGCCCTGGAGGGCCGCCGTCTCGTACCATTTCGCCGCCTCGATCTGGTCCTGCGGAACGCCCCAACCTTCATAGTAGCAAAGCGCCAGGTTGCGCTGCCCACCGGGATCGCCCTGCTCGGCCGCTTGTCGCAGCCAGGCAGCCGCCTTTTCAGGATCGCGCTCGACGCCGCGGCCTTCGAGGAAAGCCGCGCCCATGTTGCTCTGGGCGCGTGCGACGCCATCGTGGGCGAGCGGCGCCCAGAGATCGAGCGCCACGCCGTACTCGCCGGCATTCCATGCCATCAGCGCGTCCGCCATGCGCTCCTCCACAGGAGGCGTACGGTCAAAGAGCTTAGCCAGCCACGACATCGAGCTGGTCCAATTGGGCGACGAAGGCTGCTTCATCGTCGAGAGTGCGCAGATCGAAGTAGAGCGTATCGTCGGCAATGCGACCGATGACGGGAATCGGCAGACGGCGAAAGGCATCGGCCAGCCCATCCAGTCCCTTGCCCCGCATTGCCAGAGCAAACGAGGCCAACAGATCGACCGGCAGCGCACCTGAGCCGATCTGGCCGCGCACCGGCTCAATTCCCGCTTCGGCCGCGCTGCCCAGCGCCTTGCGCAAGGTCGGCAGCAAACGCTCGGCCTGGGCGCGAATATCCTCTGCTGGCCGCGCCAACGACCGGATGGTGGGCAGACGCTCCGCCAGGCGTCCCGGATCGGCGTAGAGCCGCAGCGTCGCCTCGAGGGCTGCCAGCCGGACCTTGTCGAGGCGAAGGGCGCGCTTCATCGGGTTGCGTGCGATGCGTTCGATCAGGTCCTTTCGACCGACCACGAGGCCCGCCTGCGGGCCGCCCAGAAGCTTGTCGCCTGAAAAGGTAACGACATCGATTCCTGCTTCGATCGCCTCGCGCGCCGTTGGTTCGTGCGGCAAGCCCCAGGTTTCGAGATCGGCCAGCGTGCCGCTGCCGAGGTCCTCGATCAGGGGCAGGCCTTTCTCGCGCGCCAGCGCCACCAGCTCGGCCGCCGGCACCGACTTGGTGAAGCCTTCGATGGCGTAGTTCGATGGATGGACCTTCATGATCGCGGCGGTGTCGGGGCCGATGGCGGCCGCGTAATCCTTCAGGTGCGTGCGGTTGGTGGTGCCGACTTCGACGAGGCGGCAGCCGGCGCGCGCCATGATGTCGGGAATGCGAAAGGCGCCGCCGATCTCGATCAGCTCGCCGCGCGAGACGATCACCTCGCGGCCGGCGGCAAGGGCGTTGAGGACGAGCAACACGGCGGCCGCGTTGTTGTTGACGGCCGTTGCCGCCTCGGCCCCGGTCAGGCGGCGAAGCCATGGCGAGATATGATCGTCGCGGTCACCGCGCGCGCCCCCCGAAAGATCGTATTCGAGGGTCGTCGGCGAGCGCATGGCGGTAACCGCCGCCTCGATCGCCTCCTCGGCCAGCAAGGCCCGGCCGAGATTGGTGTGCAGCACCGTGCCGGTGAGATTGAAGACGCGCCTCTGGGACGGCGTCACCAGGCTGCTGAGCCGCGCCGTGCACCAGCGCGCGCAGGCGGTCTCGTCGGCGACATCGGCCATGCCGCGACGGGCCTCGGCCCAGGCACGCAACGCCTCGACGACGAGCGGGCGGCCGGCGCGCTCGATCAGCGGGGCCAGCGCCGGCCAGTTGGCCATGCGATCGACGGACGGAGGACGAAAAGTGGAGGCGCCTTCGGCGCGGTCGGCACGCGACACGGATATTTCTCCAGGAGAATCTTGCCGGATGAAGCGGCAATTGTGGAGACAGGATGGCCCAGCCCGCCCCCACGATCAATCGAAAGCCCTAATCCTCAGGTGGCTCCATGACCCCCAGCACGAAGGGATTGGGAACGCGGGAGAAGCCCTCCTCACCGACCAGGACGTCGAGCCCGAGAGAGGCGAGGTCGTCGGCGAGAGGTTCTAGCATCCGCGCGCTGTCGAGATAGAAGACCTTCGAATAGCCGTGACAGACCTCGCAGCATTCGGCGCGAAGGTAGGACGTGCCGGCCAGATTGCGGAACGAGACCTTGTCGGTGCTGCCGCAATGGACGCAGCGCACCCGCACGTAGCGCCACGACGCCGCACACAGCGAGCAGTGAAGGTGCCGATGGCCGAACTTGGTGCCGCCGGGCGAGATGAGGCCGGACACCGGCGGCGAGCCGCAGACCGGACATTGGCCACCGTCTGTCTCGCGCTTGGTGAAATCGGCCTGGTCGAGGAGCGCCGCCATGCGCGTCCACGCGACTTGCAGCGCCGCCGCCACGTAGATCGCCTGGGCAGCCTCTGCGGCCGCGACATTGCCGCCGAGGTAACGGTCGGCCAGCGCTTCGAGGTCAGCCGGGCTTGCCTGGCCGAGCGCCGTGCGGGCGTCCCGCGCCGGCGGCGGCAGCACATCTGTATCGATCGTCTCCAGGATGCGGGCGAGGGCCGCGCGCCAGCTCTCATCGCGGGTCCATGTCGACGAGTCGAGCGGCGCCCGCCCGACCAACTGTGCCTTCGCAATCTCCGACGCCCCTGGCAGGACGCCCGGCGGCAGGCCTGCCAGCGCCGCGTGCTGGGCCGTCACCAGGGCCGCGATCAGCCGCAGGAATCCCTCCAGCTCATGCCCGGGGGCCAGCGCCTGCAAGCGTGCGGCGCGGCGCAAAAAGACCGTCGCGAGGTCCGGCAGGCGAACGGGATCGCTCTCGGCCGCCTCGCCGAGGATGTTTTCGCCGAAACCGGTGGACGGATTGTCGGGGCCGCTGCTCAGGGTTTGCCGACTTCCTGACGGAACCACTTGCGGTGATGCTTCCAGGCCCAGCCGCCGGTGACGGAGCCCCGCGTCATGGCCCTGAGCGTGCCCTTGACCCAGATGGCGGCATAGACGTGCACGATCCAGATCAGGATGGCACCAATGGCGCACAAGGCATGGACCACCGCCGACAGCCGCTTCTGGTCGATCGTCGTATAGGACGCGAAATAGGTGTCCCAAAGCACGAAGCCGCTGCCGAGCAGCAGCAGGATCAGGATCGACTGCCCCCAGAAGACCAGCTTCTGGCCGGCATTGTACTTGCCGAGTTCGGGCAGGCCCTCTTCCTTGTTGTTGATGACCGCCCCGAGATTCTTCATCCACACCGTGTCGTCGCGGTTCCAGAAGTTGAGTGTGAAGAAGCGGATGAAGAGGCCGAGGAAGCTGATGCCCAGCACGACGCCGATCCATGGATGGATGGCGCGCGTGATCTGGCCGCCGCCGAACAGGTAGGTGAGGAAGTACAGCGACGGGTGAAACAGCGCCATGCCGCTCAGCGCGAGAAGGATCAGCGATACCGCGGTGATCCAGTGATTGATGCGGGCGGCTGTCGTGTAGCGGCTGACCGGCTTGGCCTCGACACTCATGCCTTGTCACTCCCAGCCAGCTCTGCCGCCTTCTCCTCGTCATGCTCGGTGACCCTGTTGGGTCCCTTGGTGACGTAGTGCATGAGGCCGAAGGCGCCGGCGAAGGCGATGGCGGCCAACGACAGCGGCTTCATCACGCCCTTCCAGATGCCGACCAGCGGGCTGATGTGCGGGTTGTCGGGCAACCCGGCATAGAGCGATGGCTTGTCGGCATGCTGCAGCACATACATGACGTGCGTGCCGCCCACGCCCTGCGGGTTGTACAGGCCGGCGTTCTGGTAGCCGCGCGACTTCAGGTCGACGATGCGCTTGCCGGCATGGGCGATCATCTCGTCCTTGGTGCCGAAGTAGATCGCCTGGGTCGGGCAGGCCTTGGCGCAGGCCGGCGCCTGGCCGACCACGACGCGGTCGGAGCAGAGCGTGCACTTGTAGGCCTTGCTGGTGGTCTGCGAGATGCGCGGGATGTTGAAGGGGCAGCCCTTCACGCAGTAGCCGCAGCCGATGCAGTTGTCCGAGATGAAGTCGACGATGCCGTTGGTGTACTGCACGATGGCGCCCGGCGCCGGACACGCTTTCAGGCAGCCCGGGTCGTCGCAATGCATGCAGCCGTCCTTGCGGATCAGCCATTCCAGATCGTCACCGTGCTCATATTCCGTGAAACGCATCACGGTCCACGAGGCCGTCGTGAGATCGGTCGGGTTGTTGTAGGTGCCGTCGGTATAGCCGATCGGCTGGTCGAGCTGGTTCCATTCCAGACAGGCGGTCTGGCAGGCCTTGCAGCCGATGCACTTGCTGACGTCGATCAGCTTGGCGACGGCGACGGCAGCCGGCTTGCCGGCAGGGAGCGGCGGCACGCTGGAGGCAGAGCGGCGGCGGAGGTCGAGGGCTTGCAGGACGGACATGTCGGCCTCCCCCTATACCGTCGCCGGCTGTGAAGCCGGTGGCGTGGTTTTCTTCACATCGACCAGGAACGCCTTGTACTCGGGCGTATTGGTGCTGGCGTCGCCAACCGACGGCGTCAATGTATTGAGCGGGTAGGACTTCCGCGTCAGGCCGATGAAGCCGTAGTGGATCGGCAGGCCGATCACGTCGCACGGTTTGCCGTCGACCATGATCGGCCGGAAGCGCTTGGAGACCGACGCCTTGGCCTTGATCATGCCGCGCTGGCTCGACACCTCGACCCAGTCGCCGTTCTTGATGCCCTTGGCCTTGGCCAGCCGTTCGCCCATCTCGACGAACATCTCCGGCTGCAGCACGGCATTGTCGTGGACGTTCTTGGTCCAGTAGTGGAAGTGCTCGGCGAGGCGATAGCTGGTCGCCACGATCGGGAACTTGTCGGGCGTGCCGAACGACTTGGCATCGGCCGCGAACACCCGGACCACCGGATTGGTGGTGACCTTGGGATGCAGCGGGTTCGCGATGTAGGCGTCCATCGGCTCGTAGTGCTCGGGGAACGGGCCGTCGGGCATGGCGCCGCGGGCGAAGATCCTGGCCGTGCCTTCCTGGTTCATGATGAACGGACCGACCGACTTGTCCGGCGCCATCGTTGGCGCGTAGTCCGGCACGTCGCCACCGACCCAGCGCGAGCCGTTCCAGGTGATGTACTTCTTGCGCTCGCTCCACGCCTTGCCGGTGGGATCGGCCGAGGCGCGGTTGTAGAGGATGCGGCGGTTGGCCGGCCACGAGAAGCCCCAGTTGGGATGGATGCCGAGGCCGGTCGGGTCGCTGGCGTCGCGGCGCATCGACATGTTTCCAGCCTCGGTATAGACGCCGGTGTAGATCCAGCAGGCGCCCGACGTCTTGCCGTCGTCGCGCATCACCCCGAAGGTCGGCAGCAACTGACCAGCCTTCAGCATCGTCTTGGTCGGATCGGCCGGATCGGGCAGATCCTCGATGGCATAGCCGTTGATTTCCTTCAGGAGCTCGACCGGCTCGGGATGGGCGGGCTTGGCGTAGTTCCAGCTCGTGTTGACGATCGCATCGGGGAACGCGCCGCCCTCCTTGGTGTAGAGAGCGCGTAGGCGGCTGTGCAGGTCGGCGATGATCTGGATGTCGCTGCGCGACTCGGCCGGCCCATCCACCGCCTTCCAGTGCCACTGAATGACGCGGCTGGAGTTGGTGAAGCTGCCCTCGTCCTCGGCATACGCCATGGCCGGGAGCTGGAAGACCTCGGTCTGGATCGCCTTGGGATCGGCGTTGTGGAATTCGCCGTGGTTCTCGAAGAAGTGCGCCGTCTCCGTCTCCAGCGGATCGATGATGACCAGCCACTTGAGCTTCGCAAGGCCGCTCTGGGTCTTGGCCTTGTTGGGCGAAGCCATCAGGATGTTGAGGCCCTGGCAGAACAGGCCGTTCATCTGGCCGCCCGCCATCATGTCGACCATCTTCAGGACGTCGTAGGCGGTGTCGAACTTGGGCAGGTAGTCGTAGGCCCAGTCGTTGTCCTTGGTCGCGGCCGCGCCGAACAGGCTCTTCTGCTGGCTGACGAAGAACTTGCCGTAGTTCTGCCAGAAGCTGGTCTGGCCTGGGCGGATCGGCTTGAAGGCACGCGACTTCATATAGTCGGCGAAGGTTGTCTCCTTCTCCGTCGGCAGCACGAGATAGCCCGGCGTCGAGGTCGACAGCAGCGCGAAATCGGTGATGCCCTGGACGTTGGAGTGCCCGCGCAACGCGTTCACGCCACCGCCCGGAATGCCCATGTTGCCCAGCAGGAGCTGGATCATGGCCATGCTGCGGATGTTCTGCGCACCCGTCGTGTGCTGCGTCCAGCCGAGCGCGTAGAGCGAGGTCATCGAACGCTCGCCGTTGGCGGTCGAGGCGATCAGCTCGCAGACCTTCAGGAACTTGTCCTTCGGCGTGCCGCAGATCCGCTCCACCATCTCGGGCGTGTACCGCTCGACATGGGCCTTCAGCAGGTTGAGGGCACAGCGCGGGTTCTGCAGGGTCTCGTCGACCTTCGCCATGCCCTGCTCGTCGAACTCGTACTCCCAGGCCGAGCGATCGACGTAGTTCTTGCGGGCCTCGTCGTAGCCCGTGAACAGTCCGTCCTCGAACTTGAAGCCTTCCTTCACGATATAGGAGGCGTTGGTGTAGGCGTTGACGTACTTCTGGTGGATCTTGCCGTTACCCAGCAGGTAACGCATCACGCCCGAGAGGAACGCGATGTCGGTGCCCGGCCGGATCGGCGCATAGAGGTCCGAAACCGCGGCCGAGCGCGTGAAGCGCGGATCGACCACGATCAGTTTGGCGCCGTTGTTGGCCTTCGCCTCGACAACCCACTTGAAGCCGCACGGATGTGCTTCGGCGGCGTTGCCGCCCATGATCAGAACGACGTCAGCATTCTTGATGTCGTTCCACGAGTTCGTCATCGCGCCACGTCCGAATGTGGGGCCAAGACTGGCCACCGTCGGTCCGTGTCATATTCGTGCTTGGTTCTCCAGGGCCAGTATGCCGGTCGACCGGATGGCCTTGTAGGTGAGGTAACCCGCCTCGTTGCTGCAGGCGGAGCCGGCGAGGAAACCGGTGCTCACCCAGCGGTTGACCGTGACGCCGTCGCGATTCTTCGCGATGAAGTTCTTGTCGCGGTCTTCCTTGGCGAGCTTGGCGATGCGCTCCATCGCAAATTCCCAGCTGACGCGCTCGAACTTGTTGGAGCCCGGCTTGCGGTGCATCGGATACTG
>CANJHI010000175.1 GCA_947474005.1 Alphaproteobacteria bacterium | reverse complement strand
TGAAAGCCGAAATGGACTGCAAGTCGACCGGCCTGCCCGACGAGGCGATCGCGCGCCGCCTCTGTCTCGCGCTCGCCTCCTCGGCGCGCACGGCCAAGGCGGCGCGGCGCTAGCGCTTCTTGCCACCTGACGTGAGAGGGATGGCTGCCTGCGGCGACAGGATCAGGAAAGTAAAACTTTCCTCGATGTAGAGCCGGACCCGCTCGGCATTGTGGTCGAGATAACCGATCGAGAAATCCTGGCCGACGCTCAGCTCGAAATCGCCGCCGCGCTGGGAAATCACCACGCCACCGTCGAGGCCCGGCGCCCAGACGACCTCGCCGTCGATCAGGCGTTGGACGTGATTGAGGATCGGATAGCCCTGGTCGGTGCTCGCGGAGAGATCCTTGTAGAGCTGTTCGCTCAGCACCACGGCGAACGGACCTTCGACACCGTCGTCACGCAGCCGGGTGAGGGCAGTGGAGACGGCGCGGGGATAATCGGCGTGGCTCGCACCGAGCGGCACCGAGGTCTGTCCCTGGGCTTCGCAAATTCCGGTGATGCGAGCAGCAGCGTAGCCGTGGAAAATCGCGCGGTCCTCGGCGATGGCGATCTCGCGCGCCGCCGCCGTCACCGAATCGAGATCGGGATCGCGGGCGCCGCGATCGATGGCGTCGAGTTCGGCGCGGGCAACCTCGAAGGGAATACGCAGCTCGACCAGCGGCTGGATGCGGCGGAGCCGCGCCTGCACGGCCTTCGCCTGAGGCGGCGAGGCGATCGGGTCGGCACGTCCCAGCTCGATGTCGGATGCACCCCAGCCCAGCGGGCCCTTGAAATCGACGACGCGGCGGGCCGCCAGGAGCGCGCGCAAGGTGCGCTTGGCCTCGTTCTCGATTTCTTTCCAGCCGGCTTCGGTGATGGGCGCGCGATCGCGGAACAGATGGTCGGTCATTTCTTCGCCTTTTCCGATGCCGGCCGCAGGCTGCCGATGCCAAGACTTCCGTGGTCGGCGCCCGTGGCCTTCTCCCCGCCGGCCGTCATTGCCTTTTCGATCTGGGTGATCGGACCTTCCTTGAACAGGAATGCCTTCAGGTGTTCGTCGAGCTTGGGATCGTTGCGCCGCAGCCATTCCAGCGCCATCGCCGCATGCTCCTTCTCCTCGTCGCGATTGTGCTCGAGGATGGCGCGCAATTCGGGATTGTCGGTCGCCTTGGCCCGCTGGTCGTACCAGTCGACAGCCTCGAGCTCCTCCATCAACGAGACGATGGCGCGGTGACGGTCGATGACCTCCGGACCCAGCTTGGCGGGGTCCTCATGCAGCATGTCGCTCGCCATCCACCATCCTCCAACACCACGCTCCCGCGAAGCCGGCCCCACCGGGGCGGACGCCAGATCATGGATTCGTCCGGTTAAACGCTGGTGACTGGCGGCGGTTCCACGAGCTCGACTTCGGCCCGCCATGCAGTCCGCCCGCCGGAAGCCGCTTGGCAGGCACCCGTCCGGTGCCCTAGCCTCACTTCCTTGGGAGAAACGCCACCCAATCGACATAGAGGGGGAGAACCACGGGCATGACCGACATTCAATTCAAAGTAGCCAAGACCGTCCGCGAGGCGGCCAGCCTGATGGCAGCCGCCAAGGGCAAGGGCCGGATCCTGGCCGGCGGCACCGACCTTCTGGTCCAGATGAAGGCCGGCATGGTGACGCCCGGCACCATCATCGACGTCAAGAAGATCGCCGAGATGGTCAGCATCACCGAAACCAAGGGCAGCTACCGTATCGGGGCGGCGACGCCGGCCGCGGTGATCGGCGAGCACAAGAAGCTGCGCAAGGCGTGGCCGGGCGTGGTCGAGGCCATCAACCTGATCGGCTCGACCCAGGTCCAGGGCCGCGCCTCGGCGGGTGGCAATCTCTGCAACGCCTCGCCCGCCGCCGATTCGGTGCCGGCGCTGGTTGCCGCCGGGGCCATCGTCACCATCCAGGGCGCCAAGACGCGCCGCCAGGTGCCGGTCGAGAAGTTCAATTCGGGTCCCGGCAAGACCACGCTGAAGGCGGGCGAGATCGTCGTCAGCCTCACCCTGCCGGCCCGCCCCAAGACCTCGGGCGACGCCTACCTGCGGTTGATCCCGCGCACCGAGATGGACATCGCCGTCGTCGGCGTCGGCGTCAGCCTGACCATGAAGGGCGACACCTGCGTCTCGGCCCGCGTCGGGTTGGGCGCGGTGGCACCGACCGTGCTGCTGGTCGAGGCCGCCGCCAAGGCGCTCACCGGCTCCAAGCTCGACGCCAAAGCGCTCGATGCCGCCGCCAACGCCTGTTCGGCCGCCTGCCGGCCGATCGACGATAAGCGGGGCACTATCCGCTATCGCACCAAGATCGCCGGTGTCCTTCTGAGGCGCGCCACCGCGATTGCCGCTGACCGCGCCAAAGGCATTTCGAGGCCCGCACATTCGCAGCAGGGACACTGAACATGGCTAAGATCCACGTCACCACCACCATCAACGGCGCGCCGACGGAATTCCTCTGCGACCCCAGCCAGACCCTGCTCGACGTGCTGCGCGACCAGCTCGGCCTCACCGGCAGCAAGGAAGGCTGCGGCTCGGGCGACTGCGGCGCCTGCAGCGTCACCGTCGATGGCCGGCTGGTCTGCAGCTGCCTCGTGCTCGCGCCCGAAGCCGAAGGCGCCAAGGTCGAGACGATCGAGGGCATGGCCCAGGGCGACAAGCTCCATCCGTTGCAGAAGAAGTTCGTCGAGATGGCGGCGCTCCAGTGCGGCATCTGCACGCCCGGATTCCTGATTGCGTCGCGGGCGCTGCTCGAGCGCAACAACAACCCGACCGAAACCGAAATCCGCTACTGGCTGGCCGGCAATCTCTGCCGCTGCACCGGCTACGACAAGATCATCCACGCGGTCATGGAAGTTGCCGCCGAAATGAGGGAGTCAGCCAAATGAGCAATCCCAAATACAAGTGGATCGGCACGCGCCCCGATCGTCCCGACGGCGCCGACAAGGTGACGGGGCGCGCCCGCTTCGCCGCCGACTTCAACCTGGCCGGCCAGCTCATCGGTAAGGTGCTGCGCAGCCCGCATGCCCATGCCCGCATCAAGTCGATCGACACTTCGAAGGCGCTGGCGCTGCCGGGCGTGAAGGCGGTCGTGACAGCGAAGGACTTCCCCGAGCAGGCCGACCTCACGGTTCCCGCCGGTGAAATGCAGGTCAACCTGCGCGACGTCACGCGCAACATCATGGCGCGCGAGAAGGTGCTCTATGAAGGCCACGCCGTCGCCGCCGTCGCCGCCACGACCGAGGCGATCGCCAAGCAGGCCTTGTCGCTGATCAAGGTCGACTACCAGATCCTGCCGCATGTCATCGACGTCGCCGAGGCGATGAAGCCCGGCGCGCCGGTGCTGCACGAGACCCTGATGACCGAAGGCGCCAAGCCGCCGGCGACCAAGCCGTCGAACATCGCCAAGCGCATCGAGTTCGCCAAGGGCGACACCAAGGCGGGCTTCGCCAAGGCCGAGGTCATCATCGAGCGCAGCTTCACCACCCAGGCCGTGCATCAGGGCTACATCGAGCCGCACGCGGCGCTGGCCAGCGCCAGCGAGGACGGCCAGGTCCAGATCTGGTCGACCACGCAGGGCCACTTCCAGGTGCGCGGCTTCTGCGCCCGGCTGCTCAACATGGAGACCTCGCAGATCCGCGTCACGCCGTCGGAGATCGGCGGCGGCTTCGGCGGCAAGACCGTTGTCTATCTCGAACCGCTGGCGGTTCGCCTGTCGCAGAAGTCGGGCAAGCCGGTGAAGATGACGATGTCGCGCGAGGACGTGTTCCGCGCCTCCGGCCCGGCGCCGGGCGGCAACGTGCACGTCAAGATCGGCGCCATGAAGGACGGCCGCATCGTGGCCGGCGAATGCACGGTCGAGATGCAGGCCGGCGCCTTCCCGGGCTCGCCGGTCGGGCCGGCCTGCATGTGCAGCTTCGCCTGCTACGACATCGACAACGTCTTCATCGTCGGCTTCGATGTCGTCAGCAACCGTCCCAAGGTCGCGGCCTACCGCGCCCCCGGTGCGCCGATCTCGTCGTTCGCCGTCGAATCGACGATCGACATGCTGTGCCAGCAGCTCAACATGGATCCGATCGACCTGCGCCTGAAGAACGCCGCGACCAAGGGCACCAAGACCGCCTACGGCGTTACCTTCGGCGTCATCGGCATGGTCGAGACCCTGCAGGCGGCCAAGGATTCACCGCACTACAAGACGCCGGTGAAGCCGGGGTTCGCGCGCGGCGTCGCCGCCGGCTTCTGGTTCAACGTCGGCGCCGATTCGAGTGCGGCGGCCCACGTCGGCGAGGACGGCACGGTGACGGTGATCTCGGGCAATCCCGACATCGGCGGCAGCCGCGCCTCGCTCGCCCTGATGGCGGCCGAGGAACTCGGCATCGACTACGACAAGATCCGGCCGGTCATCGCCGACACCGCCTCGATCGGCTTCAACTTCGTCACTGGCGGCAGCCGCGTCACCTTCGCCACTGGCCTTGCGGTGGTGAATTCGGTGCGCGACCTGATCCGCGACCTCAAGAGCCGCGCTGCCAAGACCTGGGGCGTCGATCCCGACGGCGTGATCTGGGAGAACGGCATGGCCAAGCCCGCCGGCTCCAACGTCGGCACCTTCGAGCCGCTCAGCATCGCCCAGCTCGCGGCCACCGCGGGCAAGACCGGCGGACCGATCAACGGCCATGCCCAGCTCAACGTCACGGGTGCGGGGCCTGGCTTCGGCGTGCACGTCTGCGACCTCGCCGTCGATGCCGACACCGGCATCGTCACGATCGGCCGCTACACCGCGGCACAGGATGTCGGCACCGCCATCCATCCCTCCTATGTCGAGGGCCAGCTCCAGGGCGGCGCCGTGCAGGGTATCGGCTGGGCGCTGAACGAGGAGTACATCTACAACGCCCAGGGCCGCCTCGCGAACGC
Source organism: Alphaproteobacteria bacterium (assembly GCA_947474005.1). Lineage (GTDB taxonomy): Bacteria > Pseudomonadota > Alphaproteobacteria > Reyranellales > Reyranellaceae > Reyranella. The sequence continues at coordinate 6,796 of CANJHI010000175.1, read as the reverse complement.
GGGCTTCCTCGACTACCGCATCCCCGTCGCCTCCGACCTGCCGATGATCGAAACAGTGCTGGTCGAAGTGCCCAACCCGACGCATCCCTATGGCGTGCGCGGCGTCGGCGAAGTGCCGATCATTCCGCCGCTCGCCACCGTCGGCAACGCCGTCGCCCGCGCGACCGGCCTCCGCATGCTCGACCTGCCGCTGTCGCCGCCCAAGCTCTCGGCGGCGCTCGATGCGGCACGGCCGCTGATGGCGGCGGAATAGAGAGTCCGTCGATCGTGTCGGCGGCGGCTCTTCAGCCGCCGTCGCCGATCAGCGTGTAGGGCGCCCAGAACAACGGATGGGCATAGGTGAAGACCGTCTTGCCCTTGTCGTCGGTGAAGCCCGGCCCATCCATCAACCCGGTCATCGCTTCACGCAACGCCTCGGCACGCGTCAGCTTGGAATCGGCCGCCTGCCGGCGGAACAAGTCCGTCACCAAGTCGCGCGCCGATTGCGAATGCACCGACCAGTTGGTGACCAGGATCGCGCGCGTGCCGGCATAGAAGAAGGCGCGGCCTAGCCCTGAAGCGGCTTCCGCGCCGGCGCCATCGCCCGCGCCGGTGTTGCAGGCAGACAGCACGACCCAGTCGGCGTCGAGTTTCAGTCCCAGGATTTTTTCCAAAGTCAGCAGTCCGTCGCCATCGCCTCCGGTGACCGACGGTGCGCTGAGTGCCAATGCCGGCTGGTGCAGCCCGTCGAGCTCACCGGCCACCAGCCCGTGCGTCGCAAAGGCCACGACGCGATAGTTGGAGAGATCGGCGCGCGCCACATTCTCTTCGCTGGCGGCCTTGCCGAGATTGAGCACCTTCTTGTCGTCGGTCTTGAGCGCCTTGGCGACCGAGCGCAGTTCGTCGGCGGTGTCGGGCAACGCCGGCAGTGACCCCAAAGTGGCGCTCGCGAGACCCGCCACCTGCGGCGCAGACCGTCGTTCGAACGGCATGCCACTAGGCGTCGTCGCCGGTGGCGCATTCTTGAGCGCGTCGGCTGCCTGCTCGTGGTTGAACACGGGATCGCCGAAGCCGATCAGCGGCTGGCGCCCCGACGCGCCGGCCGGGAGCTGGCGCAAGGTGCGGAAGGCCGCGGCCGACGGCACGAGGCTGACGGCGTGTGTGCGCGCCAGCCAAGGCACGCCACGATAGGCCGCGAACGCCGCGCCCGACTCGGCGGGTATCGCCACGGACGCGGTCGGCAGCACGCCCAGCGGCAGCAGACCGAGCGCGCCATTCGTCGCCACGACAAGGTTTTTCGCCGGCCGCCACGTCGCTTCGACGGGCTTCAACAGCAACGCGTAAAGCTCGGCGGCCAGCGCAAGGTCGAACGCGGGAATGTCGCCGACCGAGGTGATGTTGGGTTCCAGCGCCTCGCGAAGCTTCTTCACCTTGGCTTCGATGTCGCTCGCCTTGGCATTGATGACCGCGAAGGCGGCCGGGCCAACTTTCGGAACAACCCAGACGAAGCTCTTGTCGGCGCCGAAGTAGAAGGAGAGGAACGCCTCGTCGCGGCGAAGGGCGGCGCGCACCTGCTCGGCGGTGGCGGGTTTGGGATCGATCAGGTCGGCATAGGCGGGAAAGCGTACGCCGATCTCGAGGCGAGCCTTGCCGTGCTCGTCGCGCGACCGGGCGATCTCCTGCCGCAGTGCCTCGACCGCCTTGTCGTCGCGTTGGGCAGGCGGCAGCGAGAGCAAATTATTCATCAAGCCAGTGTTGGCTGCGAGCTGCTTGCGCAGGTCCTGCTCCCGCCGCGCCAGCTCGGCCAGCGCGCTGTCCTGCGAGACCACGCGGGCGCTGGACGCCGCAAGCGCTGAGGCGACCGAGCGGCCGCGCAGCATATCGGCCAACGGGAATGTGTCGACCGGCATCGCGGCCTGTTCGGCAGGAACGGCGCTGCGCGCCTGCAAGGCGATGTGCGCCTCGAAGATGCGAGCTGTCAGGCGCTGCCGGCGGTTGGCCGTTCCGCCACCATCATCGTCGCCCTCGCTCGATCGCGCGACCAGCACGGGCACGGCACGCCGGAACGCAGCCAGTCCTTCGGGGTCGCGGCCGGCCAGCGCCAGGCCGATGCCGAGATTGCCCTCTGCGACAGCAAGTTCGAACTCGTTGCTACGCCGGCGCGCGAACTCGACTGCCGCCGAGGCCGCCTTCAAGCCGTCGTCGACCCGCCCCACCGCGTAGAGTGTCAGGACCCGGCCGATCTCATTGTAACGCGCGCCCCGCGCCCGCGACCAGCCGGCAATGGCGCGCTCCTGGATGGCGTAGACCTCGTCGGCTTCGGTCCATTTGTTTTGGAGGCGGAGCGCATTGGCGATGACATTGAGGGAGGTGGCGACGCTGTCCGCATCCTCGGGCGTCCCGAGCGCCTGCAGAATCTCGAGCGACACGCGCGACAGCTTCTCCAATTCCTCGAACCGCCCCTGGTCGCGCAGGACGAAGCCCAGCATCTGCGCCATCTGGACCGTGGTCTGGTGATATTTGCCGAGCAGTGTGAGCGTATTCAACAGCGCACGCCGCGCATCGACCTCGGCCTCGGCGAGCCGGCCCTGTTCGCGCTTGGTGCGCGACTGGAGTGACGCGACGACGTCGGCGATCTGCTGCTGGGCGGACACGGACGGCCCAAGTGGCCAGCGCGGCCGCTTCACCACGGCATCGCGAAACCCGGCTTCGGCCTTGGCATACGACGCCTCGGCTTCTTTCCACTTGCCGCGAACCTCCAGCATCAAGCCGCGCGAGTACTCGAGGTTGCCCTGCCAGGCGCCGCCGTAAAGGTCGAGATCCGATGGGCTGGCCTTGCTGCGCGTGTCGGTTATCAGCGCGTCGGCAACCTCCAGCTCGCGCTCGGCCGCGGCGATGTCGCCCACGACGATCAAATTTCGAATGAGCTGCCGCTGCAACGCAATCCGCACGTTCGTCGGTGCACCCGGCGGCTGCTGGCGCAGCAACTCCAAAGCCTTCACCGGTTCGCGGTTGATCTGGTGCAGGGAAATCATGCTTTGAATGATTGCCGCCCGTTGTCGCGATCCCGGCTCCGTGTTGGCCAAGGCCTGTTCGGCATCGGCCAGCGCTTCGGCCGAGCGTCCGAGTTCCAGGCGGGCCTGGGATCGCTGGGTGTAGAACTCGAAGAGCTGCGCCTTGCTTGCATACTCTGGCTGCACACCGCCTGCAATTCTCTGGCGATCGGCGATCACCGCGGCATCGGGCTTCTGCTGGTCGAGAATGGCGGTGATGTCGGAAATGCTGCGCGGCGGCGGCACAAAGCTGACGGATGGCTGCGCCCGTACCGACATGGAACCGATCGAGAGCAGTACGGCCGCCAGAACGGCCGCCCGCCTTCTGGGCAATCCATTGAACATTGTTCGCCTCACCATCCCCGCGGCAACCTAGCCGCGCTCTTCCCTCGACGCACCCCTGTTTTCGCATCGCGCCTGCTGATTGCCTGCGCTATCGTTTGCGAGCTAGGGGGACCGGCTTGTTTGGGAGTATCAGTCACAATGAAACGTCGTCATTTTGTCGTCGGCGCAACGGCCGCGACCGCGCTCGTCTCCGCAACCGACCGGGCCTTTGCCCAGGCGGGTGGAAAACTGGGCGTCATCCTGATGCACGGCAAGCAGTCCTCGCCGGGCAAGGCAGCGGGATTGCGCGACATCGCCTCCAAGCTCGAAAGCGCTGGCATGAAGGCGGTGGCCCCTTCGATGCCGTGGGGCGAAGGCGGATGGGAGCGGATCTCCGTCACGGTCCCGCAGGTCTTCGACATGATCGACGGATACGCCGCCCAGCTGCGCGGCCAGGGCGCGCAACGCATCGTCGTCGGCGGCCAGAGCCTCGGCGCCAACATGGCCCTCGCCTATGCTGTCGCCCGCCAGAACGTGGCCGGTGTCGTTATGGCCGCACCAGGACACCAGCCTGGCTTTTCCTCCCGCAACAATCCGGCGATCAAGGAGGCGGTCGACAAGGCCGCGGCGATGGTTCAGGCCGGCCAGGGCGCGCAGCCCTTCTCCGGCGGCGACGACAACCAGGGCGTCACGACAAGGATTTCCACGACCGCCGCCGTCTACCTCTCGTGGATGAGCCCGCGCGGCGAAGCCTCGATGACGGCCCAGGCGCCGCTGCTGCCGGCTAGCATTCCCTTGATGCTGATCATCGGCACCAAGGATCCCGCCTATGGCATGGCCGAGAAGGCGATCTACAAGCCGGCCGCCAAGAATCCCTACAGCAAGTACCTCGTGGTCGAGGCCGGCCATCGCGACACCGACTTCGCCGCCTCGCAGCGCGTCGTCGACTGGATCAAGGGATTGCCGGCGAACTAGGGCCGTTGCGAACAAGGGAATTGGGCCCTGATCGGACCGATGTGATGCACGGAGTAGAGTACATGCGGGCCCGGTTCAGTCTTTCGAAGATGGTCGCGGGCAGCGCGACCGTGCTTACATTGGCCGCACTGAATTTGGCGCTGAGCGGCGCCAACGCACAGACTCCCGTGCCGCCACCCAGAACCATTGCTGACATCGCCGCGGTTCTCGATGGACAAAAACCCGACGCGGCGCGTCTTGCAAGACTTCAAGCAGTGGCGACAGCCGTTCCGGCAGCCGACCTTGACGATACTTCCTTGGCAGCGTTCTACTTCCGGCGGGCTGACGCCCTGTCGGAGTTGGGTCGTGCGCAGGACGCCGTTGCCGATGCCGTGAAGAGTATCGAGCTCGGTCGCAAGCTGTCGAAAAACGTCTTCCGTCAACAGCAGTTCATCGTCTCGCAATACGCCATCAATTACCTGGGCGATCCAAAGCGCTCGGTGGAAATTCTCCTCGACCTCGAAAAGACTCCGCAAGACCTGGGCACCTCCGCGGGAGGTCTGTTCAGCGTCTATCGAAACCTGGTGATGAACTTCGTTGTCCTCGGCGATTTCAAGTCGGCCGAGGCCTATGTCGAGAAGAGCCGCGCCCTGTTCGAGAAGAGTCGCAACGGCCCAAAGGCCGATCTGGTGGACAGCACCTTCGAAGCCGATCTCGAACTCAGCCGCGGCCTGTTGTCGGAAGGGCTGGGCCGCTATGCCGACGCCGAGGCCGCCTACGCCAAATCAGAAGTCGCTCGTCGCGATTCGATGGAAAAGTCCGCCAAGTGGCCCAACGCGCCGCCGCGCGCCAGCTTCCAGCGCGTCGTCGACGGCACCGTGGTGCGATTGGGGCGGGTGAAGGCGCTGCAGGGCCGCGTCACCGAAGCGGAAGCCGATGTCCGGCGCTCCCTGCTGGCCCAGCTCGCTGAAGGCGGGAAGTATCATCCCGCAGCGCTCAACATCGTCAGCCAGTTGGCCAACATTCTGCTCCAGCAGGGCCGCTATTCCGAAGCGGAGAAGCTCGCGCGCACGACGGTCGAGACCTTGCGGTTCATCGGCTTCACCGAAAACGCGCAATCGTTCGTCTTTTCCCTCAACACGCTGGCCAACGCTCTTTCTTTGCAGGAGCGCTGGCCGGACGCGGCTGAGGCCTTTGCCGCCATCGACAAGGCAACCGCGACCTGGCCGGACAGCCGCCGGGATTTCCTGGCGCTGACGCCGACCAGCGTCACTGCCCTCTACCGGACGGGCCATCTCCAGGCCGGCATCGAACGGGCAACGGCGCTGGTCGCCTATCAGAAGAAACGCGTCGGCGAGGGTCATCTCGATTATGCCATTGCGCGCGGCGTGCTGGCCGATGGCCTGGCCCGCGCCGGCCGGACGCCGATGGCGCTCGCAGAATTCCGCGCCTCCATTCCCGTGCTCGCGGCCTTGTCGCATCAGAACGACGATGACGACGGCACGACGATGGCCGCGCGTCACCAGCAGATCCGAGATATCGTCGAAGCCTATATCGCCCTCCTCGCACGTGAACCCACCTCGGCCGCGAACGCCGCCGAGAGTTTCGCCCTGGCCGATACCGTGCGCGGAAGATCGGTCGGCACCGCCGTCGCCGCCGCCAGCTCCCGTGTTGCTGCCCGCGATCCCGCGCTCGCCGAGCTCACGCGCCGCGAGCAGGATCTGCGCAAGCGCGTCGGCGCCAGCCTCGCAACGCTCAATGTCGTTCTCAACCTGCCCGCCGCCGATCGCGACGAGGCGGCCATAGCGGCCCTGCGCAGCGAGATCGCCCGGCTCGGCCGCGACCGCGAGGCCGCGTTGCTCGAGATCGGCGTGCGCTTCCCGGACTATGCCGAACTGATCGATCCCAAGCCCGCCACCGTTGCGCAGACGCAGGCGGCCTTGCGCGACGGCGAGGCCTTCCTGTCGTTCTATTTCGGCCAGGAGCGCAGCTTCGTCTGGGCAGTCCCGAAGACCGGGCCGATCATGTTTGCCGAGATCGCGGCGTCGCCACAGGAGATCGAGGCCAAGGTCCGCAAGTTGCGCGAGGCGCTCGAGCCCAATGCGGCGACGGTCAGCGATATTCCCGCCTTCGACACCGCACTCGCCCACGACCTCTATGCGCTGCTGCTCAAGCCCACCGAGACGGTGTGGCGCCCGGCACGCAGCCTGATCGTAGCCACCAACGGCAGCCTGGGCCTGCTGCCGCTCGGCGTGCTGCCGACGGCGCCCATGGCCCTCGCGCCTGATTCCGGGGCGGCGTTTGCGAACTACCGCACCGTGCCGTGGCTGGCGCGGACACACGCCGTCACCATGATGCCCTCGGCCGCCGCGCTCCGGGTGCTTCGCCAGTTGCCCCCCGGCTCGCCGCGCCGTGAAGCCATGATCGGCTTCGGCGATCCGCTCTTCAGTCCTTCCCAGGCCACAGAAGCCCCCGCGGCCGCGCCC
>CANJHI010000174.1 GCA_947474005.1 Alphaproteobacteria bacterium | reverse complement strand
GGCCGCGCAAGGACGGCCGCCGGGCCGCACCGCGCCTCTCGTGCGGGGGCTGCAGGACGGCACACGCATCCTGAAGGCGGGCCTCGCGGATTCCGTGGCAGCCGCGGCCGCGATTTCGTTTTGCGATCAACGGCTTGGGTACGAAATCCGGACACCGATCGGGAACAAACAAACCCCGTTCAGCCGTGGCCGGATATGGTGCGCTGTCAGGCCGCGATATCGGTCGCCAGATGGAACAGGCAGTCGCCGCGCTCGCAGCGCGCCGGGACGCGCTTGCACAGCACCAGGCCGTCGCGCTTGAAGGGCAGGAGATCGGGCTCACGCCACGGCGTGTGGTGGAAGTGGATGCGCGCCGCCGGCTGGCCCGCCTTGACCTCGGCGCCGAGGTCGACCAGCGGCTCGAACAGGCCGCCGTCGGAGGCATAGACGTAATAGTCGTCGCCGCCGATTTCGGTGAGGCGGGTCGGCGAGGGCGCCGGCACTGGAAAGTCCTTCAGCAGCCCGATATGCGCCAGCACGCGGCGCATGCCGTCCTCGGCGACCTTGAGGGAGCCCGGCGTCACCAGGCCGCCGCCGCCCAGCTCGGTGCCCATGGAGACCACGCCCTGCCGGAACGAGGCCGAGGTGAAGGTTTTGCCGCCACCCTGAGGTGCTGCCGCGAGGTAGCTCACCGGCGCGCCAAAGGCCTTCAGCATGCCGATGATTTTGGCCATGCGCACTTCATCGCCATGGCGCGGCGCCAATGCGCTCGGGATGTAGGTGAGCGAGCTGCCGCCGGAATGGAAGTCGAAGCTGTAGTCGTTGCCCGGCAGCAGCGTATGCTCGATCCAGTGGGCGATCTGCTGCGTGATCGTGCCCTCGGGGTCGCCGGGGAAGGAGCGGTTGAGGTTACCCTCGTCGATCGGCGAGGTCCGCGTGCCGTTCATCGCCGCCGGGAAATTGGCGGAGGGCAGGATGATCAGCCGGCCCTGGATGTTTTTGGGTTCGAGCGCGCGGATCAGGTTGCCGAGGCCGATCTGGCCTTCCCATTCGTCACCGTGGTTGCCGGCCTGCATCACGACCTTGGGGCCGTTGCCGTTCTTGATGCGCACGATGGGAATGGGGATCCAGCCATAGGCCGAGCGGTGCACCGAATGCGGCACGCGCACGAAGCCCGTGGCCTTGCCTTCGGCATCGAGGTCGATATCGGCCGAGAGACGGCTCACGGCTGAGAAGTCGGTTTTGCTGGCGGTACTCAAATCGGTTCACTCCACAGGCGTTCATTGACGAGGGCTTCGGCGACGTCGGCCGAGATGGCGGCGAGCAGCTTCTCGCCCTTGGCAGCGCTGGCAGTGCCCGCATCACCGATGACGCCGATCGGCGAGCGGCTGGAAAGCTGCCGCCAGCGATAGACGCCTTCGTTGACGGTCGGGATGGCGGAGAGGCCCGGAATATAGGGCCCGTGCATCTGCGACAGTTCATCCGGATTCACCAGCTCGGGCGCCATCGCCATGATCATCGAGGTCTCTGCTTCGCAGGCATGCAGCAAGGCCTTCTGCTTCTCGAGCAGCTTGGCGATCGATTTGGCGGCGATGTCCCAATACGTGCCGGTGGCGAACGGCAGTTTGTACTCGACCGTGAGCTCGCCGATCATGTTCTGCAGCGCCGTGGTGTTTCCGCCATGGCCGTTCAGCACGAAGATGCGCTTGAAACCGTGGCGCACCGCCGAGGTGACGACGCAGCGGATGACCGCGTACATGGTGGCGTAGTCGAGCGTGATCGTGCCACTCAAGGACATGTGGTGTTCGGACATGCCGAAGGGGATGGTCGGCGCCACCACGGTGGGCGTCGACTTCTCCATGATCCGGGCGGCGCGATGCGACACCTCGTGGACACAACGCCAGTCGACCATGCTGGGCAGATGCGGCCCATGCTGCTCGGTGGCGCCGATCGGCACGATGACGATGGCGTTGCGGGCCGCCAGCGCCTTGATCTCCGAGGCCTTCAGCCTCGACCAGTCGATTTCACTCATGGCTTCAGAGCGACGGTAGTGGGGCGAACGGCACGCCCAGGTACTTCTGGTGCAGCCGGTCGATCTCGCCATTCATCGTGTTGAAGAAGATGAAGCTGTCGAGCCAGCGCACCAGATTGTGTTCGCCCATGCGCACGCTCATATGGGCCGGGCTGCGGCGGATGGTGAACTTGACCTCGAACTCCTTGTTCGGATTGCGCTTCTGCAGGTCGGGGATCAGCAGCGAGTTGGTGGCGAACAGCTCGGTCTGACCGGAGAGATAGGCCGTCGCCGACGTGGCATCGTCCTCGGTGCGCATGATCTGCGCCTTGGGATTCATGGCCGTCAGGCCGATTTCCATCGTCGAGCCCTTGGTGGCGGCAGTCTTGTAGTTGCCCAGCTTGTCGGCCGAGGAGACCGCCAGCGCCTTGGGCCCGTAGACGGCAAGCTGTGTGTCGGCGTAGGGCGACGTGAACATGATCTGCTTGGCACGCTCGGGCGTCAGCCCCATCACCGAGATCACGATGTCGACCTTGTTGGTGATCAGGTAGGGGATGCGATTGCCGGCGGTGATCTGCTGCATCTCGAGTTTCACGCCAAGTGCCTTGGCGATCATGCCCGCGAGCTCCACGTCGAAGCCCTCGGGTTCGCGCTTCTCGTTCTGCGAGCCGAACGGCGGGACGTCGAGCGGAACGGCGATACGAACCACGCCCTTCTTCAGGATGTCCTCGAAAGCGTCGGCCCTGGCGGCGCCGCTGAAGGTCGCGACGGACAGGGCAACGGACAGGGCCAGCAGGCCCGCTACGATGCGTCTCATGGTTCTCTCCCCTACAGCGACGGCAGCGATGCCATCGGCGCGCCCAGCCACTTCTGATGCAGCCGGTCGAGTTCGCCATTCATGGTGTTGAAGAAGATGAAACTGTCGAGCCAGCGCACCAGATTCTGCTCCCCCATGCGCACACCCATGTGGGCCGGGCTGCGCCGGATCGTGAACTTCAGCTCGAACTCCTTGCTGGGGTTGCGCTTCTGCAGATCAGGGATGATGAGGTTGTTCGTGGCGAACAATTCGGCCTGGCCCGAAAGATAGGCGGCAGCGGCAGTGGCGTCGTCTTCGGTTCGCATGATGGCGGCTTTCGGTGCCATCGCCGACAGTGCCAGTTCCTGGGTCGTGCCCTTCGCGGCGGCGACCTTGAGATTGCCGATCTCGGCGGCCGACTTCACGTTGGCGCTCTTCGGCCCGAAGACCGAGAGGTTCGTGTCGGCATAGGGCGCGGTGAACATGATCTGCTTGGCGCGCTCCGGCGTGAGACCCATGACCGAGATCACGATATCGACCTTGTCGGTCAGCAGGAATGGGATGCGGTTGGCGCCGGTGACCTGCTGCAACTCGAGCTTCACGCCGAGCGCCTTGGCGACCATGCCGGCCAGCTCCACATCGAAGCCCTCGGCCTCACGCGCCTGGTTCTGCGAGCCGAAAGGAGGCACGTCGAGCGGTACGGCGATCCGCACCACGCCCTTCTTGAGGATGTCCTCGAACCGATCCGCCTTGGCCGCCGTGGCGCCGAATGCAGCAAGTGTGAGGGCCAGCAGGCCCACGATCATGCGCTTCATCTTGATTTCCCCTATTTCTTCCCCGCAGTGGCATCGATCTTGAATTACTATGCGCAACGTCGTCCACACCGCAGTAGGCAGGGGAGGATAAATGAGCGCCGATTTCGAAATTGAGAGGCCACTGCGCGGGGCTGCGTTTGGGGCGACGGTCCGGCTCAACAAGCCCCTCGCCGACGAATTGCCCCAGGGATTGCCGGCGATTCTGGCCGATGCGGGCGGGTTGCTGCTGATTCCCGGAGTACGGCAGATTTCCGATGATCCGGCGCTGCTGGTCCGACTCAGCCGGCAGTTCGGGCCGGAGGTCGAGGACTATCGCTTTACGCTGACCAACGCAGACTCGATCCATACGACGGTTCCCGAAATTCTCCTCGTGTCGAACATGGCGCCGGTGAACAAGATGCCGCCGGCACGTCCCGATCCGCCGTTCGGCGCCGATGGCCGGCTGCCGGTGCAATATCCGCAGCGCACCGGCTGGCATACCGACCAGAGCTACCGTCGGCCGCCGCCCGACATCTCGCTTTTCTATGCGGTGACGCCCGCCGCCCGCGACAGCGGCCAGACACTTTTCGCCAACGGCGTTCTGGCCTACGACGCACTGCCGGCCGATCTCAAGGCGCGCGTGGAAACGCTGGAAGGCTTGCATGCCCAACCCGGCACCGGCCGCTCGCGGAGTGCAGCGCGGTCGGGCAAGACTCCACGCGCCTTTGCCCCCCACGAGCGCTCGCAGCGCCAACCTGTCGTGCGTACCCACCCGGTCACCGGCCGTCGCTCGCTCTATCTCTGCGAGTCGGGCCAGATGGACTGGTTCGACGGACCCTTCGTCGGACTTGAGCCCGGGCCCGAAGGCGAGGGTGCTGCGTTGGTCGACGCCCTGATGACCCACCTGACCCGGCCCGAGTTCGTCTATGCTCACGAATGGACGCAGGGCGACCTGCTGGTCTGGGACAATCGTTGCCTGGTCCATGCCGCGACCTGGTTCGACGGCGAGCGCGAGCAGCGCCTGATGTGGCGGACCACCGTGCACGGCAACCCCGGCGCGATCTATGCCGGTGAGGCCAAGAGCTGGATCCCGCGCGAGTTAGTGCAGGACGGCGCTTAGGAACGTCTCGAGCTCAGGTGTGCGGGGCTTGCCCAGCGTCTCGGCGGCCGGGCCTTGCTCCCAGATCTTGCCCTCATGCATGAAGACCACGCGGTTCGCGACCTTGCGGGCAAAGCCGATTTCGTGCGTGACCAGCATCATGGTCATGCCCTCGCGCGCCACCTCCTCAAGGACTTTCAGCACCTCGCCCACAAGTTCGGGGTCGAGGGCCGAGGTGATCTCGTCGAACAGCATCAGCTGCGGCTGCATGGCGAGCGAGCGGGCGATCGCCACGCGCTGCTGCTGGCCGCCCGAGAGTTGGTCGGGATAGGCGTCGATCTTCTCGGCGAGTCCGACCTTGCGCAGCACTGCTTCGGCCAGCGCCCGCGCCTCGGCAGGCGGCACGCCCTTCACCACCTTGGGGGCCAGGGTGATGTTCTTCTCGACCAAGAGGTGGGGGAAGAGGTTGAAGCTCTGGAACACGATGCCGACGTGCTGGCGGAGCTTGCGCAGGTCGGTGGCGGGATCGTTCACGACAATGCCGTCGAAGGCCACGGTGCCGCCCTGGATCGGTTCCAGCCCGTTCACGCAGCGCAGCATGGTGCTCTTGCCCGAGCCTGAACGGCCGATGATGGCGATGATCTCGCCCTTTTCGACCGTAAGCGACACCCCGTTCAGCACGGTGTTCGTGCCGTAGCGTTTGACGACGTTCTTGAGTTCAACGAGCGACATGGAGCCTCCGCTCGAGCCGCCGGCTCCACTGCGTCAGCGGGAAGCAGAGCGCGAAGTAGATGGCGGCAACGATGAGATAGACGGTGAAGGGGCGGAACGTGGTGGCGGTGGTGAGCTGGCCCTCGCGCGTGAGTTCGATGAAACCGATCACGGCGGCGAGCGAGGTGTTTTTTATGAGCTGGACCAGGAAGCCGACGGTGGGTGGAATGGCGAGCCTGAGTGCCTGGGGCACGATGATGTAGCGGAGCTGCTGGGTGAAGCCGAGGCCCAGCGAAGCGCCAGCCTCCCATTGCGTGCGCGGGATGGCTTGTAGGCAGCCGCGCCAGATTTCGCCCAGGAAGGCACCGGCATAGATCGAATAGGCCGCCGCGGCGGCCAGCCAGGGCGAGACGGTGAAGCCGAAGATCGACAGGCCGAAGAAGAAAACGAACAGCCAGGCGAGCAGGGGCGTGCCCTGCACGGCGTGGACATAGATGGCCCCCAGCCAGCGCAGTGGCGGCAACGACGATACGCGCAGGAGCGCAATGGCGAGGCCTACGATCCCGCCGCCCATGAAGGCGATGGCCGTCAGCGCCAGCGTCCAACGCGTGGCCGCGATCAGATAGAGGACATCGATGTAGGAGAGTTCGCGGATCATCGCCGGGCGAACACGAAATGGTAGATGCCGGCGAACGCGAGGCGAAAGAGCAGGGCAAGGACGAGGTAGGCCGCGGCCACGAGGATGTAGACCTCGAAGTCGCGGAAGGTGCGCGACTGGATGATCGAGGCCATGTGGAACAGGTCCTGCGCGGAGATCTGCGAAACGACGCTGGTCGCCAGCATCAGCAGCACGAACTGGCTGGAGAGGGCAGGGAACATCATCCTGAGGGCCGGGAAGATGATGACGTAGCGATAGATCTGGACGGGCGAGAGGCCGAGCGATTGGCCCGCCTCGATCTGGGAGCGCGGGATCGCCTCGAGGCCCGCCCGGATGATCTCGATGGAATAGGCGCCGAGATTGATCGAGAGCGCGATCATGGCGGCGGTGTTGGCGTCGAACTTCAGTCCGGCGCTGGGCAGGCCAAAGAAAATGAGGAAGAGCTGGACGATCAGCGGCGTGTTGCGGATGGTCTCGACATAGACGGCGACGATGCGCTTCAGCCAGGGCGCGCCATAGACCCGGGCTGCGGCGCCGGCGAGACCGATGATCAGGCCGACGGCCATCGTCACCAGCGAAAGTTCTAGGGTGAGGACGAGGCCTTCGAGCAGGAATTCCCACGCAGCGAAAACGTCGCGGAACTGGAAACTGTACGTCATACGCCGCGGAACGCTCCCTCCGCGCGAACCCTAGCGCCTCTCGCTGCGGGGATCGAGCGCATCCTGCAGGCCGTCACCGACGAAATTGAAGGCGATCACGGTGAGGAAGATCAACAGGCCCGGCCACACGGCGAGCAGGGGCGCCGCCTGCAGCAGTTCCTGTGCGCCGGTCAGCATGTTGCCCCAGCTTGCCGCCGGCGGCTGGATGCCCAGCCCCAGGAAGGACAGGGTCGATTCGAACAGGATGAGCGTGCCGACCGACATGGTGGTGGCAACGACCAGGGATCCCGCCGTATTGGGCAGGATGTGGCGGAACATGATGCGCAGTGCCGGCGCGCCCAGCGCCCGCGCCGCGCGCGTGAAGTCGCGGGCTTTCAGCGATAGTGTCTCGGCGCGCACCAGCCGCGCGACCGTGGTCCAGCCCGTGAGACCCACGATCACGACGATGCGATAGAGCGAGAAGGTCTCGGATTGGGCGATCTCGGCCGGCACGCCGATCTTCCGCGGGTCGATGGCGGCCAGCACGATCAGCAGCGGCAGCAGGGGCAGCGCGATCACGCCGTCGGTCAGTCGCATCAGGACTGAATCGAGTCGTCCGCCGAGATAGCCGGCGAAGACGCCGATCACGGCGCCGAGAACGGCCGACAGCAAGGCCCCGGAAATGCCGACCAGAAGCGACACGCGCCCGCCGTCGAGCAGGCGCTGGAAGAGATCGCGGCCGAGATCGTCGGTGCCCAGCCAATGCTCGGCCGACGGCGGCTCGAAGCGGCGGAAAAGATCGGTCGCGGAAGGATCGATGCCGCGCAGCTCGGCGATCAGCGGCGCGGCAAGCGACAGGAACAGCAGCACGGCCAGGAACACCAGCGAGAGCTGCGCCAGGCGATGGCGCAGCAGGCGTTGCAAGACGAGGCGGCGCGGGCTGAGGGCGATGGTCATGGTCCGTCGCTTCCCAGCGAGACGCGCGGGTCGATCCAGACATAGGCGAGGTCGGCCAACAGGTTGCCCAGGATGGTGGCAAAGGTCGCCACCAGCAGTCCGACCAGGGCGAGATTGTAGTCGTTGTCGAGAATGGCCTGGTAGATCGCCTTGCCCATGCCGGGCCACGCGAACATCGTCTCGGTGATGACCGCGCCCGACAGCAGGCCGCCGAACGACAGGGCGAGGATCGTCAGCACCGGCGCCAGCGCATTGGCGAAGGCATGGCCCCACATCACGCGGCGCTCGGACGCGCCCTTGGCCCGCGCGGTGCGGACGAAGTCCTGGCGCAGGACCTCGATCATCGCGCCGCGCATGAAGCGGGTGTAGGCGCCCAGTTGCACCAGAGTGAGCGTGAGAACGGGCAGCGCGAGATGGCGGAGTTGCTGGCTGAGGTTTGCGATCCACGAAGCGCCCGGGCGCGGATCGGCCATGCCGCCCGCCGGCAGCCAGCCCAGGAACACGGCGAACAGGGTGATGAGCAGTAGTGCCAGCCAAAAGGGCGGCGCAGAGATGCCGGCGAAGCAGAGCAGGTTGATCAGATAGTCGGCGCGGCTGCGCAGGTGGGCGGCGGCCCAGATTCCGAGCGGCAGGGCGATACCTGCGGACAGCACGAAGGCCAGCCCCGCGAGCGTGAGCGTGTTCAGCAGGCGTGGTCCCAGCACCGCGAGCACCGGCTGGCCGAAGGAGCGCGAGTAGCCGAAATTGCCCTGAACGGCCTGAAGCGCCCAGGCGAGGTAGCGTTCGACCAACGGCTTGTCGAGACCGTAGAGCGCCCGCAGACGGGCGGCGTCGGCGCTGGTCATCTTGGGATCGCCCGCGATCATCATGTCGATCGGGTCGCCCGGCATGAGGCCGATCAGCACGTAGACCACGAAGCTCATGAGCGTCAGGGTGACCAGCATGCCGACCGCGCGCGACGCGAGATAGCGCGTCATCCGGCGAGCCGCTTCTCCAGGCCCGCCTTCGCCGCCGGCCAGTCGGTGTCGATGACCGAGAAATAGACCGAATCGCGGGCATGGCCGTCGGCCATGACCATGTGCTTGCGGAGAATGCCTTCCTGGCTGGCGCCGAGCTTCAGGATGGCGGCGCGGCTACGCGCGTTGCGGACGTCGGTCTTGTATTCGACCCGATGGAAGCGCAGCGTTTCGAAGGCATGGCGCATCAGCAGCAGCTTGCATTCGGGATTGACCGGGCTCGCCCAGACCGAGGGCTCGTACCAGGTCGAGCCGATCTCCAGCTTCCGGTGCGCTTCCTCGATGTTGAGATAGCGCGTCATGCCGACATACCGGTTGTCGGCCTTCAGCAGGACGGCGAAGGCGAGTTCACGGACGCCGTCGCTGCGCTTCAGCGCATTGTCGATATAGGGATCGTAGAGCGGCCCCAGCGCGGAAGTCGTGACCGTGAAAATCTCAGGATGCTGCGCCGCCGGGCGAATGGCCTCGCGGTGGCGCTCCTCGAGGGGCTCCAGACGAACGGATTTTCCGTCGAGCGCGACCTTTTCGAGCGGCACCTATTCCTCCCAGCGCCATTGCTCGACCCACAGCGTCGAGCTGTTGAGGGTGCCGGTTGGCACCACGCCCTTGAGCGGCTTGGGGATCACGAAGGGATCGACCCGGAAGAAGAGGGGCAGCACGGGCAGGTCATCGGCATGGATGCGCTGGATGTCGGCGAACAGGGCGCGGCGCTTGCCCTCGTCGAGCTCCCGCTCGGCGTCGTCGAGCGCCTTGTCCATCTCCGCATTGCGGTAACCGGGATAATTCTGCCCGCTCCAGCCGTTCTTGGCCGAGGGAATTTCGTCGGAATGCAGCGTGCTGCGCGGCACACCCTCGGGCTGCTGCACCCAGGCATACATGGCGAGCCCCCCGAAGTTCCGCCGGTTCAGCCCCTCGGAGAAGATCCGCGGCGGCTCGGCCTTGATGCGCAATTCGACGCCGACCTGGCGAAGCTGGCTCTGGATCACCTGCGCCACCTGCTCGCGCACCCGATTGCCGGCGGTCGTGGTGATCTCGATCGAGAGCCTCTCGCCCTTGGCATTGTGACGGATGCCATTCCTGACGTCGGTGAAGCCTGCTTCGTCGAGAAACCGCCGTGCGTCCGCCGGCGCGTAGGGATATTGCCGCGCCACGGGACTGAACATGGGATCGAGCGGGCTGATCGGTCCATGGGCAAGCGGTTGCTTGCCGTCGAACAGCTTCTCGGAGATCGCCTTGCGGTCGATTGCGAGCAGGATGGCCTGACGCACGCGCTTGTCGGTCAGCAGCGGGTTGTCCAGCATGGCATCGATGTGCTCGTAGATCAGTGCCGGCTTGTAGACGACGTTGTACTTGTCCTTGTGGCGCTTCTCGAAGGCTAGCGCCTGATCGAGCGACAGGCCGAGTTCGCCCAGTATGTAGTCGACATTGCCCGACAGCAGGTTGGCCTCGAGCGCCGCCGTGTTCTCGATGATCCTGACGACGATGCGCTTGAAGTGCGGCTTCTCGCCGGTCCAGGTCGGGTTCTGCTCCAGCACGATGCGGCTGCCGGGCACCGATTCGACGATGCGGAACGGACCGAAGGCGAGGCCCGGATTGGTAAGATCGGTATCGTACGCGGTCTTGTTGCGGTACTCGGCCGGATTGGCGTCGAAGATCGGCTTTTCGATGTGCGCCGGCAGGAGGCTGAGGCCGAGGCTGTTGTAGTCGAAGGTCACGCGATCGATCGTCATCGTGAAATGCCGGTCGTCCCTGGCGTCGAATTTGATGATCCGCTTATAAGCCTCGGAGGAGGCGACCCCAGACAGCGGGTGCCGGCCGACCTCCAGGGTGAAGGCCACGTCCTTGGCGGTGACCGGCACGCCATCGCCCCAGCGCATGTCGCGCAGCTCGATGTCGATCTCCATGCCTTTCTTGCCGCCGCCCTTGCCGTCATCCGGCAGGTCGATCACGCGCGCCTTGCCGTTCGCGAGGGTCGGCAGCTCGGTGCAGACCAGGCAGACCAGCTTCCAGTTGGCGTCCCAGGCGGTCAGCGGCCGCGCCGTCATGTTGCTGATCAGCGACTTGGCCAGCATCGAGCTGATGAGGGGATTCCAGGTGCCTGGCGTCTGCGTCATGGCGAGCACCAGCTCGTCCTTGGCGCGGGCGGGGGCGGCGAGCGCACAAAGCGCGAAAACGAGCGACAGCAGGCGGCGGATCATGTTCGCCGCACCGTCGCATCCACTACGAATGGAGGCAACAGTCTCGCGATGCTGGCTTTATCGGCCGCGCATCGCCCGCGGTGCGGGCGGTCGGCCGCCGTGATTGGCCGACCATTGCTCGGGTGCCTCGAGGAAGGCACGTGTCTCGGCGAGACCCTTGTCGTCGAAGTACTTGTGCTTCTGCGCCGCTTCCAGGGCGTCCCACCAGGTCGCGAGTGAATGCAGCTTGACGCCGGCTGCGGCCAGCATCTCCACGCTCTGCGGAAAGATGCCGTAGTGGAAGATGACGAAGCAGTCCGTGACCTTGGCCTCGGCCTTCTTCAGCGCCTCGATGAAGACCAGCTTGCTGCCGCCGTCGGTGGCGAGATCCTCGACCAGCAGGACGCGCTTGCCGGGCTTCAGGTCGCCCTCGATCTGGCCCATGCGGCCGAAGCCCTTGGGCTCCTTGCGCACGTAGACCATGGATTTCTTGGCAAGTGCTGCCAGGAACGCCGCGAATGGGATGCCGGCGGTCTCGCCGCCCGCCACCACATCGATCTTGTTCCAGCCGATCGCCTTGTCGATCGCACGCATCGCATGGCTCATGATCTTGGTGCGCGCCTCGGGGAAGGAGATCAGCTTGCGGCAGTCGATATAGACAGGGCTCGCCCGACCTGACGTGAAAATGTAAGGGTTCTCGGGCTTGCAGTGGATCGCCTCGATTTCCAGCAGCAGGCGTGCAGTATCCCGCGCTTCTGGCGTGCCGCTAGCTTTGGAAGAAATAGTCTTTCCATTCAATAGAGTAGCCGACTTTTCTACGCTAGAAGATCCGACCGACTTTGCTTTCTTCTTCGTCGCCATGCTGCTTTTCCCCCCGCCGCTTGCGACAAAATGACGGCCGTGTGTTTAGCGTTCATCCACAGGAGCGGCAAGAGCGGCGGCAGCGAATCGGCGTTCAGCGGGATTGAATTTAGTCAGTCTCTTTAGAGGACCTACCGGGCCCTCTGGCGGTCGGCAGCCGCCAACCGCGGTAAATCGACATCAGACGCAGGAACAGGCACACGGAGGCGCCGAAAGCCACCGTGGGCAGGACGGGGAGCCCGGCCCAGAATCCCAGGGAAATCGAGCCCG
>CANJHI010000173.1 GCA_947474005.1 Alphaproteobacteria bacterium | reverse complement strand
GACGGCGGGCGACGGCACCGAGTGGGGCCGCTTGGTGAACTGAGATGGAGCCGTGGTCGCTGGCCGTGCCGGATTGGCGAGATCGCATCCGGACGGGGCGATCGCTGTTGCCCGAACTGCCGCATCTCAACCGTGCCCAGGCGAACCGGGCGATCGCGATCTTCAACAAGCTTCGACTGCCCGACGTGATCGGCACGCCGGCCCTGGCGGAGGCTGGGGCGGACTGGTTCCGCGAAATCATCGGCGCCCTGCACGGTTCGTTCGACCCGGTTGCGCGGGAGCGGATGATCCGCGAGATCTTCCTGCTGGCGCCGAAGAAGTCGAGCAAGACGTCCTACGCCGCGGCGCTGATGGTAACGACGCTGCTGATGAACGAACGGCCGCGGGCCGAGTTCCTGCTGGTGGCGCCGACGGTATCTCTGGCGCACATCGCCTTTAGCCAGGCGCTGGGCATGGTCGACAAGGCGCAACAGGTAGCTGCGCAAGCGGTTGCATGTGCAGGAGCACCTTACTCGATCACTTCGTCGGCGCGCGCGAGCAGCGGGGCTGGCACGGTAAGGCCGAGCGCCTTTCCGTCGATCTCGATGACAAGCGTCTCCAGGTTCAGCGCCTTCGCGACGGCCGCGGCGCTGTCGGCTTGCTCTCCGCGGCCTGGGACGAAAGCATCTTGGGATGGTGCGTATTTACTATGTCTCGCGACGCCGATTGAACACCTGGACAGTAGGAGCTAGTGTCCAATCACTTTGATAGGGCCATGACTGGTCGGCGTGACTATCTTGCGAGAATTAGGGCGAGAGAATTTAGCTGCGGGTTGCCTCGGGCAGCTTTCCTGGGATTTCTCGGTCCCCTCGGTGAAAAATGGCATCCATACTGCGTGACCTGACATATCTGGCAGCTCCATTGACCTTGCACTGCGGGCTGAAGGTCCAAATCCGGCCGAGTCGATGACGCGAGCCCTCGTCGTCGACGATTCCCGCACGGTACGGGTTAGGCTTCGCAACATTCTGGAAACAACAGAAGGGAGCGATTTCCAGGTCGAAGAAGCCGCGGACGGCGCCGAAGCGCTCAAATTCATGGAGAAGACACCGACCGACAGGCTGCCGGACATAATCCTGTTGGACCGTAACATGCCCAGGATGTCCGGGGACGCCTGCATTCGCATTCTGAAATCGGACCCGGTGTGGAAGACCATCCCGGTGATATTCTTGACGGCTCAAGCTGACAAGGCCGAGCTGGTAAAGGGCCTGACGCTCTTGGGAGGCGATGACTATCTGGCCAAGCCGTTCGATGCCGGCGAGATGATCGCGCGGGTAAAGGCCCTGGTCCGCGCCAAGAAGGCCGAGGATCAAAGCCGGGCGCTCACATACAATCTGGAACGGGCTCTGGAGTCCCAGCGCAAGGCCTACGAGGAGTTGAAGACGACGAAGATCAACCTCGCCGAGACGCAGGCTGTCGCCATGATGACCCGCGTGTTCGAGAAGTTCGTTCCCAAGCAATTCCTGCAGCGGATCGCGCTGGACGGGCTGGAAGCTCTGAAGCCGGGTAATGTTCTGGCCAGTCGGATCACGATCCTCTTCAGCGATCTTCGATCGTTCACAACGATCTCGGAGGGCATGACCGCAAAGGACTTGTTCGCGCTGCTCAACGACTATCTGGCTCAAATGCAGGGTCCGATCGACCATTTCGGCGGCTTTGTCGACAAGTTTATCGGCGATGCTATCATGGCGCTGTTCGACCAGGAGAGTTCCGCGCAGGCCGAGGCTGCAGTCAACGCCGCTGTCGGCATGCAGCGACGGCTCATGGAATGGAACCACAAACGTCAGGGGCCGCCGGCCTTCCCGATTACGTCGGGTATCGGCATCCATACCGGGATGGTGATGCTGGGAACCCTCGGCAGTACCACTCGTATGGACTCCACGGTGATCGGCGACGCGGTCAATCTCGCCTCGCGACTCGAAGGACTTACCAAGCAATACGGTGTACGGATCATCGTCAGCGGCGACACTTTGGCGTTCCTCGACCGGTCCGTGTTTGAGTCGCGGGAGCTGGACCTGGTGTCGGTGAAAGGCCGCGCGGCACCAATAGCGATTCATGAACTCTTCCAGGACCTCGAAGGAGAGGCCTTGGATCGCGCGCGCCGGCTGGCGGAAGCCTTCGCCCCAGCCCTGGCCTCGTATCGCCGCCGCGAATGGGCGGAGGCTATCGCGGGTTTCCTCGCCTGTCTGGAGCTGGTTCCAGGCGACGTTGCCACAGCCCTGCTCCTCAAGCGCAGCGACCATTTCCGCAACAATCCTCCAACGGACGACTGGGATGGGTCGTTCACCATGGATAGCAAGTGACCGGCATCAGCGACGACGCCAAGGCGCTACAGGCCGTCTTTCTCGAAGAGGCCAGCGAGATTCTCGCGGATATCGAGCGCGATCTGCTCGACCTCGAGACATCGCCCGGCAACCGCACGCTTGTCGATGGCCTGTTCCGCCACCTGCATACCCTGAAGGGTAGCGCCGGCGTCGCCGGCATGGAGGAACTGGCCCACTACACGCACGCCGTGGAGAGCATGCTCGACGAGGTACGTAATGCTCGCCTTGCAATGTCCTCGGTTCTCGCGTCGCTCCTGCTGGAGGCGCTGGATTGCCTCAAGGGCTTTATCTCGGAAGCGCTGGGTGAGCGGCCACTGGATCGACGCATCGTAGCTGAAAGCCATCGCAAGATTCTGGCCTCGATGGGAAAAGTACCGGCGGCGGCCAGCGCTCGCTTGTCTGAAATGCCAGCTGTCACTGTCTCGCCGCCCGCGGCAGCTTCTCCAAATCCAGCCGCTCCGGAGCCAGCTGTCGACTCCGAGCAGAACCCATTTATCATCCAGGTTCTTGCCCGGCCGGACTTCTTCCCCCGGCCCTCGGAACTTGAGACGGTTAGCAGGTCATTGGAAAAGTTTGGCGAGTTGATCACTATCTCCCATGAACAGAGCCTGCCATCGGATGACAAGCGCCAAAGCGACACTTTCTATCTCTGGCGCAGCTTCCATCTTGTCACCGCAGCGGACCGGGCCGCGATCGCCGCTGCGCTTGCCGACTGGCCGGCACTTCACCGCGTAACCATCGATCAAGTGAACGTCCCACCCGACTCGCCCGCCGACCAGGCGAGGCTCGACGCGGCGGTCGATGGCGTTTCCCAGGACGTCATAGGCGACAGGGTCGCTGCGGCTTCCGCGCCGGCCGACCACGCCGAACTGCCGCCTGTCGTGCCAGCCGAGTTCATCCCGCCGTACGCTGGGACGGCTTCAAGCAGACCGGGCGTTCAGGCGGTGCAGAAGCTGTCCTCGATTAGGGTCGATATCGGCAAACTGGACAAGCTTGTTAATCTCGTCGGCGGTCTGATCACTGTCGAAGCCCGCCTTGAGAGCTTCGAAGACGCCATCGAGACCCGGGACCCTGAACTTGCCGAGGAACTACTAAGTATCCTCGACGACAGTTCGCGCATTCTACGCGAGCTTCAGGACCAGGCCATGAACGTTCGGATGGTTCCGATCGGCGGGGCTTTCGATTCATTGCACCGGCTGGTCCGCGACTATTGCAAGGACACGGGCAAGCAGGCCCGCCTGATATTCACCGGTCAGGACACGGAGGTCGACAAGAAGGTTTCCGAGCAGATCAGCGCTCCGCTGAAGCACATTATCCGTAACGCCCTCGATCACGGCATCGAAGCGCCGGCCGAGAGGATCGCACAAGGCAAGTCTGCTGAGGGCCAAATCACCCTGGCGGCTTATCACCAATACGGGCTGATCGTCATCCAGGTTCAGGATGACGGCAAGGGCATCGACGCGGAGGCGGTCACCCAGTCCGCTCGCCGCAAGGGCATCATCGACGGCTCTCGCGAGTTGAGCAGGCGTGAGGCGCTGGAATTGATTTTCGCTCCGTCGGTATCGACGGCGACGGTGGTGACGGAAGTCTCGGGGCGCGGCGTCGGCATGGACGTGGTGAAGCGCGATATCGAGGCGCTGCGCGGCAAGGTCGATGTCGCTACCGAACCGCGCATGGGTACCACCATCACGCTCAGCATCCCCCAAACATTGTCGATCGTCGAGTGCCTGGTCGTGAGCGTCGGTCCCAACCGTTACAGCATTCCGCTGTCGTCGGTGGAGGAATGCGTGGGGCTTGCGCCGCAGACCGCTTCTGCGAACGGCAGCGACGTCCTCGACCTGCGGGGCGATCTGGTGCCGTTCCTGCGACTGCGCGAACTGTTCAACGTGCCCGGAACGCCGCCACCCTACGAGAAGATCGTGATCGTCTCTACCGGCCAGCGACGAGCGGGCCTCGTCGTGGACAGCCTGCTCGGCAACAACCAGACCGTGATCAAGCCGATGAGCCCGCTGCACCGCGATGTTCGAAGTTTTCTCGGCGCCACCATCCTGGGCGATGGCGAAGTAGTGCTGGTTTTGGACGTGATCCGGCTGATCGACTACGGGCAGAGCCGCCAGGACCGGCTCAGGGCCTCGTGAGACATGGAAACCGATATGGCTGACAATCCCAACCTCTTTGAAATTCTCACCATCGCACTGGGGAGCGAGACCTTCGGGATTCCCGCGAGCATCGTGCTCGAAATTCTCGACATCGGGCCAATCACGCCGGTTCCCAACGCGCCCGCTTTCATCAGCAGTCTGATCAACTTCCGCGGTCGCGTGGCGCCGCTGGCCGACCTTCGCCTGCGTTGCGGCATACCCGTCACCGAGCCGACCGTCGACAACCGGATCGTGGTTCTGGAATTCGACTTCGAGGGCGAACCGACCCTTGTCGCGATTCTGGCAGACAAGGTCCATGCGGTCACCCACCTCGATTCCGTCGTCACCGATCAGGTGCCCAGGTTCGGCACCCGCTGGCGCCCGGAATTCGTGCAGTGCATCGGACGGCTGAACAGCCATTTTGTGATGATCCTCGATGTCAGCCGCATCTTCGCGTCCGCCGAACCGCTATTGAGGCCCGAGATTCAAGAGCTGGGAGGCAACCATGCGCCTATCAATTAGGACCAAGCTGATCACGATTTTCGTCCTGCTGATGGCCTTCATGGCCGTGTCGATGACGGGCGCCCTCGTCGGGTTTGCGAAGATGAATACGATGGTTTCTCAATTGGTGGACTACTCCGCCACGCGCGCGAGGATCGCCGTCGAACTCGAGCGAACCACTTTCCTGCTGCAGCGCGAGGAAAAGAATTTCCTGCTGTCTACTGATGCCGGTGACCTTGACCGATTCGACAAGGCCATAGTGACTCTTCGCAACGATTTCCGGAGCCTGCTCGAACAGGTCCGCAGGGTTTCCAACGAGGAAATGCGCAAGAAATTGACGGTGGTGGAAGGCCAGTTCACCCAGTTCATCACTTCCCAAGACAAAGCTCTTGAACTCGGCCGCATCCAATCCAACACCTCCGCCGCGGCCATGATCCGCAACGAGACCGGTCCCGCCGCGGCAGCAGCGCGGACAGCCCTCAAGCCCCTCCTCACCGAGGCCGAAACCACCGATGAGTCCCGACTGCGCGTCTCCGAGCGCATTTGGCTAATGACGGCCATATGGGCGGATGCTCGCAACTTGATACGGGAGGCTGCGATGTCCCGCGCTGATGCAGATATTGAATCGCCTCTGCTGAGGCTGTCTGATCTCTTGCCCTCCATTCGTCGTATGCAGAGCAGCGTTCGTTCATTGCTGACAACCGACGGCGAGCGCCTCAGCTTCGACCAGTTCGTCGAGAAATACGACGTCTGGGAGAAACTTGCAGTGCGTGTCGCTGAATTGACCCGCAAGAACACGGAATTCAGGGCTGCCAATCTGTCGAAGGGCGAGGTGCGCGCCGCCTCCACCAAACTAGCCGAGATGTTGGACGAAGTGGCACAGAATGCCAAAAAAAGCATGATCGAGGACAAGGCTGAAGCGAACGCCCTCTATGATGCAGTCAAAATGATTGAGATCGGTGTCGCTGCCCTTACTCTTGTCTTGCTGATCGCAGGCGGATTCTATCTTGCGCGCAACCTGCGCGCGGTCGTGTCGGACATAACCCGGTCCGCCGGGGCCGTGTCTGCCGGCAGCGAACAACTCTCGTCCACCGCCGAGCAAATGAGTCAGGGCGCGACCGAGCAGGCCGCGGCCGCCGAGGAAGCGTCGTCCGCCATGGAGCAGATGGCTGCCAACGTCAAGCAGACAGCAGAGAACGCCGGCCAGACGGAACGAATTGCCAAGCAGTCGGCGGCCGCTGCGGACGAAAGCAGCACCGCGATGACCCAAACGGTCCAGGCCATGCGGACGATCGCGTCGAAGATTTCGATTATCCAGGAAATCGCCCGGCAGACCGACCTGCTGGCGCTCAACGCGGCTGTCGAGGCGGCACGCGCCGGCGAACACGGCAAGGGCTTTGCCGTGGTCGCGTCCGAAGTACGCAAGCTCGCGGAGCGCAGTCAGCGGGCCGCTACCGACATCAGCGCGGTCTCGACCGAGACCGTCGAGGTCGCGAACCGGGCCGGCGACATGCTCGGCCGCCTGGTGCCCGATATCAAAAAGACTGCCGAGCTGGTGGGAGAGATCAGTGCTGCCTGTCGTGAACAGGACGTGGGCGCCAGTCAGATCAACCTCGCCATCCAGCAGTTGGACCAGGTCATCCAGCAGAATGCCGCGGCATCCGAGCAAATGTCCGCGAGTTCGGACGAACTATCGGCCCAGGCCAGCCAGGTTCTCGACTCGCTGGATGTCTTCGGCTTTGGCGGCGGCCTCGGGCGGGCGGCGCCGGATGGGTCCGCCGGTGTTGCCGTCGGCAAAGCGAAAAGTGCACCCGGCTCATCCCGGGCAAGGGGCGGCGTGGCGGCAACACGAGGTCGGTATCCTGCAACTCCCCGGCGCACCAAGGGCGGAGGGGTCAAACTGGAGCTCGATCATCCGGACGACGAAAACAGCCGCTTCAAGCGCTATTGAGGGGCTGAAATGACCTACAGTTACGTCACAGCGGCGCTCGGCGAAGAGAAACGGGAGTAAACAGACGTGCGGATCACTATCAAAAGCAAGTTGGCGCTGGCGTTCGCCGCAATCATCGTTCTGTCCGCGGGAGCTGCTGTCATCTCCCTGGTGGGTCTTGCGATGATGAATACGATGTTCGCCCAGGTGGTGGACTATTCTGCCGCTCGCGCGAGGATCGCCGTCGAACTTGAGCGGACCGCTTTCCGGCTTCAGAGCGAGGTAAAGAACTTCCTGCTGTCTACCGATGCCGGCGAAGTTGATCGATTCGAAAAGTCAACGATGGCCCGTCGTGATGATTTCCGGAGCCTGCTCGAACAGATACGCAAGGTTTCCAACGAGGAAATACGCCAGAAATTGGCGGCGGTGGAAGGCCAGTTCGCCCAGTTGATCACTACCCAGGACAAGGTTCT
This sequence comes from Alphaproteobacteria bacterium, assembly GCA_947474005.1. GTDB lineage: Bacteria > Pseudomonadota > Alphaproteobacteria > Reyranellales > Reyranellaceae > Reyranella. The sequence continues at coordinate 4,671 of CANJHI010000173.1, read as the reverse complement.
CGAACTCGGCCACATCCGGTCCAACACCGCCGCCGCAGCCATGATCCGCAGCGAGACCGGCCCCGCCGCCGTAGCAGCGCGGGCAGCCCTCAAGCCGCTCCTCGCCGAGGCCGAAACCACCGATGAGTCCCGTCTGCGCGTCTCCGAACGCATTTGGCAAATGACGGCCATATGGTCGGATGCTCGTAACCTGATGCGTGAGGCTGCAATGTCTCACGCCGATGCTGATATCGAAGCGGCGCTGCTGCGGCTGCCTGATCTCTTGTCCACGGTTCGTCGCTTGCAGGGCAGCGTTCGTGTGTTGCTGACAACCGAAAGCGAGCGCCTCAGCTTCGATCAGTTTGTCGAGAAATACGACGTCTGGGAGAAACTCGCAGCGCGCGTCGCTGAATTGACCCGGAAGAATACGGAATTCAAGGCAGCCAGCCTGTCGAAGGGCGAGGTGCGTGCGGCGGCCACCAAGCTATCCGAGATGTTAGACGAAGTCGCGCAGAATGCCAAAAAAAGCATGACCGAGGATAAAATCGCCGCCGATCAGAATTACTTCTTCAGCCGGAACCTGCAGATCTCCGCCGCTCTGGGTGCGCTGGCGATTGCCATCGCCAGTGCTATCTTTATTGCCTTGTCTATCGGTGGCAATGCTCGTCGCGCGGTCGCCTTGGCTGGCTCGGTCGCCCGGGGCGATCTATCCAATGAGGTTAACGCCACCAGCAACGACGAGATGGCCGACATTATCACCGCCCTCAAGAAGATGGTCGACAACCTGCGGGAGACGGCCGCTGTCGCCGAAGAGATATCGAAAGGTAACCTCGCCGTCGAAACCCCACTGCGTTCGGACAAGGATGTCCTCGGTATCGCCCTCAAGAAGATGGTCGACAACCTGCGGGAGACGGCCGCTGTCGCCGAAGAGATATCGAAAGGTAACCTCGCCGTCGAAACCCCACTGCGTTCGGACAAGGATGTCCTCGGTATCGCCCTCAAGAGGATGGTCGACAACCTGCGTAACGTCGTAGCGGAGGCCGGGCAGTCCTCCGCCGCAGTATCCGCGGGGAGTCACCAGTTGTCGGCCAGCGCCGAGCAGATGAGCGCGGGTGCCACGGAGCAGGCAGCATCGGCCGAGGAGGCTTCGGCGGCCATGGAGCAGATCGCCGCCAACATCAAGCAGACCGCCGACAATGCCAATCAGACTGAAAAGATCGCTCGCAAGTCCGCGACTGATGCCCAGATTTGCGGAGAAGCGGTTGGTAAGACTGTTCAGGCCATGCAGACCATCGCCAGCAAGATTTCCATCATTCAGGAGATCTCGCGCCAGACCGACCTTCTGGCCCTGAATGCTGCCGTGGAAGCGGCGCGGGCCGGCGAGCACGGCAAGGGGTTCGCGGTGGTGGCTTCGGAAGTGCGCAAACTATCGGAACGGAGCCAGCGGGCCGCTACCGAGATTAGTTCGGTATCTGCCGATATGATCGGCGTTGCGAACGAGGCCGGAGCGATGTTGAACCGGCTGGTTCCCGACATCAAGAAGACAGCTGAATTGGTGGAGGAAATCTCGGCAGCCTGTCGTGAGCAGGACATCGGCGCCGAACAGATCAACGTCGCCATCCAGGAACTTGACAAGGTGATCCAGACAAATGCCTCGGCTTCCGTGCAGGTTTCAGCCACGTCCGAGACGCTGTCCATGCAGGCCGAGCATCTGGACGAGACGATCAGCTTCTTCCAGATGGATGGTATCGGGAGCGCCAAGCTCCCAACCCAGGTAGCGCCCACCCGTCAGATCGAGACGCGAAACCAACCGGCGAGAGGGACCACACCGGCGAAATCGAAACATGGGAATGCGCTTGCCCGCATGGCTGCCAGGGCAAAGGGAATCGCTCTTGATCTGGGCGATACAGATGCGGAAGACGGCCGTTTCAAGCGATATTGAGGTCGCAACATGAACCCAATGCCAGCCGCCGCCAACTCCAGTTTTGTTACCTTAAGGGCAGGTGGCGAGAATTTTGCTATCGAGGTCTGTTTCGTTCGCGAAATCCTCGAATACTCCCCGATCACCCCCTTACCCCAAGCACCGCCGTTCCTGTTGGGCGTCATCAACGTACGCGGCTGCACGGTGCCAGTCGTTGATCTGTGCATCAAACTTGGCCTGCCTACTGTGCCCGTTAGCGTGGATACTCGCATCCTGGTTTTGGAAATCACCGTGGCTGGTCGGCAGTTGGTCGTCGGCCTGCTGGTCGACAAGGTGTTCGAGGTGGCCGAGTTCGAAGCCGGCAGCCTGGAAGCCGTACCGGACGTGGGGGGACCGTGGAACTCAGAGTACATTCGCGCCATCAGCTATCTGGGAGGCAATTTTGTCGTCATCTTCGACATGGAGCGCCTCTTCGGCAGCAACGACGCGGCAAGCCTTCAAGCGGTGTGATGAACGGAAGCATATCCGCCAATTCGTTCGGCATCATCGACACCTCTGAATTTGTACCACTGCGCGAGCAATTCGTTATCATTGTCGATCCGCTGAAGTTGTTCGCCTTCCACCCGAATCGACAGCATCCTGGCGCGTCATGACCCATTCTGAGCTTCGAGAAGCCGAGCCGCTCAGAGAACAGGACTATTTGCGTTTGGCGGAGCTGATTCACGGTCGTTCGGGCATCAGGATGCCCCCGTCGAAAAAAACCTTTCTTGAAGGCCGTCTCCGGCGGCACATACGACGGCTCGGGTTCGCAACCGTGAGCGAATATTGCAAATGGCTGTTCGAAGAAGGTGGCCTGGTTCGGGATGAGACGGCCTTGCTCGATGCCGTCACGACCAACAAGACAGAGTTCTTCCGCGAGCCCTATCATTTTGAATTCCTGAGCAACGTGGTCCTGCCGAATTTTCAGGCCTCTTCAGGTGGGCAACCTCTCCCTCTTCGTATTTGGAGCGCCGGTTGTTCCAACGGCGCCGAGCCCTATTCGCTGGCCATGATCTGCGAGGAGTTTGCCCGCACAAATTCCAGCTTCAGCTTCGAAATTCTCGCGAGTGACATCTCTACCGAAGTCCTGCGAGTGGCCATGCGGGCGATATATCCACACAGCACGATAGGTCCTGTACCCATGGAGTTGCGCAAGCGCTACCTCCTGCACGACCCCGGCAGCGATGAAGTTCGCATCGTCCCCGATCTGCGGCGGAGGGTGATATTCAAGCACCATAACCTGATGGATGAGTCCTATCCGGCCTCTCAGGCAATGGACATCGTCTTTTGTCGCAACCTGCTGATCTACTTCGACAGGGCGACGCAGCGAAAAGTGCTGTCCCGCCTTTGCCGTTGCCTCAAGCCCGGAGGATATCTCTTCCTCGGCCATTCCGAAGGAAGTGTAGCGGACCTGAAACTGCCGCTACGCCGAGTCGGTCCCACAGTATTTCTCCGTGAAGAGGCCGTCTGATGGCTCTCCGGATTCTCATTATCGCTGGCTCGGCTGGAATTCGGGGGGCATTGGCGGAAATCGTGGCGCAAGATCCCGGCCTGGAGGTCATGGGAAGCGCGAGGGACCCCTTCGTGGGCGCGCGGTACATTCAGGACGAAATTCCCGACGTCATCCTTCTCGACACGGATACTCCGCGCATGGATGGCCTGACCTTTCTGCGGAAACTGATGGCTCAATATCCATTGCCGGTGGTGGTGATCTTCAGGCTCATCGATGAAGGGTCGGCGGCCGCGACCGAAATACTGGAGGCGGGGGCAATGGATGTTGTGGTCTTGCCTAAAGTTGGAGTTCGCGCGCATCTTCTCGCCTCAACTGGCGCGATCCGTGAAAAAATAAAATCGGCCGCCCAGCGCCGCCTGCGCAGCCCTGCTCAGGGACCATCCCAAACCGTTTCGCCGAAGTTGACGGCGGATGTAATCCTTCCCCCGCCCAACCGGCGGGCCAAGGTGAGTCCGACCGAACCGGTGGTCTGTATTGGTGCCTCCACCGGTGGCACTGAATCCCTGCGGGTTGTGCTGGAAACGCTGCCGGGCGACTGTCCGGGGATCGTCATCGTCCAGCACATGCCCGAAGGGTTCACAGCGACCTTCGCCCGCCGCCTCGACGCATTGTGCCAAATCTCCGTCAAGGAAGCAGAACACAACGACCCGGTACTGCCGGGTCACGCGCTGATCGCCCCGGGAAACCGGCACATGCTGCTCAGCCGGCGGGGTCGCGGCTATGTTGTGGAATTGAAGGACGGTCCGCTTGTATCACGGCACCGACCCTCGGTGGATGTGCTGTTCCGTTCGGCAGCAAGATCCGCCGGGCGCAACGCGGTCGGCGTCATCATGACCGGCATGGGCGATGATGGTGCCCGGGGTTTGCTGGAAATGCACCAAACGGGATCAGCGACCATAGCCGAACATGAATCCACCGCCGTCGTGTTTGGCATGCCGAAGGAAGCAATTGCCCGCGGTGGCGCGGACATCATCGTGCCCCTTCCCAAGATCGCCGACCAGATCCTCGTGATTACATCGAAAAGCCGACGGTGAGGACAACGTAGGATTGATCGTCCTCGAAGAGGGCGACGACCTTCGCGTCTACCCGTGAGGTCAAAAAATAGAGGCTCTTCCGGGAATCGAGTGGGTGATTTTGGGGGATCATAGGGCGGGCAGCATGCAGGTGAGGACCTTGAGACGGAGATATTCTTCGTCACGCAATCCGTAGGCTCGTCGCT
>CANJHI010000172.1 GCA_947474005.1 Alphaproteobacteria bacterium | reverse complement strand
CACCGGCGGCGTGAATTCGGCCCGCGGCGAGACGTAGATGATGGTGGCCTTGAGGCCGGGCGGGCAGCCGTCGCAGGTGAAGCCAACCTGCTTGCCGGCCTTTGCCCGCGCCACGTCCTCTTCGGGCACGAAGAAGCGCAGCTTTACGCGGAACGACGGCAGCAGCGAGACCACGGGCGTGCCCGCCGGCACCCACTCACCGGTATTGAAGAAGGTGTTCTCGACCAGCGCATCCTCCGGGGCCGCCGGCATCAGATCGTCGAGGCGCTTCTTCGCCTGCTCGAGGTTGGCCTGGTTCTGGCCGATCAGTGCCTTGGCCGCGTCGATCTCGTCGGGCCGCGCAGCGAGGTCGCCCACTCTTTCCTGGGCGGCGAGGGAGGCGGCGCGCGACTTCAGCTGGCGGACCTGGGACTCGGCCTGGTCATAGGCCTGCCGGGTCGTGATCGAGCGTTCGAGAAGCTGGGTCTGCCGCTTGAGTTCGGTCTCGGCCAGCGCAATCGACGCCTCGATCTCGCGGCGCTGGCCGCGAATCACGTCCTGCTCCTCCTGCCGCTTGCCGGTCAGCATGTTCTCGTAGCGCGCCCTCGCCTCGGCGAGCGTGGCCTCCGCGCGCGCCACTTCGGCCTTGGCCACCACGGGATCGATCACGAACAGACGGTCGCCTTTCTTGACGAGTTGGCCGCGCTCGACCGGCCGTTCGATCAGGCGCCCGGCGATCGGCGGCCCGATCAGGCTGGTCTCACCTTCGACATAGCCGAGATAACGCGACGGGTCGGGACCGAGGCCGAGGAGTGCCAGGGCGCGATCACCCCAGATGCCGTAGGTGACGAGGATTATCGTCGCGATGGCGGCGACCGCGATCAGAGGCGCGCGTTTCATGACGGCGCCTGCGATATCGGCCGCAGTGCATGCAGCATCAGGTCGGCGTGGTGGCGGGCAAGCGCGCGGACATCGAGTTTCTCCGCGCCGATCGGTTCGAACACGGTGCGCCAGACCACGGCGAGCAGCATCGGGCCCACCATCGTTCGCACGGTGAGGCCGGGATCGACCTTGCGGAATTCGCCCTGGGCGATGCCGTGGGCGATCAGTCCTTCCATCATCGGAATGCCGCGGCCGATCACCTCCTTCAGGTAAAAGCGGCCGATCTCGGGGAAGGCGCGCGATTCGGCGATCACCAGCTTGGCGACCGCCGCCATCGGCGTCTCTTCGATACGGCTCGCCATGAAGTCGAGGATGCGCGGCAGCAGTGGTGCCACCGGCCCGCGATGGGCCGCGAGCATGGCCTCGACCGTGATGATGTTGGACGCGATGGCCTGGCGGACGACGCCTTGGAAGAGGGCGGTCTTGTCCGCGAAATAGAGGTAGATCGCGGCCTTCGAGAGCCCGGCGCGCGCGGCCACGTCGTCCAGGCGCGTGGCGGCAAAGCCCTTTTCGACAAAGAGCGCCAGCGCCGCATCGAGGATTTCCTGCGGTCGTTCAGTGGGCGCGCGGCGTTGTTTGGTGGCTTTCATATAACTAACTTACCAGTCAGTTAGTTATAACGCAAGGCCCTCCTCAAGATTCCCGGGCCCAAGGTTCCGGGGGTAAAGTGGGGACCTGGAGGTCGCCCATGGACACTATCCTCGATGCTGCCGCGCGCCGTCCGCGCACGCTCGATGCCAAACCGGTCGCGCCGGTGCTGTTCGCCCACTTCGTGCTGCGCTCGTCGAATATCCAGCCGATGATCGACTGGTACTCGGCGGTGCTGAACATGCATGTGGTGAAGCGTACCGAGTACATCTGCTTCCTGACCTATGATGAGGAGCATCATCGGCTCGGCATCGTGAACATTGCCGGGCTGCATGCCGCCGACAGCAAGAGCTGGGGCCTGGCGCACGTCGCCTACACCTTCCGCAACATCGGCGAGCTGCTGTCGACGTACCGCCGGCTGAAGGCGCAGGGCATCGAGCCTTACAGGCCGATCCATCACGGGCCCACCGTGTCGCTCTACTATCATGATCCCGACGGCAACTCGGTCGAGCTGCAAGTCGATGTCTACACCACGAAGGCGGAGACGGCGGCCTACTTCCAGACCGACGCGTTCGGCAGGAATCCGATCGGTGTGGCGTTCGATCCCGAGGTTCTCGCCGCGGCATACGAAGCCGGCGCGCCTGATTCCGAGCTGCTGCGCCAGCCCGAAGGGCCGGCGGCACCGGGTCAGCCGCGCTAGAACAGCCAGATCAGGGCGGAGCCGCCCATCGCCACGACGGCGAGCGTGGTCAGTACGAGGATGCGATTGGCCGGGAGATAGGTCTCGCTTTCGATCGTCCGGCCGACGTAGCTGTAGTGCCAGAGCGCGCCGCACAGCAGCACGATGCTCAGGATGACGAGGCCGAGGCCGACGGTTTCGGCATGGACATTGGCGGCTCGCGATCCCGGGGCGATCTTGTGGATCTCCATGAGGAACAGGCTGAAGCGGTTGATGGCGACGCCCAGCGTCATCACCGCGATGGCGGTGCGGATCCACGCGAGAAGGGTGCGCTCGTTGGCGAGATGCTCGGTGACGTGCCGGCTCTTCGGCGGCGGATTTTCCACGGATATCTCCCCAGCGCCAAAGAAGAAGGGCGCGACCCCGGAGGATCGCGCCCTGTAGCCGTCCGTCAAGCCAGAGTTAGTTGTACTTGGCGATCTCGAGCCGGCCGACCTGGTCGCGATGGACCTCGTCCGGACCGTCGGCCAGGCGCAGCGTGCGCTGGTGGGCGTACATGCTGGCCAGCTTGAACACCTGGGAAACGCCGCCGGCGCCGTGGAGTTGCAGGCAGCGGTCGACGACCTTCGACGTGATGTTGGGCACCGCCACCTTGATCATCGCGATCTGCTGGCGGGCTTCCTTGTTGCCGAACTTGTCCATCGCCCAGGCGGCCTTGAGGACCAGCAGGCGGGCCATGTCGATTTCCATGCGCATGTCGGCGACATGGGCCTTGGTGACGCCCATCTCCGAGATGCGCTGGCCGAAGGCGACGCGGCTCTTGGCGCGCTTGATCGCCATTTCCAGCGCACGCTCGGCCACGCCGATGGCCCGCATGCAGTGATGGATGCGGCCCGGTCCGAGGCGGCCCTGGGCGATCTCGAAGCCGCGGCCCTCGCCGAGGAGGATGGCCGACTTGGGCACGCGGACGTTGTCGTAGACCACTTCGGCGTGGCCGTGCGGGGCGTCGTCGTAGCCGAACACGTGCAGCATCTTCACGATCTTGATGCCCTTGGCATCGCGCGGCACCACGATCATCGACTGCTGGCGGTAGGCCGGCGCGTTGGGATCGCTCTTGCCCATCAGAATGATGACGGCGCAGCGCGGATCGCCCATGCCCGACGACCACCACTTGCGGCCGTTGATGACATAGTCGTTGCCGTCGCTCTCGATGCGGCACTCGACGTTGCGCGCGTCCGAGGAGGCGACCGCCGGCTCGGTCATGGCGAAGCAGGAGCGGATCTCGCCGTTGAGCAGCGGCTTCAGCCACTTCTCCTTGTGCTCCTTGGTGCCGTAGCGGGCGAACACTTCCATGTTGCCGGTGTCGGGCGCCGAGCAGTTGACCGATTCGGAGGCGATCGAGGAACGGCCCAGCACTTCGCAGATCGGCGCGTATTCGAGATTGGAGAGGCCCATCGTGCCGTGGGTGTCGCCGGTCTCGCGGTCGGCGGGCAGGAACATGTTCCACAGTCCGCGCTTCTTTGCCTCGGCCTTGCACTCTTCCATGACGGGCGGGAGCTGCCAGCGGTCCTTGGCCTTCTCCATCTGCTCTTCGTAGACGGACTCGGCCGGATAGATGACCTCGTCCATGAATTTGTTGAGTTTCTCGACCAGCGCCTTGCTGCGATCCGAGTATTCGAAATCCATCGCTCTCTCCCTTTGTGCTGCGGCGGACTCTGGCCGAAAATGGGGGCAATGTGAACGGGCATTCAGGCCGCACCCGGGTTTCGGCTTGCGGACGGGATGATGGAGGAAGCGTAATGAAAATCGCCAGTTACCAGGTCATGACACTCGCGGTGCCGGAGGACGATCCGCTGGCCAACATGCCGGAGGACGCCAACCGCAAGCGGCCGACGGTGATCCTGCGCCTGCGCACCGACAGCGGCATCGAGGGCATCGGTGTCACGCTTTATGGCGGCCGCGTGACGCGCAGCCTGCATGCGATGGTGGAAGGCCTGTGCGCGGGCATCGTCGGCGAGGACCCGATGCGCAACGAGGCGCTTCTCGCCAAGCTGCGCGCCGGCGATACCGGCGGACCGGGCGGCATCTTCACCCTCGCCCTGTCGGCGATCGACACGGCGCTGTGGGACATCAGGGGCAAGGCGCTCGACCAGCCGCTGTGGCAGCTGCTGGGCGGCCATCGCGACCGCGTGCCGACTTATGCCTCAGGCTCGCTGCGCCGCGGCCTCACCGACAAGCAGACGGAGCAGGCCGCGCGCATCCTGGTGCAGAAGGGCTTCCGCTCGATGAAGACCCAGATGGCGCTGCCCGGCGATCCGACGCCGGCCGACGAGCTTCGCCGCATGCGGGTCGTGCGCGACGCGATCGGTCCCGACATTCCGCTGATGTGCGACATCAACCAGCGTTGGCGGCCTGAGCAGGCGATCGACATCGGCTCCAGGGTCGAGCAGGCGGGTATCGGCCTGTTCTGGCTGGAGGACGTGACGACGGCCGACGACTATGCGGGCCTCGCGCGCGTCACCGCCGCGCTCAAGACCCCAGTCGCGGGCGGTGAGTATGTCTGGGGCATCGTGCCGTTCCGTCACATGATCGAGGCGCGCTCGGTCGACATCGTGATGGTCGACATCGCTCGGGTCGGCGGTCCGACGCAGTGGATGAAGGTCGCCGCCATGGCCGAGGCCTTCAACCTGCCGATCGTGAGCCATGTCATGCCCGAAGTGCTGTGCCACATGGTGGCGGCGTGCCCGAACGGCCTCACCGTCGAATACATGCCGTGGATGCTGGCGCTGTACGAGGAGACGCCGGCGATCGAGAACGGCCAGCTGGTCCTGCCGGACAAGCCGGGCCTCGGCTTGAAGTTCGACGAGAAGGCAATCGCCAGGTTCAAGGCCTAGGCTCCAGCGGAGCCTTCCCCAGGGGGACGTGCTATATTGAGGTTATGAACGCAGACTTCTCTCTTGCGCGCGAATACAAGCGCCGCGTCGACGGGGCCTTCAATGGGCGCGTGGCGAAGGTCGTGCTCTATGGTTCGCGCGCGCGCGGCGATGCTCGGCAGGACTCCGACTGGGATATTGCGATCTTTCTGACGGGGGAGCCTTCGTCGGACGATCTGAATCGATTGGCCGACCTTGGAACCGATCTCCTCTACGAGACAGGGCAGTTCATCCAACCGCTTCCCCTTGCAGGGCGTCGTTTGGAGGAGGACAGCTATCTTCTGAGAGCGATCCGAACGGAAGGCATCCCTCTTTGAAGGAAGAAGCCAGGCAGCATCTGCAGCGTGCGCGTCGTTTGCTGGCGATGGTTGAAGCCCGCGCCGAAGTCGAACTTCCAGAAGTGATCGCTCACACGGCGTATTATGCGATGCATCACGCCGCGTTGGCTCTATTTGTCGATCGCGGATTGGCGCTGCCCAAGACGCACAGCGGATTGATCACCCGGCTTAGTCAGCTCGATCGCGAAGCGTCTTTGCAGGCAAAAGCAGAAGTCGGCCGATTGAGTCGGGCATTGGATCGTCGCCTGATTGCTGACTACGAGGCTCAGGACACGCTAACCGTCGAGCATGCACGTGCTGCGCGTAACGAAGCGGTCGCATTCGTTTCTTTCTGCGAGCGGCTGATCGGCGCAGCATAGCTCCGGCCTTGTCGAAGCTCGGATGTCGCTTCTTAATCCGGGCAAAGATATTCGCGGGAGAAACGCCATTGGACAGTGTCATGCAGGCGCCTTTTAAGCCGATCGAATTCCTCAGCCGCGACGTGAAGGTCGAGCGGCGGGACGACGGCACGATCGTGTTGCAGTCGAACCACCGGCTGAAGCCGTATGAAAAGCACGTGCCGGCCTTTCTCGCCAAATGGGCGAAGGAGGCGCCGGATCGCGTCTGGCTGGCGCAGCGCCGCGGGCCGGACCGCGAGTGGATGAAGCTCACCTACGCCGAGGCCAGGCGGCAGGTCGATGCGGTGACGCAAGCGCTGCTCGACAGGGGCTTCGGGCCGGACCGGCCGGTGATGATCCTGTCGTCGAACTCGATCGAGTTCGCGCTGCTGTCGATGGCCGCCATGCAGGCGCGCGCACCGCTCGCTCCGGTGTCGCCGGCCTATTCGGTGATGAGCCAGGACCACGCCAAGCTGAAATACGTCTTCGACCTCATCAAACCCGGCCTTGTGTTCGTGCAGAATGGCGAGATCTACGCCCGCGCGCTGGCGGCGCTCGATCTGGCCAACTCCGATTCGGGGGGCGTGCTGCTGGTCCATGTCGACAAGCCGCCGCCCAAGCTGCAGTCGCTGCCGTGGAGCGAGCTGGTGGCAACGACGCCGACCGAGGCCGTGGCGAACTCCGTGGCGGCGATCGAGCCAGGCACCGTGGGCAAGTTCCTGTTCACCTCGGGCAGCACCGGCATGCCCAAGGCGGTGATCAACACCCAGGAAATGATGTGTGCCAATCTCGCCATGAGCCAGATGGCGCGCACGCGGAAGCCCGAGGATCCGCCCGGCGTCATGCTCGACTGGCTGCCGTGGAACCACACGATGGGTGGCAACGCCACCTTCCAGGGCAACCTTGCCGACGGCGGCACGACCTACATCGACGACGGCAAGCCGCTGCCCGGCCTGTTCGAGGAGACGCTGCGCAACCTGCGCGACGTCTCGCCCACCTACTTCGCCAACGTGCCGGCAGGCTACGCCATGCTGGCGACGGCGCTGGAGAAGGACGAGGCGCTGGCGCGGCGCTTCTTCAAGAACCTCAATTCGCTGGCCTATGGCGGCGCCACCCTGCCGGACGATCTTTACACGCGCATGGAGACGCTGGCGGTCAAGTACACCGGCCATCGCCTGCCGTTCGTCACCGGCTGGGGCTCGACCGAGACGTCGCCGACGGCGACCACGGTCCATTGGGCCTCGGAGCGCGTCGGCCTGATCGGCCTGCCTTTTCCCGGCGTGCAGCTGAAAATGGTGCCGACGGGCGAGGAGGGGCGCTATGAGCTGAGACTGAAGAGCGTGATCGTGACGCCCGGCTATCATAAGCAGCCCGACCTCACGGCGCAGATGTTCGATGAGGAGGGCTTCTACAAGATCGGCGACGCCGGCCGCTTCGTCGATCCGGCCGATCCGAGCTGGGGCCTGATCTTCGATGGCCGCGTGGTCGAGGACTTCAAGCTGATGAGCGGCACCTTCGTGCTGGTGGGCACCTTGCGCACCACGGCGATCGCGGCGGCGACGCCGGTGTTGCAGGACGCCGTGGTCTGCGGCGAGGGCCGTGACCAGGTGGGCCTGCTGGGCTTTCCCAATATCGCCGCCTGCCGGCAGCTCGCAGGCGACACGGAAGCCAACCTCACGACCGCTGAGCTGCTGGCGCATCCGGCGGTGGTCGGCGCCCTGAAGAGCGGACTCGCCCGGATGAATGCCGCGGCCAAGGGCTCGTCGATGCAGGTCCGGCGCGTGCTGCTGATGGCCGAGCCGCCCTCGGTCGACGGTCATGAAATGACCGACAAGGGCTACATCAACCAGCGGGCCACGCTCGAGCGGCGCCGCGCCCTGGTCGAGAAGCTCTATGCCGGCGGCGAGGGAGTCATCGAAGTGGCCTAGACCGTGCATTGGCCGCAGGACAGGAGCGAGATGCAGCCCATGGAGCATTCGAACCCGGCCGAAACGCCCGAAAAAGACGTGCCGCTGCGCTACGACACAAGGCTGCTCGGGCGCATTCTCGGCGACACGGTGCGTGCCCAGGAGGGCGAAGCAGTGTTCGAGCTCGTCGAACACATCCGCCGTACCGGCGTCCTGTTCCATCGCGACGCCGACGAGGCCGCGCGGCAGGCGTTGCAGACCACCATGAGCGGCCTGCCGACCGATCAGTCCGTCCGCATCATCCGCGCCTTCGGCCATTTCTCGCACCTGGCCAATATCGCCGAGGACCAGCACCACATCCGCCGCACGCGCGCCTACGCCATGGCCAAGGCGCCGCCGCGGCAGGGCACGATGGCCTATGCGCTCGGCCGCGCCCGCAGCGCCGGCATTTCCCGCGAGCGCCTGCAGGCCTTCTTCGCCCACGCGCTGTGCAGCGCTGTGTTGACGGCTCATCCGACCGAGATCCGCCGCAAGAGCTCGATAGATCGCGAGATGGAAATCTCCCGCCTGCTCGACGAGCGCGACCGCATCCAGTTCACGCCGGAGGAGCTCAGGACCAACCGCCGGGCGTTGCGGCGCGCCGTGCTCACCCTGTGGCAGACCAGCATCCTGCGCGACACGCGCCTCCGGGTCATCGACGAGGTCGCCAACGGCCTCGCCTATTACGACCATACTTTCCTGCGCGCCCTGCCGGCCTTTTACGCCGACCTCGAGGATCGGTTGGGCGGCATCGATCCGGCGTGGCAGGACGTCGACGTGCCGTCCTTCCTGCGCATGGGCAGCTGGATCGGCGGCGACCGCGACGGCAATCCCTACGTCACCGCCGACGTGTCGAGCCAGACGCTCACCATGCAAAGCCAGCGCGCGCTGGGCTTCTATCTCGGGGAATTGCACCTGCTGGGCGGCGAGCTGTCGCTCGATGGCCGCATCGTGCAGGTCACCGAGGGATTGCGCGCCCTGGTCGAAAGCTCGCCCGACCGCGCGCCGGAGCGCAAGGACGAGCCCTACCGGCGCGCCATCGTCGGCATCTACGCGAGGCTTGCCGCGACCGCGTGGTCGCTCGACAGACTCGAGCCGCCGCACCCGCCGGTCGGCCCGGCGCCGGCCTATGAAACGGCTGGCGATCTGAAAGCGGACCTCGATACGGTCTACCGGTCGCTGGCAGAAAACGGCTCGGCCGGCCTGGCGCGCGGGCGCCTGCGCTCGCTGCGCCGCGCCGTCGACGTCTTCGGCTTTCATCTGGCATCGCTCGACCTGCGGCAGAATTCCGACGTGCATGCGCGCGTCATGGCCGAACTCGTCGAAGCGGCCGGGCTCGGTGTCGACTATGCGGCCCTCGCCGAGGGGGCCCGCGTAAAACTGCTGGCCGGCGAACTGGGCAACATGCGGCCGCTGGCGTCGCCCTATCTCTCCTATGCCGACGAAACGGCCGCTGAACTCGCCATGCTGCAGGTGACGGCCGATGCGCATCGCCGCTACGGCCCCGCCGCCCTGCCCAACTACGTGATCTCCAAGGCCGACAGCGTCTCCGACATCCTGGAAGTAGCGGTGCTGCTCAAGGAAGCGGGCTTGCTCCATCCGCGCGAGGGCCGGCTCGACCTCGACATCGTGCCGCTGTTCGAGACCATCGGCGATCTGCAGCGCTGTGGCCGGATCATGGACGAGCTTCTCGGCCTGCCGGCCTATCGCCGCCTGCTCGCCTCGCGCGGCGGCACGCAGGAAGTGATGCTGGGCTACTCCGACAGCAACAAGGACGGCGGGTACCTGACCTCGACCTGGGAGCTCTACAAGGCCGAGCTGGTGCTGATCGAAACCTTCCGGCGTCATCAGGTGGGCTTGCGCCTGTTCCACGGCCGCGGCGGTTCGGTCGGACGCGGCGGGGGCCCGAGCTACGAGGCGATCCTGGCGCAGCCGCCCGGCGCCGTGCAGGGCGCGATCCGCATCACCGAGCAGGGCGAGGTGATCGCCGGCAAGTATTCCAACGCCGAGGTCGGGCGGCGCAATCTCGAGACCCTGGCCGCCGCCACGCTGGAAGCCTCGCTGCTGGACGCGGACCGGCCGCCGCCGCCCGCCGACTATCTCGCCGTCATGGAGGAGCTGTCGGCGCACGCCTTCCGCGCCTATCGCGCGCTGGTCTACGAGACCGAGGGCTTCGACCGGTATTTCCGTGAGTCCACGGTGCTGGAGGAGATCGCCACGCTCAACATCGGCAGCCGTCCGGCGTCGCGGTCGAAGAAGCAGGGCATCGAAGATCTGCGCGCCATTCCCTGGGTGTTCAGCTGGGCGCAATGCCGCCTGATGCTGCCGGGCTGGTACGGTTTTGGCGCGGCGGTGAAGGCGTGGAGTGCGACGCGGCCCGGCGATGGCATGGCGACGCTGCAGGAGATGCACGACAACTGGCCGTTCTTCCGCACCGTGCTGTCGAACATGGACATGGTGCTGGCCAAGAGCGACATCGCCATCGCCTCGCGCTACTCTGAGCTGGTGAGCGACGCGGCGCTGCGCGGCCAGGTTTTTGGCCGTGTGCGACAGGAGTGGCAGGCGTCGATCGACGTGGTCTGCGCCATCACGCGGCAGAAGACGCTGCTGGAACGCAATCCGCTGCTGGCGCGCTCGATCCGCAACCGCTTCCCCTACATCGACCCGCTCAACCATGTGCAGATCGAGCTGCTCAAGCGTCACCGCGCCGGCGACACCGACCCCGCGGTGGTGCAAGGCATCCACCTCAGCATCAACGGCATCGCCGCCGGCCTGCGCAACAGCGGGTAGAGTCACCTTACGTCTTCTCCCCCGGCATCGGGTGAGATGGTGCTTGTAGCTTTTTCCGTCGTCCCGAGCGGAGCCGCCGGAACGGCGGCGCAGTCGAGGGACCTTTTCTCCTCAGCAAGGGCCGTCGAGGTTGAAGCAAGGTCCCTCGGCTCCGCTTCGCTTCGCTCGGGGCGACGGTGGACCTCCACGACCTCTGGAGGTGCGATGTCCGCCGGAACGGCCGACAAGTCTTTGATCTCAGCAGGTGATTCAGCCTCGACCAGTGCCGCCGGATGCGCGGCCGGCGCGTGCATTTTCGGAGTAGGCTTTTTCGCCTCGATCTCCATCTCCTTCAGCCGAATCTCGTGCGCCCGTTGCAACAGGCGCTCCTCGCGTGCCTCGGCCCGAGCGCGCTGAGCGTCCTCCAGCTTGAGCAGGAACATCAGCGCCCGGTCGTCGTGGATCACCTGTTCGCCGATCTGCTTGCCCCTATAGAAATACGGCCGCGTGCGCGGCTCGCCGGCGCGGAGCTTGAGGTCGTCGGCCTTCTCCCTGAAACGCTCGGCCAGGATCTCGTCGCAGCGGTTGCGGAAGCCCTCGAACTTGGCCCGCCAGCGCCGCACCGTGCTCTCGTCGACGCCGATGCGGGCGGCGGCCTCGCGATAGCTGCCGCAACGCTTGAATTGATTGAGGAAGCGTACCCGCTGGCGCCAGCCGCGCTGCGGCTTCGCCTGCGCTTTCGGCCCATCCAGCAGCGCCCGCTCGATCGACTTGGGGGCCGCCTCAATGCGCGCCGCGCTTTGCCGCGCCTCCTCGGCCTCGCGCGCCTCGCGGGTCTCCTCGCGCGCCTTGGCCTCGAGCTCGGCCAGGGTCATGCCGCGCATGTTGGCGGGCGGCGTGAAATTCTTGCCGTGGAGCCTCGTGTAATAGACCGCCTCGGTCCAGCTGATGCCTTGGATCTGCGGGGCTTCGGGTACTCCGAACGGGCGGTTCTGATCGTAAAATGACATCCCCTTGCCCCTATTTTTGGGTCAACGACGCTATCTCCACATCACCTTCAGCTGAACGCCCCTTCTCACCTCCACTGGCTAGCCCAAGACACTTCGACACCATGGGGCCGAGTGAATTTGCGCCTGCGAAAGCCTGGGTGAGGGCCCTTAGCTTGTTACCCTCCGCTAAGCCTCCATCGCTGCAAAGCGCTTCAATAGGGTCTGTGGCAGGAGTTGGCATTTCATAATCCTCTTATCGCTGAGGTCTTTTACCAGGCATTACCTCTGTAAGTTGAGGAAATTTCACCTGATAAGAATCATAGGAACCTATCTGATAGGAGTCAATAGCCTATCCGAAAAATTATTCGTCAGCTTGTGCATGCCATCCGACCACCGGTGGAAAAAGTTGCCTCTTGATCGCCGCACTGTGCGAGCACATATGCCGGCGTGTGGGGCGAGGGTGTAGAGTTCGGCGAGGTTTGCCTCGGCGCATCGAGAGGCTGTGGGAGAGGTAAACCTATGAGTGCAAAAATTTCATTCTTCCCCGTCGACAACGGGGACATGACTCTTCTTGTGTTTGAAAGT
>CANJHI010000171.1 GCA_947474005.1 Alphaproteobacteria bacterium | reverse complement strand
TGCTGGTTGCCGAACATCAGGTCGATCATTGTCAGCCGCTTGAAGTAGTGGCTGACCGAGAGCTCGTCGGTGACGCCCATGCCGCCGTGCATCTGCACCGCGCTCTGGCCGCAGAACTTGCCCGACTTGCCGATCTGCACCTTGGCGCCCGAGGCCGCCTTTGCCCGCACGATCGCGTCCTTGTCGTCGATCTTGAGCGACGCCATCAGGGTCATCGAGCGGGCTTCCTGGGCGTTGGTGAAGCAGTCGACCATGCGGTGCTGCAGCACCTGGAACTTGCCGATCGCCACGCCGAACTGCTTGCGGGTCTTGATGTATTCTAGCGTCGCCGCGTTGATGGCGTCCATGCAGCCGGTGGCCTCGGCACAGAGCGCCACGATGGCGCGGTCGACACCGTCCTCGACGATACCGAAACCTTCATCGACCTTGCCCAGCACCGCATCGGCGCCGACCGAGACCTTATCGAAGGTGAGCTCCGACGCGCGCAGCGAATCCTGGGTCGGGTAGTCGCGACGCGTGAGCCCCTTGGCCTTGCCGTCGACGATGAACAAGGTAAGGCCCTTGGGCTCGCGCGCGCTTCCGGCGGTGCGGGCCAGCACGATGATCTGGTCGGCCGATGCGGCGTTGTAGACCACGCCTTTGTGGCCCGACAGCGACCAGCCCGCGCCTTCCTTGGTGGCCTTCAGCGAAACGTCGGCCAGGTTGTAGCGGCTCTGGCGCTCGAGCCAGGCCAGCGCGAACTGCTTCTTGCCCTCGATCATCGGCGCCAGCAGCGCTTCCTTCTGCGCCTTGGAGCCCGCGCGGGCGATCATGCCGCCGCCCAGCACGACCGTCGGCAGGAACGGCTCCAGCACCAGGCCTTTGCCGAACTGCTCCATCACGATCATGGTTTCGATCGGACCACCGCCGTAGCCGCCGTCCTCTTCCGAAAACGACATGCCGAGCCAGCCCAGCTCGGCGAACTGCGCCCAGTTCTCGGGCAGCCAGCCGCGCTCGGTCGCCGCGATCTTGCGGCGGGCGTCGAACGCGTACTTGTCGCGCACGAAACGCTCGGCCTGCTCCTGAAGCTGCTTCTGTTCGTCGGAAAGGGACAGATCCATGGTTCTCCTCCGGAATTCTTTGATGCCTTATAGCCCCAACGCCTAGAGGCCCAATACCATCTTCGACACGATATTCTTCTGAATCTCGGTGCTGCCGCCGTAGATGCTGGTCTTGCGCATGTTGAAATAGCGAGGCGCGGCAGGCGGCGCGTGGTCGGGGCCGACCGGCGTCTCGTTGGTGTCGTGGAACAGCATGCCGGGCTGGTAGGGCGCGGCGTATTCGCCGACCGCCTCCATGGCCAGTTCCGCGATGCGCTGCTGGATCTCCGAGCCGCGGACCTTGAGCGTAGAAACTTCCGGTCCCGGTGCGCCGCCCAGCGCCATGGCCGAGAGCGCGCGCAACTCGCTCATCTCCAGCGCCTGGACCTGCAGGTCGACGTCGGCGATCTTCTCGGCCATCGACGGATCGTCGCTGATCGTGCGCAGCATCGAGACGCCGCGCTTGGATGACGGCACCTCGGCGATGCCGAGGCGCTCGTTGGCGAGCAGGAACTTGGCGCAGGTCCAGCCCTCGTTCTCCTTGCCGATCAGATTGGCGACCGGGACCTTCACATTGTCGAGGAACACGTCGTTCACGGCGTGCGCCCCGTCGAGCATGATGATCGGCCGCACGGTGACGCCCGGCGTCTTCATGTCGATCAGCAGGAAGGAGATGCCTTCCTGCGGCTTGGCCGAGGCGCCGGTCCGCACCAGGCAGAAGATCCAGTCGCCCCAATGCGCATAGGAGGTCCAGGTCTTCTGGCCGTTCACGATGTAATGGTCGCCGTCTCGCTCAGCCTTGGTGCGGAGGTTCGCAAGATCCGATCCGGCGCCCGGCTCGCTATAGCCCTGGCACCACGATACCGTCGATTCGCGGATGCCCGGCAGGAAGCGCGCCTTCTGCTCCTCGTTGCCGAAGGTGTAGATCACCGGCCCGACCATCTTCGGCCCGAACGGCAGGATGCGCGGCGCGCCCTCCTCCGCCAGCACGTTCTCGAACAGGAAGCGCTGCGTCACGTCCCAGCCCGGCCCGCCGAACTTCTTGGGCCAAGTGTAGGCAAGCCAGCCCTTCTTGCCGAGCGCCTGCTGCCAGACCATGTGGTCGTCACGGTCGTAGTGCTTGCCGGAGAAGGTCTTCTCCTTGGTCGCGGGCGAGAGATTCTTCCGCGTGAACGCCCGCACTTCGTCGGAGAACGCCTTGTGCTCGGGTTTCAGGGCGAGATCCATCTTAGAGTCCCAACACCATCTTGCTGATGATGCCCTTCTGGATTTCGTTGCTGCCGCCGTAGATCGTGGTCTTGCGCGTGTTGAAGTAACGCGGTGCGGCGAGATGGGCGTATTCGGGCCCGACCGGCGCCTCGTTGGTGCCCTGCCACAGCAGGCCCGGCAGGTACGGCGCGGAATATTCGCCGACCGCTTCCATGGTGAGCTCGGTAATGCGCTGCTGGATCTCCGAGCCGCGGATTTTGAGGCCCGACACTTCCGGTCCGGGCTGGCCGCCGTGCGCCATCGACGACAGCACGCGGAGCTCGGTGTACTCCAGCGCCGTCACCTGGATTTCCAGGTCGGCGATCTTCTCGGCGAAGCTCTGGTTCTCGATCAGGGGCCGGCCGTTGTCCTGCTCGGCGCGGGCGATGTCCTTCAGCGCCGCCACGCCGCGCTTGGACTGCGGCACGGCGGCAATGCCGAGGCGCTCGTTGGCGAGCAGGAATTTTGCGCAGGTCCAGCCCTCGTTCTCCTTGCCGACCAGGTTGGCGACCGGAACCTTCACATTGTCGAAGAAGACCTCGTTCACCTCGTGGCCGCCGTCGGCCATGATGATGGGCTTCACCGTGATGCCGGGCGTCTTCATGTCGATCAGCAGGAAGGAGATGCCCTCCTGCGGCTTGGACTTCGAGTCGGTCCGCACCAGGCAGAAGATCCAGTCGGCCCAATGGCCCATCGTGTTCCAGGTCTTGGAGCCGTTGACGATATAGTGGTCGCCTTCCTTCTCGGCCTTGGTGCGGAGCGAGGCGAGGTCGGAGCCGGAACCCGGCTCGGAATAGCCCTGGCACCACCACACCGTGCTCATGCGGATCGGATCCAGATACTTCGCCTTCTGCTCCTCGGTGCCGAAAGTGTAGATCACCGGCCCGACCATCTTGGTGCCGAACGGGATGATGCCGGGTGCGTATTCCTCGGCGCAGATGTTCTCGAAGATATAGCGCTCGGCCGGCGTGAAACCGGGACCGCCGTGCTTCTTCGGCCACGTGTAGACCAGCCAGCCCTTCTTCCCGAGCGCCTGCTGCCAGCGCATGTAGTCGTCGCGGCCGAGGTGCTTGCCGTTCTTCACCTTGTCGCGCGTATCGGCGGGCAGGTTGGCTTTGACGAAGGCACGTACCTCGTCGGCGAACTTCTGTTCTTCAGCTGTGAAAGCGAGGTCCATGCGTCCCTCCCGGGCCGGGTTTTCGAATTGGCCGGAGTTTAGCCACGAGCCCGTTCTGAACAAGCGCGCAGCTGTCGCTCCGCGGTTTTAGGCGCCGCGAAGCGGAACAAGTTTACGTAGGAAATCGGTTACGTCAGGGCACCAGAAGGGCCCCATCCGCCTTCAGTTTCTCGATGTCGGCGTCGCTCACGCCGGCTTCGCGCAAGACCTCCACGCCATCGCCGCCGATGCGCGGCGCATGGCGGCGGAAATCGGTCTTGGTCTTCTCGAAATCGAGCGGACTGGCGAAGGTCGTGATCGGTCCTTCGGTCGGATGCTCGCGCTCGGTGAAGAAGCCGGTGGCTTTCAGGTGCGGGTCGTCGAGCAGATCCTCGAGCGTGTGCACCGGCATGGCCGGGATGTCGGCCTTGTCGAACATTTCCAGCCAGTCCTCGGTGGTGCGATCCTTCAGCAGGCTGTCGAGCACCTGGTAGAGCTCGCTGAAATGCTTCGGCCGCTCGACGCGGTCGACGAACTTCTTCTCCTGGGCGAGGTCGGGGCGGCCGGCCAGTTCGAAGAAGGCGATCCAGTGCTGGTCGGTGTAGGGCAGCGCGCAGATATAGCCGTTCTTGGTCGGGAACGGATGGCGGTACTTGTTGATGATGCGGTCGTAGCCCATCGTGCCGCGCTCCGGCCGCCATGTCCTGCCGAACAGATGCTCGGTCAGCCAGAACGAGGCCAGCGTCTCCAGCATCGGCACCTCGATCATCTGGCCCTCGCCGGTGCACTTGCGATGATAGAGCGCGCCCAGCACCGCGATGCAGAGATGAAGTCCCGTCGTCTTGTCGGCGATCAGGCTCGGCATGAAGCGCGGCGGCTCGCCGTCGACGCGTGACTGCAGCGAGGCCGCGCCGCTCACGCCCTGCACGAGATCGTCGAAGGCGGGCTTGTGGCCGTAGGGGCCCTTGCGCGCATAGCCCAGCGAATAGGCGTAGACGATCGAGGGATTGATCTTCTTCAGATCCTCGTACCCCAGCCCCAGCCGCTCGATGGCCGCCGGCCGGCTGTTGTGAATGAACAGGTCGGCCGTCTTGATCATGCCCTTCAGCACCGCGACGGCCTCGGGCTTCTTGAGGTCGAGGCAGATCGAGCGCTTGTTGCGGTTGGCCGCCATGTAGATCGGGCCCATGCTCTTGTCGCGGCCCATCACGCCACCCGACAGGCGCAGCAGATCGCCCTCGGGCGGCTCGACCTTGATCACATCGGCGCCCATGTCGGCCAGATGTTGCGTGGCGAACGGACCCAGCAGCACCGCCGTCAGATCGATCACGCGCACGCCCGTCAACGGTCCCGGCATTTACACTCCCACTTTTTGTTGACGCGACCGTGCCACCGGCCTGATCGAAATGGTAGTCCTAACGACTGAAACATAGAGGGTGCGTATGTCTGGAGCGTTGGACGGCCTGCTGGTGGTGAGTGTCGAACAGGCGGTCGCCGCCCCCTATTGCGCGGCGCGGCTGGCCGATGCCGGCGCCCGCGTCATCAAGATCGAGCGGCCGGAAGGCGATTTCGCGCGCGCCTACGACGGCTACGTGAAAGGCGAGTCGAGCTATTTCGTCTGGCTGAACCGCGGCAAGCAGTCGGTGGCCCTCGACTTCAAGCAGGCCGACGATCTCGCGCTGCTGCACCGCATGATCGCCAAGGCCGATGTGCTGATCCAGAACCTGGCGCCGGGCGCCGCCGAACGCGCGGGCTTCGGCTCGGCTGCAATGCGGGCCGTGCACAAGCGCCTGATCACCGTCGACGTCTCGGGCTACGGCGATCATGGCCCCTACAAGAACCGCCGCGCCTACGATCTCCTGGTGCAGGCCGAAAGCGGCCTCGCCTCCATCACCGGAACCGAGCATGCGCCGGGCCGCGTCGGCATCTCTGCCACCGACATCGGCACCGGCATGTATGCCCATGCCGCCGTCCTCGAAGCGCTGCTGGCGCGCCACAAGACGGGCGAGGGCCGCGCCATCTCCGTTTCGCTGTTCTCCTCGATGGCCGAGTGGATGACGGTGCCGCTGCTGGCGATGGACTACGCCGCCTACGAGTGGCCGCGCCTTGGTCTCACGCATCCGTTCATCGCGCCCTACGGCGTCTACCCGAGCGCCGACAAGGTGCCGCTCTTGATCTCGATCCAGAACGACCGCGAGTTCGAGCGCCTCTGCCACGGCGTGCTCGACCGGCCGGGCCTCGAGAAGGACCCCGACTACGCCACCAACAAGGATCGCAACGCGCGGCGCGACGACACCAACGCCATCGTCGCGGAGAGTTTCAGCGCCCAGAGCTTCGAGGCGCTGGCCGCGAAGCTCGATGCCGCGCAGATCGCGTGGGCGCGCGTGAGTTCGGTCGGCGATCTTTCCAAGCACCCGCAGCTCCGCCGCACGGTCTTCACGTCGAACAAGGGCGAGGTCTCGATCCCGGCGCTGGCCGCCTCCTATGACGGCGAGCCCGAGCGGCTGGGCGACGTGCCGACG
Organism: Alphaproteobacteria bacterium; assembly: GCA_947474005.1. GTDB lineage: Bacteria > Pseudomonadota > Alphaproteobacteria > Reyranellales > Reyranellaceae > Reyranella. The sequence goes on along the minus strand of CANJHI010000171.1, from coordinate 6,149 downwards.
CTCGGCCAGCACACCGCCGAGGCGCGCCGCGAGTTCGCGGCCTGATGTCCAAATGGCTGACCGGCCTGCGCCTCGCGGGCTACGGCGGCGCCTACTTCTTCGCCGCCGGCGCCTTCATGAGCTACTGGCCGGTGTGGCTGCGCGACCGCGGCGTCACCGACACCGAGATCGGCACGCTGTTCGGGTCGCGCCAGATCATCTCGGTGATCGCCACGCTTTCAGTAGGCTGGATCGCCCACCGGCTGGGCGGCCCGCGCGGCGTGATGGTGACCCTGGGCCTCGCGGCCGTCGTGATGATCGGCGCCTACCAGTTCTCCACCTCGTTCCTCGCGATCTTCATCGTCACCATGATCTGGGGCTTCATGTGGTCGCCGCCGATGCCGCTCTACGACGGCGTGCTGGTAACCGAGACCAAGCGCCATGGCCTCGACTATGCCCGCGTGCGCATGTGGAGCTCGGTGGCCTTCATCGGCGGCACCTTCATGGCCGGCATCGCCGTCGATCGCTACGGACCGCCCTGGGTGCTCTATGTCGGCATGGCCAGCATCGTGCTGCTGGCGCCGTGCGCGTGGCTGCTGCCCGCCACGCCGGCGCGCGTCGCGGGCGCCGACCACGGTCACGTCTCGTTCAGCGTGCGCGACCTGCTACGCTCGCCCGCGTTCCTGCTGTTCCTCATGGCCTGCGGCTTCTGCCAGGCCAGCCATTCCGTGCTCTACAGCTTCGGCACGCTGACCTGGCGCGCCGCCGGCATCGACGACGTGACGATCAGCTCACTGTGGGCCGAGAGCGTCGCCATCGAGATCGTACTGATGCTGTTCGGCGGCTGGCTGCTGAAGCGCCTGGGCGTGTGCGGCCTGATCGCGCTCGGCCTCGCCGCCGGCATGGTGCGCTGGACCGCCATGGCCTTCACGACCGAACTCTGGGCCCTCGTCCTCCTGCAGGCGCTGCATTCCTGCACCTTCGCCGCCTGTCACCTGGGCGCCATGGCCTTCCTGCAGCGCGCGCTGCCGGCGCACGGCGCCGCCATCGCCCAGAGTCTCTATTATGCGCTCGGCACCGGCGCCACGCAGGCGCTGGTCTACCAGTTCTCCGGCCTGCTCTATTCGCACTACGGCCAGCGCGCGTTTCTCGCGATGACCATCGTCAGCGCCATCGGCATGTGCGCCCTGCTGCTGCTCGCCCGCACCTGGAAGGGCGGGCTGCTGGTGGGCGAACCGCAGCCGGCATAAAGAAGGACATCGTTCTCTTCTCGGGCTCCTCTCCCCCGATAGGGGGAGAGGGAAATGAGAGGGCGACCGCTTCAGCGCGAGCGCCCTCTTCCCGTGACCGGCCAGATCTCGACCAGCGTGTCGCCCTTCACCACGTGATAGCTCTCGTACATGTTGACCGTCGGGTCGCAGTGCGGCGGCACCAGGATCACCTGTTCGCCCAGCGCCGGGGCGGCCTTGCCCTCGGGGGCCACCACCGCGAGATGCTCGTCGCCCATGAAACGCGTGGTCGATCCTTCCACCGCGCCCTTCAGGATCATCGGCGGGCCCTTTTCCGTCGCCATCGCCTTCAGGCCGGCATCGACCGTCACCATGCCCGCGGTGTTGGCGCTGACCACGCGCGCGTCGATCTGCAGCGCCTGCTCGAAGGTGGGCTTGTCGAGGCCGCGCAGGTCGCAGACGGCGTAGTCGTGGTCCATGAACACGTAGGAGCCGACCTGCAGTTCGGTGAAGACGCCGAGCTTGGCATCGATGAGATGCGTGCCGGTGCCCGAGCCGGTGATGATGCCCGGCTTCAGCCCGACGGCGTCGAGCTTGGCCAAAATGCCCTTCAGGTATTCCGTGCGCTCCTCGATCTCGGCCTTGCGCTGGGCGAAGTCGACGATGTGCTGGTGCCGGCCGCAATAGAACTGCACGCCGGCATATTTCAGCGACTTCTGCTTGGTGACGAGCTGCACCAGCTCGACCACGCCGTCGGGCGTCGCCACGCCGGTGCGATGCATGCCGGGATCGATGTCGACGATCACCGTGAGCACCTGACCGGCCTTCCCCGCCGCCGTCGCGAGCGCCGCCACATTGGCCGGATGGTCGACCACGACCATCAGCCCCTTCACCTTGGCGTTGAGATCGATCAGCCGCGCGATCGCCTGCGGCGTCACCACCGGCGAGGTGATGTGCAGCCCTTCTATGCCTTCCTCGCCCAGCGCCTCGGCCTCGCCTAGCTTGGCGCAGCAGACGCCGAGCGCACCGGCCGCCACCTGGCGGCGCGCGATGTCGGCCGACTTGTGGGTCTTGGAATGCGGGCGCAGCTTCATGCCGTGCGCCTTGGCGAACGACGCCATCTCCGCGATGTTGCGGTCGAGCATTTCGAGATCGAGCACCAGCGCCGGTGTGTTCAGCGAAAGCCGGGAGCCCTGCTGGCCGATGAGATGTCCGTGCAGTTTTTGCGCTTCGCTCGTCATTTCTTCTGGTCTCCAGGCTGAAGGTTACGCACGACCATGGCCTCGCCGGTCGAGCCGCGGTTGACGCCCGCGCTTTTCATGAAAGTGTTGTCGCGGCCCGTGCCCCATAGCGCAACACCCTGCGCCAGAAGGCCGCCATCGACCTTGACCGTCTCACCGGTGATGAAGCGGGCATCGTCGGAAACGAGGAAAGCCGCCACGTCGGCGATGTGATCGGGCTCGCCGCGGTCGGGCCACGGCTGCTGCGAGAACTGCTTCTCGTATTTCTCCGGCCGGCCACGATGGACCAGCGGCGTCGAAATCACGCCGGGCGCGATGCCGACGACGCGGATGCGGTCGGAGCCGAGTTCCACCGCGACGTTCTCGATCAGGCTGATGCAGGCGGCTTTGGCCGCCGAATAGGCGTGGCTGCCGCCGCCGCCCACCATGCCGGCGATCGAGGCCGTCACCAGGATCACACCACCGCCACCATGCTTCTTCATGGCCTGCGACGCATGCTTCATGCCGAGGAACACCGATCGCGTCAGCACCGCAAAGGTATAGTCCCAGTCCTCGACGCCGATTTCGGCGATCGGCCCGAAGGCGCCGCCGACTCCGGCATTGAGATAGGCGATATCGAGCCGGCCGAAGCGCTTCTCCGCCTCGGCGACCGTTGCGGCGACGTCGGCTTCCCTGGCCACGTCGCAGCGCACGAAGGCGATGCTCTCGCCATGACCCTGGGCCTTGGCGACGGCCTCCGTCTCGGCACCGTTCTTCTCGTTGAGGTCGGCCACCACCACCTTCGCGCCATCGGCGAGAAAGCGCATGACGGTCGCGCGGCCCATGCCGCTCGCGCCGCCCGTGACGATCGCCACCTTGCCCGCCAGTCGTTTCATTTCGCCCTCCGATGCCATGGTGCTGTTGCGCCCGCCCGTGGGCAAGCCTAGCGTTTCGCCAAGCCTAGCGTTTCGTATCGCCGCAGGAGATTCCGACATGAAGTTCGGCCTGTTCTACGAGATTTCCATCCCGCGTCCGTGGACGCCGGAAAAAGAGCGCACCGTCTACAACAATTGCCTGGAGCAGGTGAAACTGGCCGACGAGCTGGGCTTCGAGCATGTTTGGGCGGTCGAGCACCATTTCCTGGAAGAATACTCGCACTGCTCCGCGCCGGAACTGTTCCTGACCGCCTGCGCCGTGCTCACCAAGCGCATCCGCGTCGGCCACGGCATCGTGGTCTGCGTTCCCGAATTCAACCATCCGATAAAAATCGCCGAACGCACGGCGACGCTCGACCTGCTGTCGGGCGGCCGGCTTGAAGTCGGCACCGGCCGCTCCGCCACCTGGACCGAGCTCGGCGGCTTTGGCGCCAATCCCGATACGACCAAGAAGAGCTGGGACGAGTTCGTGCGCTGCCTGCCCAAGATGTGGATGCAGGAGACGTTTTCGTATCAGGGCGAGTTCTGGTCGATGCCGGAGCGCACCATCCTGCCCAAGCCCTACCAGAAGCCGCACCCGCCGATGTGGGTCGCGGTCACCAGCCCCGGCACCGAGATCGACGCCGCCGAACGCGGGCTGGGCAGCCTCGGCCTCTCGTTCGCGGGCTTCGGCGAACAGGAGAAGAAGATCGCGGAGTACCGCCGGCGCATCAAATCCTGCGAGCCGGTCGGCGCCTTCGTGAACGAACAGGTCGCCACCACCAACTTCCTGTTCTGCCACGAGGACGAGAAGACCGGCGTCGAGATGGGCCAGAAGCTCGGCAACACCTTCAACTACCTGGCGACGCAGCTCATCTCCACCCGCGAGGTCTATTCCTCGCCGTCGTACCAGTCGCTCGGGCTTCTGCCGGCGCTGCGCCGCGCCGCGACCGGCCCCGACGCCAGCGAGCAGCAGACCGAAGGCATGGCCTACGGCGATCCCGCGCGCATCGTCCGCGCCGTGAAGAAATGGGAGTCGCTCGGCGTCGACTGCATCAACTTCATCCTGAACGCCAACGAGGTCGTGCCGCAGGAACAGGTGATGGCGAGCTTAAGATTGTTCGCCAAGGAAGTGATGCCGCACTTCGCCAAGAAGCCGGCACATGTATCCGTCGCGGCGGGAGAGTAGCGATGCCGCTGTATGGAACGCTCGACCTCACGGCCGATCCCGCGGTACTGCCGACACTCGCCCATCTCGACACCGAGGCCTGGGCACTGCCCAAGGCGGAGATTCTGCAGCTGCTGATGGAGGTGCCGCGGACGTCGACCGAACGTCTGCTGCCCAAGGCGATGCATCCGGCGCTGCCGTCCTACGTCGGCCTCGCCGTCACGAAATATTCCGACAGTCCGGTCGGGCCTTTCAATCTCGCCATGCTGCGGCTCGGCAGCCGCGCCGGCGCGCATCCGCGCGGCTTTCTCCTGGGGGCCGTGGCCAGCACCGAGGCGGCGGCCAAGGAGCTGCGCGGCCGCTGGGGCTTTCCGGTCGAGGCCGGCGAGGTGAAGTTCGTGCGCCGGCACGACCGCGTCATGGGCACGGTCAGGAAGGACGGCAAGACGATCCTCGACTGCGCGCTGGTCGATCCGCAGCCCGTCTCCGGCACCGACGTGCAGTACATCAACTGGGTGACGGCGGCGAACGCACCGCTCGACGGCAAGACCCAGCCCATGCTGATCCAGGTCGATCCCAAGTACACTTTCTACAAGGCCGAGCGCGGCAAGCCGCAGGTGAGCGCCTTCGATGCCGCGGCCTGGAACGCCGGCGGCGTCACCCTGGCCGACCCGATCGTCGGCACCTGCTGCACGGTCGACACCGACCTGCCGCGCATCCGCTTCGTGATGGATCCGCTGAAGCCCGTGTTCCAGGGCACGCGGCGCATAAGAGAGTCGCGTGTCGAGGAGTAGTCGTCCGCGAGTCGCCTAGTTGCCCGCTGCGTCACGCTCGAGATTCAGAAAGGGTGTCACAAGCCCCAAGAAGAGCATGTGCATAGTCGTGGATGTCAACATTCGGCAAGCCGCCGATGATGACGATGATGACGAGACCCCTGACGTCGCATCAATGTTGCGCGATCGACTTAAGCGTGACTCACAAGGTCGGCTCTATGTGGACGCCTTCCTGCTTAGTCATCCTGACGAAGATCATTGTCGTGGTCTGGACCGCCATTTTCATCTGGGGCCGACCGACACGTGGAAAAAAGCCGAAGACAAAATCATAATCCGCGAGATGTGGTCATCTCCGATTGTCTTCCGCCGGAAGGATCGCATCGGTGAAACCATCTGTCCTGATGCCGAAGCATGGCGGAAAGAAGCTCGGCGACGAGTCAATCTTTACAAGGCCTCACAGTCGAAATCGAACATCAACGATGGCGATCGCGTCCTGATCTTGGGCGAGGACATCGACCATAAGACAGATGGAGTAGATGCAATCCTTGTTCGTGTGGATGAACTCTTCAGCAGAATCTGCGGCGAGTCCGACTATTCGTTTGAAGTACGGCTTCTTGGCCCCTTACCTCCAAGCAAGGATGAAGAGGAGGAAGAACTGAAGTGGTCCCGGTTGTCTGAACAGATTTTCCGCGTCGATAAGTGGAGCGTCTGCCGAGGTTAATGTCCATCGCCCACACCTGGTTCGGCCGCGTGATATCCATCCCACGCAGCAGATATGGGTAGATCTTGTGGCCGGGCTCGGGCTTCGTCGTGCGCGGACGACGATAGAGCGCCTCTATCCCCATCCGCCGCATCAGTGTTTTAAC
>CANJHI010000170.1 GCA_947474005.1 Alphaproteobacteria bacterium | reverse complement strand
TGCGCCCGCGACTGCTGCGACCACGACCGCCGCGCCCGCGACCGAAGAAGCTGTGGCGCGTACGCCCGCCGCCGAGGCGGCGCCGAGCCTGCCGTCCAGCCTGCCGATGAGGGTCGACACGCCGGTCAGCGTTCGCGTCAACAGCTGGGTCGAGTTGCGGGCGCCCAATGGCGACGTTCTGGCCCAGACCTACGTCCGCGCCGGCGAAAGCTACGTCGTTCCGGCTGGAATCGCCTACCGCGTCATCGACGCGCGCTGAGCCGAAGGCCGGCTCCGGCGGCTGGATAAGCCGCCCGCCCACAGCTACATTGCCGGGCATGAGCATCAGACCCTACCGCGACATCGTGCGCCGCAAATCGCGGCGGATCATGGTCGGGTCCGTGCCGGTCGGCGGCGATTCGCCGATTACGGTCCAGACCATGACCAACACGCTGACGGCTGACGCCGAGGCCACGATCGCGCAGATCCGACGCTCCGAGGAAGCCGGCGTCGATATCGTGCGGGTTTCCTGCCCGGATGAGGAGTCGACGGCGGCCCTGTCCCAGATCGTGCGCGCGTCCAAGGTGCCGATCGTGGCCGACATTCATTTTCACTATAAGCGCGCCATCGAAGCGGCCGAGGCGGGGGCGGCCTGCCTGCGAATCAATCCCGGCAACATCGGCAGCGCCGAGCGGGTGCGGGAGGTCGTGAAGGCGGCCAAGGACCACGGCTGCTCGATGCGTATCGGCGTCAACGCGGGCTCGCTCGAGAAGGACCTGTTGGAGAAATACGGCGAGCCCTGTCCCGAGGCCATGGTCGAGAGCGCGCTCGATCATGCGCGGATCCTGCAGGATCACGACTTCCACGAATTCAAGATCAGCGTGAAGGCGTCCGACGTCTTCCTTGCGGTCGCGGCTTACCAGCAGTTGGCGGATGCCTGTGACTACCCGCTGCATGTTGGGATCACCGAGGCTGGCGGCACGCGCACCGGCACCGTCAAATCCTCGATCGGCATGGGCTCGCTCCTGTGGGCCGGTATCGGCGACACGATCCGCGTCTCGCTCTCGGCCGAGCCTGAGGAAGAGGTCCGCGTCGGCTTCGAGATGCTGAAGGCGCTCGGCCTCCGCCATCGCGGCGTCAACATCATCTCGTGCCCGTCCTGCGCGCGTCAGCAGTACGACGTGATCCGCACCGTCGAGGCGCTGGAGAAGCGCGTCGGCCACATCACCACGCCGATGACGGTGTCGGTGATCGGCTGCGTCGTGAACGGTCCCGGCGAGGCGCGCGAGACCGACATCGGCTTCACCGGCGGTGGCGCCAACAACCATCAGGTCTATATCGCCGGCGTCCCGCACCACCGGCTGAAGGACGGCAACGTCGTCGACCATCTGGTGGCGTTGATCGAGAAGAAGGCGGCCGAGATCGAGGCTGCCAAGGCTGCCGAAGCCGCCAAGCTCGAACAGGAGCGACACCGCGCCGCGGCCGAGTAGCGATCTTCGACTTCCTCCCGTCGACATTTTTCCAAGGCAATTTACCGTGAGCAAGCTTCAGCCCGTGCGCGGCACGCACGATCTTCTTCCCGACGAGTACCGGCGCTTCGCTCATGTCGTCGGTGCGGCACGCGACGTGGCGCGCCTGTACGGCTACCGCGAAATGGCGACGCCGATCTTCGAGTTCACCGAGCTCTTTGCCCGTGGCATTGGCGAGACGACCGATGTCGTCTCCAAAGAGATGTACACGTTCAAGGATCGGGGCGACGAATCGCTCACCCTGCGGCCGGAGTATACCGCCGGTATCTGCCGCGCCTTCATCTCCAACGGCGAACTCACGCAGCAGTTGCCGCTGAAAGTCTTCGCCGCCGGCCCGATGTTCCGCTACGAGCGGCCGCAGAAGGGACGCCAGCGCCAGTTCCACCAGATCGACATCGAGGTGCTGGGCGCGCCCGAGCCGGGCGCCGACATCGAGGTGATCTCGGTCGCGGCCGACATCCTCGATCGCCTTGGCATCCTCGAGCGCTGCGTGCTCAAGATCAATTCGCTGGGCGACCCGGAGTGCCGCGCCGTCTACCGCAAGGTGCTGGTCGACTACTATTCGGGCCACATCGGGAAATTGTCGGAGGATTCCAAGAGCCGCTTGCAGCGCAATCCGCTGCGCATCCTCGACAGCAAGGACGAAGGCGACAAGGCGATCAACGCCGGGGCGCCGTCGTTCGCCGATCATCTCAACCAGGCCAGCCGCGACTTCTTTGCGGCGGTGAAGGACGGCCTCGCGGCCGCCGGCATCGCCTTCGAGGTCGATCCGACCCTGGTGCGCGGGCTGGATTATTACACCCACACCGCCTTCGAATTCGTGACCACCCACATCGGGGCGCAGGGCACCGTGCTGGGCGGCGGCCGCTATGACGGGCTGATCGCCGAGCTGGGCGGGCCGCCGACCGCCGGTATCGGCTGGGCCGGTGGCATCGAGCGGCTGATGATGCTGTGCAACGAGCCGCCGGCCGAGCCGCGTCCGGTCGTGATCGCACCGCTCGGCGCCGCCGCCGAGACCAAGGCTCTGGGCATCGCCCGCGCGCTACGCCGGCAGGGCATCACCGTCGAGCAGGACTATCGCGGCAACATGAAGCGGCGCCTGCAGCGGGCCAACAAGATCAATGCCCGCGCCGCGATCATCATCGGCGACGACGAGCTGGCCAAGGGCGTGGCGCAGCTAAAAGATTTCGACAGCGGCGATCAGCGCGAAGTGGCGCTGGACGCCCTCGCCGACGCATTGAAGGTCTGAACGCCGTGTCGCTTTTGCTCAAGCTCAACCAGATCGTCACCCGTCACGCCGAACTGCAGGCCTCTCTTTCCGCCGGCACGCTCGATTCGCAGAAGTTCGTTGCGGCATCGAAGGAATATGCCGACCTTGGCCCGCTCGTCGAGGCGGTGAACGAATGGCACAGGGCCGAGCAGGAGCTGAAGGACGCCGAGGCGATGGCGGCCGATCCCGACATGAAGGCGATCGCCGAGGAAGAGGCGTCGGCGCTGCGCAAGCGCCTGCCCGAGCTCGAGCGGACCGTGAAGCGCATGCTGCTGCCCAAGGATGCGGCCGACGAGAAGAACGCCATCCTGGAAATTCGTGCCGGCACCGGCGGCGACGAGGCCGCCTTGTTCGCGGCCGATCTCTTTCGCATGTACCAGCGTTATGCCGCCGATCATGGCTGGAAATTCGAGGTCATGGAGCTCTCCGACACCGGCATCGGCGGCTACAAGGAGGCGATCGCCACCGTGACCGGCCGCAATGTGTTTGCCCGCCTGAAGTTTGAATCCGGCGTGCATCGCGTGCAGCGTGTGCCGGCCACTGAAGGTTCGGGCCGCATCCATACGTCGGCGGCGACGGTCGCGGTGCTGCCGGAAGCCGAGGAATTCGACATCAAGATCGACGAAAAAGACCTCAGGATCGACGTTTTCCGCTCCTCCGGCCCGGGCGGACAATCGGTCAACACCACCGATTCGGCGGTGCGCATTACCCACATCCCCACCAATACGGTCGTCAGCCAGCAGGACGAGAAGAGCCAGCACAAGAACAAGGCCAAGGCGATGAAGATCCTGCGCGCCAGGCTCTACGACGCCGAGCGCCAGCGCCGCGACGATATCCGCTCGGCCGACCGCAAGGGCCAGGTCGGCAGCGGCGATCGCAGCGAGCGCATTCGCACCTACAATTTTCCCCAGAGCCGCGTCACCGATCACCGCATCAATCTCACGCTCTACAAGCTCGACGAAGTGCTCGAAGGCCGCGGACTGGACGAGCTGATCGACGCGCTGACGGCCGACGACGAGGCCAGTCGTCTGGCGGAGCTGGCGGCCTAGTTGGCGTCGGGGGCCGCGAGCTACGACGCGTTGCTCCGCGATGCCGCGGTCGCCCTGACGGCGGCCGGCATCGACAATACGCGCTTCGAGGCCCGCCTTCTGCTGGCGCATGCCGCCGGCGTGACGATCGAGTGGCTGGTCGCACATGGCGGCGAAGCTGCGCCGCTCGCCGTGGCCGAGGCCTTGCGAGAACTCACAGCCCGTCGCATCAGACGCGAACCGATGGCCTATGTCGTGGGCGAGCGCGAATTCTGGGGCCTGTCCTTCAAGGTGTCGCCCGCCGTTCTCGTGCCGCGGCCCGACAGCGAGACGCTGATCGAGGCGGCGCTGGCACTGATACCGGGTCGGGCTGAGCCATGGCGCATCCTTGACCTCGGCGTCGGGTCGGGCTGTCTGTTGCTCACCCTGCTGCGGGAATTCCCCAACGCCCGCGGCGTCGGTATGGACGCCTCGGCGGCCGCGCTGGCGGTGGCCGAAGCCAATGCGGAGGCCCTGGGCGTGGCGTCGCGGCTGCGGCTGGTCGAGGGGGATTGGCGGCAGCCGGGTTGGGTCGAGCGGCTGGCGGGACCGTTCGATCTGCTGGTTTCCAACCCGCCCTATGTCGAGACGGCGGCAATCGCCGGGCTGATGCCGGATGTCGCGCGGTTCGAGCCCCATCTCGCCCTCGACGGCGGCCCGGACGGGCTTGTGGCCTATCGTGCCATTTCCGGGGAGGCCGCCCGGCTGGTTGTTCCGGGGGGCCGGGTCCTGATCGAGGCGGGGGAAGGCCAAGCCGCTGAAATATCAGCACTTTTGTCGACGGAGGGGTTCGTGCCGGGGCGTCCCTGGAAGGATCTCGGCGGGATCGACCGCATTGTCCCGGCAACGCATTAAGGAGTTGGCAAGGGAGGAGAATAGGACTAGCTTGAGACTTGTCCCCTAGGGGGCTTAGCCCGCGCCGATCGGTGGCAACGGGCAAATATATCCCTCTTAAATTGAGCCGTGACGGCGCCCATGAAGGGCAGAGGGTCGCAACAACAACCCGTCCGGCGTGCAACTGGCCCAAGGTTAATGAGACCAAACAATCGTCAGCGATCGCGCGGCGGTCGCAATGGTGGCGGCGGCGGTGGTGGCGGAGGTGGCGGTGGCCACAACAACCACCACAAGCAGCAGCATCACAATCCCAATCGCGCGCCCAATCGAAACCAGATGTTCGACAGCAGCGGTCCCGATGTCCGGGTTCGCGGCAATGCTCATCAGGTATTCGACAAATATCAGGCTCTTGCCCGGGAGGCGGAGACTTCGGGGGATCGCATCCAGGCCGAGGCCTATTGGCAATACGCCGACCACTATTTCCGGATGATCCAGACCATGGGTGGTTTCGGTCAGCGCAATAACGTCGGTTATGGCGACGAAGAGGGTGGTCAGCAGAATCAGAATCCACAGCAGCCGGGACAACCCGGTGGGGGCCAACAGGCCGGCCCGCCGCCCAGCAACGCCAACGGCCATGCCCCCGGCGAGCGCATGGGCGGCCGGGGCGAGGATCTCAACGACGCCGAACCCGGCCTCGGTGGGGTTGCCTTCCTGCAAAACGGGCGCAGCGCCGCGTCGGAGGAAGATCCGGCTGCCGAAGACCAGCCCGAGGTTCCCGCTTTCACGCCTCCGGCCACCAACCGGCGCGGCTGATCGCCAATCCGAAGTAGAGTTCGAGAACACCCGAGGGCATCGCCCCTCGGGTGTTTTTCGTTGTTCCCGGATCGCTGCCCTAGATGGGAAGCAGGTTGGGAGCCAGGAATCCCATGAGCGTGAAGCCGATGCCCACGGCCCCCAGGCCGAAGGAGACGAAGGTGAGCCAGGCCACGGCGGTCAGCGCCGCGGCGCCCGCCAGGACGATCGCCAACTGGAAGCACGCCGAGCCGTACTCGAACATGTGATAGGCGGCGAGGGCACGGTCGCGGTGCGCCTCCTTCGCCTTGGCCCGGGCCATCAGTTCCTTGCGCCCTTCATTGGTTTCGGGCTCCGACTCGTAGCGCTGGGCCGTGCGTCGCCATTGCTCGGACTGGGCCTTCAGGGCGGCCGGCATGGTCGCGGGATTGTCCTTGAATTGCGCGTCGGCGCCCTCGGCCGCGGTCCGCAGCGTGGTCTGGCGGATCGTCTTGGCCTGGAAGAACGACCAGAGATTGGAGGCGTCGATATGGTCGGACAGACCGTGGGTCTGGGAACTCTTGCCGGACATTTCGGAGACCGCCAGGAGGGCTGCCAGCACGGCAACCAGCAAGGCGATTTTCTTATTCGACGTATCGACGTGACCGTGACCGCCGGACATTGTTTTTCTCCCTGTTTTTGATTTGGATCGTGTCGGTACGTCTTCATAGACCGGTAGAGTTACAACGAAAAGCCGCACCGTTGATCCGGTCTTGCACCTGCGCGATCGCTTCCCATATCGATCGCAGGATGCCCGGATAGGGGTCCGCTCTTCCGCCCGCCGCATGCCGGGGGCGTAAACGAAAGGGTAGAGTGATGAACCAAGAGAAATACACCGAGCGTATGCGGGGCTTTCTGCAGAGCGCCCAGATGCTGGCGCTGCGCGACGGCCACCAGCGTTTCGTTCCCGACCATCTTCTGAAAGTCCTGCTCGACGATCCCGAAGGCCTGGCGGCCAACCTGATCAAGTCCGCCGGCGGTGATTCCCAGGCCGTGCACCGCGAGGTCGAAGCCAATCTCGCCAAGCACCCCAAGGTCGAGGGCCAGGGCGCGGGCCAGGTCTATCTGGCGCCTGAGACGGCGCGCCTGTTCGAGCAGGCCGAGGCGATCTCCGAAAAGGCCGGCGATTCGTTCGTCACCGTCGAGCGGATGCTGCTGGCGCTGGTGCTCGCCAAGGGCACCGAGGCCGCCAATGCGCTGGCCAAGGGCGGCGTGAAGGCGCCGGCGCTCGAAAAGGCCATCCAGGAGCTGCGCAAGGGCCGGACCGCCGACTCTGCATCGGCCGAAAGCGGCTACGACGCGCTCAAGAAATATGCCCGTGATCTCACGCAGATGGCGCGCGAGGGCAAACTCGACCCCGTGATCGGCCGCGACGAGGAAATCCGCCGCGCCATCCAGGTGCTGAGCCGCCGCACCAAGAACAATCCCGTCCTCATCGGCGAGCCCGGCGTCGGCAAGACGGCGATCGCCGAGGGCCTGGCGCTGCGCATCGTGAACGACGACGTCCCGGAATCGCTCAAAGGCAAGAAGCTGATGTCGCTCGACCTCGGCGCCATGGTGGCGGGCGCCAAGTACCGCGGCGAATTCGAGGAGCGCCTCAAGGCGGTGCTCTCGGAGATTTCCGCGGCCGAGGGCGAGATCGTCGTCTTCATCGACGAGTTGCACACCCTGATCGGCGCGGGCAAGGCCGACGGCGCGATGGATGCCTCCAACATGCTGAAGCCCGCGCTGGCGCGCGGCGAACTGCATTGCGTCGGCGCCACGACGCTCGACGAGTACCGCAAGCACATCGAGAAGGATGCGGCGTTGGCCCGCCGCTTCCAGCCGGTGTTCGTGGCCGAACCGACGGTCGAGGACACGGTCTCGATCCTGCGCGGCCTCAAGGAGAAGTACGAGCTGCACCACGGCGTGCGCATCGCCGATGCCGCCATCGTGGCCGCGGCGACACTCTCCAACCGCTACATCACCGACCGCTTCCTGCCCGACAAGGCGATCGACTTGATGGATGAGGCCGCGTCCCGCATCCGCATGCAGGTCGACAGCAAGCCGGAGGATCTCGACGAGCTCGACCGGCGCATCATCCAGCTCAAGATCGAGCGCGAGGCGCTGAAGAAGGAGAGCGATCCGGCATCGCGCGACCGCCTGCAGAAGCTCGAAAAGGAGCTGAGCGAGCTCGAGCAGAAGTCGGCCGGGCTGACAGCGCAGTGGAAGTCGGCCAAGGACAAGCTGGCCGATGCCCAGAAGGTCAAGGAGCAGCTCGACAAGGCGCGCCATGAACTCGAGATCGCGCAGCGCAAGGGCGAACTCGCCCGCGCGGGTGAGCTGTCCTATGGCGTCATCCCCGACCTCGAGAAGAAGCTCAAGGCGGCGGAGAACATCGAACTATCGGGCAGCCGCGGCGTGAAGGAAGAAGTCATGCCCGAGGACATCGCCGCGGTGGTCTCGCGCTGGACCGGCATCCCCATCGACAAGATGCTCGAGGGCGACCGGGCCAAGCTCCTGCGCATGGAAGAAGAGCTGCACAAGCGCGTGATCGGCCAGGACGAAGCCATCACCGCGGTGTCCAACGCCGTGCGCCGGGCGCGGGCAGGGCTGCAGGATCCCAACCGGCCGATGGGCTCGTTCCTGTTCCTGGGACCGACCGGCGTCGGCAAGACCGAGCTCACCAAGGCGCTGGCGAACTATCTGTTCGACGACGATCACGCCATGGTCCGCATCGACATGAGCGAGTTCATGGAGAAGCATGCCGTCAGCCGCCTGATCGGCGCGCCGCCGGGCTATGTCGGCTACGACGAGGGCGGCGTGCTCACCGAAGCGGTGCGTCGCCGGCCCTATCAGGTAATCCTGTTCGACGAGGTCGAGAAGGCCCATCCCGATGTCTTCAACGTGCTGCTGCAGGTGTTGGACGACGGTCGCCTGACCGACGGCCAGGGCAGGACGGTGCACTTCAACAACACATTGATCGTGCTGACGTCCAACCTCGGCAGCGCGCATCTGGCGGCACTTGCCGAAGGCCAGTCGACCGAGACCGTGCGCGAGCAGGTGATGGAGGAGGTGCGCCGCGCCTTCCGGCCGGAGTTCCTCAACCGCCTCGACGAGATCCTCCTGTTCAACCGGCTGAGCCGCGCGCACATGACGGATATCGTCGACATCCAGCTCGGCCAGCTCCGCAAGCTGCTGGCGGACCGCAAGATCAGCCTCGAGTTGGACAAGAAGGCCCTGCAGTGGCTCGCCAACCGCGGCTACGACCCGGTCTACGGCGCCCGGCCGCTGAAGCGGGTGATCCAGCGCAGCCTGCAGAACTCGCTGGCCACCTTGCTGCTCGAAGGCCGCATCAAGGACGGCGACACCATCGAGGTCGGCGTCGAAAACGGCGAGCTTACGATCGCCGGCCAGCGCGTCCTGGGCGAAGCCGCCGACTGAGCGCAAATCGCCTTTGGCGATCCTGAACTCTAATCGCCTTTGGCGAGTTGGGGCGTCGCAGGTTCCTTCGGGGCCTGCGACGCCCTTTGTTTTTGCGGCTTGCTGGTCGCATCCGATACCGCTGGCACCGCCGGCGGTGCTCCCGCCGGTGCCGCTGCCGGCGCACTCTTGAGCTGGGCGAGATACTGCCGCGACAGCGCCTGGAAGCGGGCGAGGTCCTTGCCGCCCACCGTGGCGCGCATGGCAAACTTCTGCGCCAGCGGATTGACCGGTCTGCCACCGCGATGGAACTCGTAATGCAGGTGCGGGCCGGTCGACATGCCGGTCGAGCCGACGAAGCCGATCACCTGGCCCTGGCGGACGGCAACGCCCGGCTTGATGCCGGGGCCGAGCCGCGACATGTGGGCGTAGGCCGTGGCCACGTCCTGCGTGTGTTGCAACTTCACGTAGAGGCCATAGCCGCCGTTGGGACCGGCCATGGCGACCTTGCCGGTGCCGGCCGCCAGGATCGGCGTGCCCGAGGCGGCGGAGAAGTCGACGCCGGCATGGAGTGCGCTGAAGCCCAGGATCGGATGCTCGCGCATGCCGAAGCGCGAGGTGAGGCGCGAGGCATCCATTGGGGTCCGCAGAAACGAGCGTACGACGCTTTCGCCCTGGGGATTATAGAATCCGTCGGCGCCGCCTTGCGGCCGGAAGCGAATCACCGTCACCGTCCGTTTCAACAGGCGCAGCTCTCCGGCGAGGAAGCGGCCGGGATGAGTGACCTTGCCGTCGCTGGTCACGAGCTGCTCGAGCAGGATGGTGAACTTCTGTCCCTGCTTCAGTTCGCGCTGGAAGTCGACGTCGTAGGACATTGCGCGGACGAACTCGAGCATCGCCGCCGACGGCGCGCCGGCTTTCGCGCCGCTCTGCTGGATCGATCCGTCGCGCGTGCCCTCGACACGCACGATGCGCGGGCTCACCGTGTAGATCTTCTCCTCGGCGTCGTAGGTGCCGTCTTCCTTGCGCGCCACCACGTACTCTCGTTCCGGTTGCGGCCGCACCGACAGCGACAGCACGCGCGGCGCATCGGGCTGATCTGGAAGCGTCTGCATCATGAGCTCGATCGTCTCGCCGACCGCGAGTTTCCGTTTCTTCAGGAGCGACTGCAGTCGTTCGGCGATCTGCTTGCGGTCGGCCTCTGGTACGTCGATGTCGGCCAGCATCTTCTCGACCGTATCGCCGCGTTCCAGGCGCAGCGTGAGCTCGTAGAGATCGCTGGCGGGCGGCTCCGGCTCGGCGGGATCCGGCGTCTTCATCTGGAAGCCTTTGAGGTCCTGGGCGCCTTTGACGTCCCCGAAGCCCTTGAATTCGGCGAAAGACACCGGCGGCACGGGCTCCGGATCGGGCAGGGCGATAGCCTGCGGCGGGGCGAGCGCGGGTGCCGGGCCCTTGGAAGCCGGGCGCCGTTGTTTTTCCAATGCGGCGATCTCGGGGTTCGACAGGTGCGCGAGCACCAGGCCTCCAAGCGCCAGGCTGATGACTCCGGTGGCAAAAAGGACCGGCCGAAACAGCGCAAAAGCGACGCTTTTGGCGGATTCCGGCCGGTCCGACGGAGAGGGGAAATCCGTCATGACCGTTGACCTATTATGGGTCCGGTGGGTCCGGACCTCGGTAAGGGTTGGCGCCGTCGGGTTGATTCTGTCCCCAATGGCAGGTCGCTACATATTGATGCCGGAAAGCCCAGGAAGGCACAACAATACAATAGGTTCGACGCCGTTTTTGCGGCGCCGACTTCACAGTTTCACTTTTGTAATTTTTGCGTTTGACACCCCTGGGACCGGCCCATATAAGCGCGGCTCCCACGGAGAACGGGGTCGCCGGAAACGCCGCGAGTGATTGCGGCGCAGGGTTTCATGACCCTGACGGTTCCAGTTCTCTGAAGGTCTCGACCCCCGGGTCGCGTGTTCTATGCATTGTCTGTTTGGAAAGGGATACGCCGGCGGCGGCGAACGTTTACGCTTTAGGCGTGAAGGTTTTCGCCGTCGCTAGTTCGAACGTTCGATGCAAGTCGAAAAGTAATCTAGTGACGGGATCAAGTTCTTCCGCTCTTCGCAAGTTGAGATGGAAGGATACGTTAAACTTGAGAGTTTGATCCTGGCTCAGAACGAACGCTGGCGGCAGGCTTAACACATGCAAGTCGAACGCGTGTAGCAATACACGAGTGGCGCACGGGTGAGTAACGCGTGGATATCTGCCTTTTGGTTCGGAATAACCCCGGGAAACTGGGGCTAATACCGGATGGTTCCTACGGGATAAAGATTTATCGCCAAAAGATGAGTCCGCGTACGATTAGCTAGTTGGTGAGGTAATGGCTCACCAAGGCGACGATCGTTAGCTGGTCTGAGAGGACGATCAGCCACACTGGGACTGAGACACGGCCCAGACTCCTACGGGAGGCAGCAGTGGGGAATATTGGACAATGGGGGCAACCCTGATCCAGCCATGCCGCGTGAGTGATGAAGGCCTTCGGGTTGTAAAGCTCTTTTGGCGGGGACGATGATGACGGTACCCGCAGAATAAGCCCCGGCTAACTTCGTGCCAGCAGCCGCGGTAAGACGAAGGGGGCTAGCGTTGTTCGGAATTACTGGGCGTAAAGCGAGTGTAGGTGGTCATTCAAGTTGGATGTGAAAGCCTTGGGCTTAACCCAAGAAATGCATTCAGGACTGGATGACTAGAGGACCGGAGAGGATAGTGGAATTCCCAGTGTAGTGGTGAAATACGTAGAGATTGGGAAGAACACCAGTGGCGAAGGCGGCTATCTGGACGGTTTCTGACACTAAGACTCGAAAGCGTGGGGAGCAAACAGGATTAGATACCCTGGTAGTCCACGCCGTAAACGATGGGTGCTAGACGTTGGCGAGCTTGCTCGTCAGTGTCGCAGCTAACGCGTTAAGCACCCCGCCTGGGGAGTACGGCCGCAAGGTTGAAACTCAAAGGAATTGACGGGGGCCCGCACAAGCGGTGGAGCATGTGGTTCAATTCGACGCAACGCGCAGAACCTTACCAGCCCTTGACATGTGACTCGCCGGCTCCAGAGATGGAGCCTTCGGTTCGGCCGGAGTCAGCACAGGTGCTGCATGGCTGTCGTCAGCTCGTGTCGTGAGATGTTGGGTTAAGTCCCGCAACGAGCGGAACCCTCGTCTCAAGTCGCCATCAGGTTATGCTGGGCACTTTGGAGAAACTGCCGGTGACAAGCCGGAGGAAGGTGGGGATGACGTCAAGTCCTCATGGCCCTTACGGGCTGGGCTACACACGTGCTACAATGGCGGTGACAATGGGATGCAATGGGGCGACCCGGAGCCGATCCTAAAAAACCGT
>CANJHI010000169.1 GCA_947474005.1 Alphaproteobacteria bacterium | reverse complement strand
GCCGCGCGGCCGGCCCGGGTCGGCGCCTGTGCCGCGGCCGCCCGAGGCCATCGCCATTGACGAAATCGAGCATCTGACCGACCTTGTGGCTCGCTTTCAGCCGGCCGACAGGGCCCCCAAGCGTCCGCGGCGCGAGGGCGCCCCTGACCGTCGGCGCGAATAGGTCACAAGCAGGTCACGGGGCGTACTGGCGGAGTCGATGGAACAGCTTGGAATTACAGTATTCGACGTCGCCGTCATTGCCGTGGCCGTGTTCGGGGCCGTCATCGGCATGTCGAGTGGCTTTGCCCATGCCGTCATGTTCATCGGCTCGTGGATCGGCGCCGGCTGGCTCGCCTGGCGTTTCGCCAAGGTGGTCCAGCCCGAGGTTGAGCAGGTCGTGGGCAGCACCGAACTGGCCTATTTCATCTCCATGCTGGCGGTCTTCGTCGCCGCCCTGATCGTGCTGGTGATGCTGACGAATGCCCTGTCCCGCTCGATCCGGTCGAGCCCGCTGGGCAAGCCGGACCGCATCCTGGGGGCAGGTTTCGGCGTGCTGTGCGCCTGGGTCGCGGTGGGTGTGGCCTTTTTATTCTACGGGTATCTCGGCCCCCGCTCGCTGCCGCCGGCCGTCGAGGGCGCGGCCACCTTTCCGATGATCAAGGAAATGGCCACTTTCGTCGAACCTTACCTGCCGACAGGCTTCCGCAACCGCCTGCAGCGTCCAGGCATGGAAACGGGCTCCGGCACGGTGTCGCCTCCCTCTCCCGCGGCTCCGGTCGCTCCGACCGCCCCGGCCCCAGCCACCGAGGATACCAAACCGCCGCAGTGAGTTATCCTTGATAGCGCAACCGGCAACGCCCAGATATAACCCCGCCGTGCCAGACACCCCGATGCGCCCCAACCACGACCTCGACAAGTTTCACGAGGAATGTGCGTTGTTCGGCATCTACGGCACCTCGGATGCCGCCGCCCACACCGTACTGGGCCTGCACGCCCTGCAGCACCGTGGCCAGGAGGCCTCCGGCATCGTCACTTTCGACGGCCGACACTTCCACGATCACCGCGCGCCCGGCCTGGTCGGCGAAATTTTCGGCGAACAATCGGTCATGGCCCGCCTCAAAGGCTACTCGGCGATCGGCCACAATCGCTACTCCACGACCGGCGGTGCTTCCGACCGCAACATCCAGCCGATCTTCGCCGATTTCGACTTCGGCGGCTTGGCGCTCGCACACAACGGCAACCTCACCAACGCCTACCTGCTGCGCAAGGAGCTCGTGCGCATGGGGTGCCTGTTCCAGTCGACCGCCGACACCGAAGTCATCAACCACCTGATCGCCCGCTCCGACTATTCGACGGTTCAGGACCGCCTGATCGACGCCCTCGGCAAGGTCAAGGGCGCCTACTCGCTGCTATTGCTGATCAACGAGGCGCTGATCGGCGTGCGCGATCCGCTGGGTGTGCGGCCGCTGGTCCTGGGCAAGCTCGAGGATTCGTGGATCCTGACCTCGGAGACCTGCGCGCTCGACATCATCGGCGCCCGTTTCGAGCGCGACGTCGAGCCCGGCGAGATCGTCATCATCGACGGCAACGGCCCGCGCTCGATCAAGCCCTTCGCCAAGCAGCCCCGGCGCTTCTGCGTCTTCGAGCACATCTACTTCGCCCGCCCCGATTCGCGCCTTGAAGGCGTCGGCGTCTACGAGGCGCGCAAGCGCATCGGCATGGAACTGGCCAAGGAAAGCCCGGTGCCGGCCGATGTCATCGTGCCGGTTCCCGATTCCGGCGTGCCGGCGGCGATCGGCTACGCCCACGGCTCCGGCCTGCCGTTCGAGCTCGGCATCATCCGAAACCACTATGTCGGGCGCACCTTCATCGAACCGGCCGACCACATCCGCCATCTCGGCGTCCGTCTCAAGCACAACGCCAATCGCGCGCTGATCGAAGGCAAGCGCGTGATCCTGGTCGACGATTCGATCGTGCGCGGCACGACCTCGAAGAAGATCGTCGAGATGGTGCGGCAAGCCGGCGCCCGCGAAGTGCACATGCGCATCGCCGCACCTCCGACGACCAATCCCTGCTTCTACGGCATCGACACGCCCGAGCGCGACAAGCTGCTGGCCTCGCGCTACGACGTCGCCGGCATGGCCAAGTTCATCGGCGTCGATTCGCTGGCCTTCATCTCTATCGACGGCCTCTACCGCGCCATGGGCCTGCCCGAAGGCCGCGATCCCAACCAACCCGCCTTCTGCGACGCCTGCTTCACCGGCGACTATCCGATCCCGCTCGATGACCAGGTCGGCATAGAAGATCGCCAGCTCTCCTTCCTCGCCGAAACCGCCTGAGTTCACTGTCATGACAGAAGCTCCTGCTGGCCGTCTCGCCGGCCGCCTTGCGCTGATCACCGGCGCCTCGCGCGGCCTGGGCGCCGCCGCCGCACTGGCCTTTGCCGCCGAAGGCGCACACTGCGTGCTGGTGGCGCGCACGGTGGGTGGGCTGGAAGCGTTGGACGACAAGATCAAGGCCCTGGGCGGCACGGCCACCCTGGTCCCGCTCGACGTCACCGACAGTCCCGGAATCGACCGGCTGGGCGCGGCCCTCCACGACCGCTTCGGCCGTCTCGACGTCCTCCTCGGCAACGCCGGCGTCCTGGGCGGCTTGTCGCCGATCGGCCACATCGAGCCCAAGCTGTTCGAGCAGATCATGGCGGTGAACGTCACGGCCAACTGGCGGCTGATCCGCTCGCTCGATCCACTGCTGCGCCGCTCCGACGCCGGCCGCGCGATCTTCGTCACCTCGGGCATCTCGCGCCGTCCCGTGGCCTACTGGAGCGCCTATGCCGCGAGCAAGGCCGCCCTCGACATGCTGGTGGGCGTCTACGCCGCCGAAATCGCCCACACCCAGATGCGGGTCAATCTCTACAATCCTGGCCCGATGCCCACCGGCCTGCGCAGCCAGGCCTTCCCGGGCGAGGATCAGGCCACGCTGCCCCCGCTGGAGGCCCATGCCGAGGGGCTGATCCGGCTGGCCCTGCCCTCCTGCACGATGAACGGCGAATGGGTCGCCGGTGACGAGGCGCTCGGCGTTGAGCGGACCATTTCGGGCCACGCCTGAACGGGGTTTGTTTGTTCGCGATCGGTGTCCCGAATTCGCTTCCAACCCGTTGATCGTTAACCGGAATCGCCGCGACCGCTGCCACGGAATTTCCGAAGGCCCCCCGCCAAATGCGTGTGCCGGACCGTCACGCCGCGGACCATTCGTGGACCACCCTTCAATGGGCGACCGCCAAGAACGGCGAAGTCGAACTGGCCCGCTGTCGCAAGCCTATCAGCGCTGCGGCTTGGCCCGGCTGGCGAACGGGTTGTCGGGCTTGCGCATGGTGACGCGGATCGGCACGCCGGGCATGCTGAAGTCATCGCGCAGGCGGTTCATCAGGAAGCGCAGATAGTCGTCGCCCAGCTCTTCGGGCTGGCTGACCGAGATCATGTAGGTCGGCGGACGGATCTTGGTCTGCGTGATGAAGCGCAGGCGGATGCGCCGGCCCTTGGCGAGCGGCGGCGGATGAAGGGTCTCCATCTCGCGCAGCCAGCGATTGAGGATCGGCGTGGTGATCCGCTTGTTCCAGATATCGTAGGTCTCGAACACCTTGGGCATCAGCCGCTCGACACCGCGCCCGGTCAGCGCCGAGAAGCCGACGATCGGCACGTCCTTGACCTGGGCAAACGAGGTTTCGAGCCGGTCGCGCAGCTTCTTCCACGCCTTGGTCGACTTGGCCTGGTCGTCGGCCAGCAGATCGGTCTTGTTGACCGCGATCACCAGCGCGCGGCCCTCCTCGATCACACGGCCGGCGACGGCGAGGTCCTGCTTCTCCAGCATGTCTCCGGCATCGAGCACGACGACGACGACATCGGCCAGGCGGATGGCATCGAGCGTATCGGCGACGGAGGCGGCCTCGAGG
Source organism: Alphaproteobacteria bacterium (assembly GCA_947474005.1). Classification (GTDB taxonomy): domain Bacteria; phylum Pseudomonadota; class Alphaproteobacteria; order Reyranellales; family Reyranellaceae; genus Reyranella. The sequence goes on along the minus strand of CANJHI010000169.1, from coordinate 8,565 downwards.
CGCTTTTCGATGCGGCTGCGACGCCGCATGCCGGCGGTATCGACCAGGCGGATCGACCGGCCGCGCCATTGCCATTCGACGCGAATCGAGTCGCGGGTGATGCCGGACTCGGGGCCGGTGAGCACGCGTTCCTCGCCGACCAGCCGGTTGAGCAGGGTCGACTTGCCGACATTGGGCCGCCCGACGATGGTGAGCAGCATCGGCCGCTTGGTGGCTTCGGCGTCGGCCTTTCCGCTGTCTTCATCGTCGTCGGGCATCGGCGCGATGTGTCGGGCCAACGCCTCATGAAGATCGCTCAGCCCCTCGCCATGCTCGGCCGAGACCGGGATGGGCTCGCCCAGGCCAAGGCCATGGGCTTCGGCCAGGCCGTTCTGCCCCGCCCGCCCTTCGCACTTGTTGGCGACCAGGATCACCTTGGCGGCACGCTTGCGCAGCCAGTTGGCGAAGCTCTCGTCGAGCGGCAGGACACCGGCACGGGCGTCGATCAGGAACAGCACGACGTCGGAGGCTTCGATGGCGCGCTCAGTGAAGCGGCGCATGCGGGCTTCCAGCACCTCGCCACCCACGGTCTCCCAGCCGGCCGTGTCGAGCAGCGTGAAGGCGAGATCGCCGAGCTGCGCCGGCGCCTCGCGGATATCGCGGGTGACGCCGGGCTGGTCGTCGACAAGGGCGTGACGGCGCCCGACCAACCGGTTGAACATCGTCGATTTGCCGACGTTGGGCCGCCCGACGATGGCTACCCTGGCAGCAGCCTGAGGCTTGTCGTCAGCGGTAGGCAATGAGCCGGCCTGAATCGGTCAAGACGTAGATCGTGCGATTGGCGACGATCGGCGCAAGCCGGACCGGATCGCGCATGTCGAGCTTGCCGAGGATTTCGCCGGTATAGGGCGAGAGAGCGAGCATCTCGCCAAGCGAGCCGACCACCAGCAGGCGGTCGCCGGCCAGAACGGGCCCGCCCCACAGGACCGGCTTGCGGCGCTTTTCGTCGGAATACTGCGTGAGTGGCGTCACCCACTTGATCTTGCCGTCGTCGCGACCGACAGCCACGACGTCGGCGGTGCTGCTGATGACGAACAGGAAGCGCCCCGCCACCCACGGCGTCTGGCTGCCACCGATGCCACGCTCCCAGACGCGTTGGCCACTGCGCAGTTCCATGGCGGCGAGCTGACCCGCCGAGCCCATCGCGAACACGACGCCGCGATCGATCACCGGACGACCGCGGATATCGGCCAGGTTGCCGAACGCCCGGACTTCGCTGCGCGCGCCGATCAGGGATTCGTTCCAGATCGCCCGACCGTTGTCGACACGGAGGCCGACCAGCTCACCGGAACTGAAGGGGGCCACGACATACTCTCCCGAACCGGCGGGACTGCTGCCACCGACGTAGCCCGCGACCTCCTGCAGGGCCGTGTATTGCCAGAGATCCGAGCCATCGACGGCCGCCATGGACTGAAGCTTGTTGTCGATGCTGATGGCGAACACCCGGTCGTTGAACACCAGCGGCGCGCCGCGCACGGGCGCGCTCACCGACGACGTCCAGATTTCCTTGCCATTGGAGGGATCGAGCGCGAAGACCGCCGCGAAGCCCGTCGTCACGAACAGCCGCCCGCCATAATAGGCGAGGCCACCGCCAAACTCGTCGGTATCGCGCGCCTTGTCGGGCTCGAGCGTGACCCGCCAGATCAGCTTGCCGGTATCGGCATCGAAGGCGGAGACCTGACTCTGGGCGTCCTTGGCGAACACCTTGCCGTCGGCCATGACCGGCGGCGTCGTGAGAATGCGCGAGGACGACGAACCGGAGCCCACGTCGGCCGTCCAGAGCATCTTCGGCGAATCGCTGACCGCGAGATGGTGCATGGCATAGTTGGTAAAGCCGCCGGATTGCGGCCACGAGTCGTTGACCACGGGCGCCGGCAGAACGATCTGCACGTTCGCCATGTCCTTGTCGGGCTCGATGTCGCTGCGGTCACTGAAGACCGAGACACGCTCGCCCGGCAGCGGCACTTTCGACTTGCCGAACACGTCGAGGACATCGGTCAGCCCATCGCAACCGGCCAGGGAAACGGTCATCACGCCAGCGGCGAGAAACGCCCGAAGATCGCGCATACGCGGTACGCCCAGCATGACTATTTCGCCTCGGCAGCAGCGTAGAGGTTGAGCATCGCAGACGCGCGCTGTGCGGCGCCCTGAGGCGTGCCCGGATCCTTGGCGATCTCGCCCCACAGTTCGCGCGCCCGCTTGCTGTCGCCCTTGCGCACGGCGGCGAGCGCCTGCACTTCGCGCACACTGATCCGGAACGGCCGGTCCGGTCCAGCCAGCGGCTCCAGCCTGGCCGCCATCTCGTCGGCCTTGGGCGTATCGACGCTCTTCAGGGCAGCGATCACCGTGGCCAGATCGGCGAGTTCCGGGGTCGACAGCTTGGGCCCGACGGCCGCCAGGGCAACGACCTGCTCGTCCAGGGTATTCTGCAACTGGGCAACGATCAGAGCGGCCAGCGACCGATAAGGCTCGCGCGCATCGGTCGCCTGCTTTTCGAGCTCGGCGCGGGCCGCTGCCGTGTCCGGCCCGATCTTGGCCACAGCCATCGAATAGGCGGCACTGGCCGCGGCGCGCTGACCGGCATCGTAATGACGCCAGCCGACCACGCCCGCCACCACGACCACCGCGGCGACGGCGCCCGCCACCACAAAAGTCCCGTAGCGGTCCCACCACTCCCTGAGTTCATCCTTGCGGACGGCCTCGTCAACTTCCTGAAAGGCGGCGGAGTCGGACACACATGGCTCCCAAACAAGCTTCGAGATTATCGCGAAATATCAACAACTTCAGCGGCGGTTCATAGCCCCCCACCCTGGTTTTGGCAAACCTTGGCGGGGATGCGTCCAGGAGCTTTACCGGCCCCGGCGCTTCTGTAACAATTCGCCCCAACGACATGGTTCGAGCCACGATCACATGAGCACTCTCTATCGGTTGGCCGACCAACGGGCCCGGCGTCGGATTGTCTCATTCGACCGGCGCGAACTGTCTCGCCTGCTCGGCCTCTACAGCATGCGGGTCGCCTCGGGAGAATGGCGGGACTATGCCATCGACTTCCGGCCCGGCATGGCGATTTTCTCGATCTTCCGCCACACGTCGGAACAGCCGCTGTTCGCCATCGCCAAGGTGCCCAACGGGGCCCAGGGCGGCTATGTGGTCTACAATGGCCCGCGCAAACTGGCGCACGGCGATTCGCTCGAAGACGTGCTCAGCGTCTTCGACCGCAAGCTTCGGCTGCTGCTCGGTTAACTGGAGACTGATCGTCGGAAAGGCGGCCGGTAAGGCCGCGCGACGGGCGTGCCTTATTTGCCCTTTTCCGGCGTCGTCGCCGCGCCGATGCCGGCACCCAGCGCCGCACCCACGAGCGCCGGGGCGACGAGCGGCCAGCCGGCAATCGCGCCCACCGCAAGGCCCGCGCCGGCGCCGATGCCGCCGCCGGTTACCGCGCGCTCACCCCATGTGTCGCCGCAGGCGGACACCGACAGGGCCAGGGGAATCAGGAGAATGGAAGTGATCTTGGTGCGCATAACGCAAACCTCTGAGGGAAAAACCGATTTGAAAAATCATTGGTCGTCCCACGGAGGGGACGTTTGGCGGTATTTTCCTGGAAGTAATGCAAAACGTCAAGTAACAGATATAACTATATGATTAGTAATGATATTTTTAAAGACATCTAGAGACTGACAGGATTCCCACTGGCTAACCGACCGCTTCGGCGTAGATCTCCGGCTTGAAGCCGACGATCAGCCGACCACCGACGGCCAACACCGGCCGCTTGATCATCGACGGCTGGGCCAGCATCAGCGTGACCGCCTTGGCGGCCGTGAGGTTGGATTTGTCGGCCTCCGCGAGCTTGCGGAACGTGGTGCCGGCACGATTGAGCAACACCTCCCAGCCGACCGACTTTTCCCATCCCTGGAGCACGTCCCGCGCCACGCCCAGAGCCTTGTAGTCGTGGAAGGCGTAGGCGACGCCATGGCCGTCGAGCCAGGCCCCCGCCTTCTTCATCGTGTCGCAGTTCTTGATGCCGTAGATCGTGACTGGGATCGTCACTGGGATCGTAACGGACTTCGTCATATCGGCCTCGCCGGTTCGCTGTCGCGCAATGCCTGGTCCTCGACCTGGATGGTGGTGTGATCGAGGCCGAACCCGGCCTTCATCGCCTCACGGGCGCTCTCCAGCGTCGCCCGCGCCCGTGCCATGTCGGCCACCACGAGGTGGCAGCTCATGGCGTCGAGGCCGGAGGTGATGGTCCAGACATGGAGATCGTGCACCGCCGTCACGCCGTCGATCTCGAGCAGCTTGCGCTCCAGCAGCGCGATGTCGACTTCGGGGGGCGTGCCCTCCATCAGGATATGGACGACCTGTTTCAGCATCATCCAAGTCCGGGGCACGATGAAGAGGCCGATGCCGGCACCGATCACCGGGTCGGCCAGCTTCCAACCGGTGAACATGACGACCAGCGCGGCGACGATGACGCCGAGCGAGCCCAGCATGTCGGCCATCGCCTCGAAATAGGCACCCTTCACGTTCAGGCTTTCCGACGAGCCCGCCGTCAGCAGCCTCATGCTGATCAGGTTGACAATGAGGCCGGCCACCGCCACCACCAGCATCGGACCGCTCAGGATCTCGGGCGGATCCTGGAAGCGCCGATAGGCCTCGTACAGGATGTAGACCGTGAGCAGCAGCAGGACGACCGCGTTGGTCAACGCCGACAGGACTTCGGTGCGTACATAGCCATAGGTCTTGCTGGGCGTCGCCGGCCGTTCGGCGAAGCGGATGGCGAGCAGCGCCAGCGCGAGGCCACCGACATCGGTGAGCATGTGGGCGGCGTCCGCGAGCAGCGCCAGGCTGCCCGTCAGCAGACCGCCCGCGACCTCGACGCCCACGAACGATGCCGTGAGCCCCAGGGCCCATTTGAGTCTCGACTTGTGTCGTCCCCCCGCCGTCGTGCCCGCCGGCGGCCCGTGTGAATGTCCCGCGCCCATGGTTCGACCCTAGCGGCCGGCGCGGCACTCGACCAGCTTGTGGCGCTCGCCAAGAAGATTGTGAGGGAGGGTCCAGGTTTATTATTGGTTGGTTACTGGTGCCAGTCCTCGCATCTCAGCCCATCGACGCGATTGAACTCGCCGAGGTTGCCAGTCACCACGATCAGCCCGCGACTACGCGCGTGGCCCGCAATGAGCAGATCATAGCCACCGATCGCCTGACCTTGCCGTTCGAGCGCCGCCCGAATGTCGGCGGCGTGACCGGCTGCTTCCGCATCGAACGGTAATACTTCGAGACGCGCCGCGAACTGCTCGACCTCTCGCCGATTATGTTCGGGTCGCGCCGACTTCGCCGCACCGTGAAGCAGTTCGGTCAAGACGATCGTTGAAATGCACAAGCCGTCTGCTTCGCGATTGAAGCGCTCGCGCAGCGTCTCTGGGCGGTCCCTGAGAACTCGGATGCACAGATTGGTATCGAGCATGTAGCGAAGGAGCGTCAAAGGCGATCCCGCCGCTGCACCGGCGGCTGGTCGCGAGACCCGAGGTCAACACCCGCGCCATCGAAGAAATCATCCCAGACCGCATTCGCCGGCACGATCACCCGCCGCTTGCCGTCACGAAGCACGGTGACCTCCTTGACGCCCTGCGGGAAGGCCACGTCCTTTGGCAGACGCACAGCCTGCGAGCGGTTCGACTGAAAAACGGTCGTGCGGGCCATGGCGTCCCTCCTTGGACCTACCTCTCCAAAGTAAGATGGGATATGGGATATGTCAATGGGATATACGTCTTCGGTAACGTCAGCATCGATGGGAACTGCAACGATCAGGCAGCTGCAGAACGTCGGCGCCATGCCGAGGGCGGCACGCCCACCGACTTCTTGAAGGCCCGGCTGAAGGCCGCCTCGGAGCCGTAGCCGATTTCAGCGGCAATGGTCGCCATGTTGGTGTTGCCGCCGCTCAGCAGGCCCGCCGCGATCTGCATCCGCCATTTGGCGAGGTAATGCATCGGCGGCATGCCGACGAGATCGGTGAATCGCTCGGCCAATACCGAGCGCGACAATCCCACGTCCTTGGCGAGTTCCTCGATCGTCCAGTCGTGTGCCGGCTTGCCGTGCATCAGCGACAGGGCCTTGCCGACGAAGGGATCGCGCAGACCGGCCAACCAGCCCGCCTGCTCCGGCGGCAGGGTCTCCAGATACTGGCGAACCACTTCGATGAACATCAGCTCGCTCAGCTTGGCCAGCACGCTTTCGCCGCCAGCGCGCTTGTCGGCCGATTCGCTGCGCGCCAGGCGGATGAACTGACCGAGCCAGTTCGCATCGCCGCCTTGTGGATTTCCAGCCTTGATGATCGGTGGCAGGTTGTCGAGCAGCGGATTGAACGGATGCGCGTCGCAGGCGAGGAAGCCGCAGACCAATTTGACCGAGGGCGTCCCCTCGCCGCCCACGCTCTTGAAGAACGGCAAGGACCCTGATGTCACTGCCTCCATCTCGGCAGGCGTGACGGGCTGGGCGCGCATCCCCGGATTGCTCGACATGACATGCGCATCGCCACGCGTGAAGACGATGACTTCGCCGGCATCGAGCGCGATGGGCTCTTCCCCAATGATGCCGGCGTAGCAGCGGCCTTCGGTGACCACGTGATACGAGATCAGGTGCTCGGCGCCCGGCAGGATCTTCGGCAGCACCAACTCGCGGGTCGGCTGCTCCGCCGCCCAAGGATTCCGGGCCACGACATCGAAGAACGTCGCGCCGGTCAGCCGTACCGTTCTCAGCAAATCGGACAGTGCGTCGGAAGCCATATCGGTAAACGTGGGAATTTCAGACGAAGTGTCAAGCATCGCAGACGCCCGGTCATTCGCAGTCGACCCGGCAAAGCCTAAATGCCCTCCATCGCGACACACCTCAGTGGGACGCGAGCCAAACAAGGAGGAATTGAGGCCATGAACGTCCAGACAGCGATCCCCACCACCACGCCCGCCACGATCGACCTCGCCACCATCAAGGGCCGGCAGCAGGTCGCGTGGGGCTCCGGCGACTACGCCGTCGTAGGCACGACGCTGCAGATCGTGGGCGAGACCCTCTGCGAGGCCGTCGATCTCCGCAGCGGCCAGCGCGTCCTCGACGTCGCCGCCGGCAACGGCAATGCGACGCTGGCCGCCGCGCGGCGCTTCGCCGACGTGGTGTCGACCGACTATGTCGGCACGCTGCTCGAACGCGGGCGTGAACGCGCGACTGCCGAGCATCTGCCAGTCACCTTCCAGGAAGCCGACGCCGAGGCGCTCCCCTTCCCCGACGCGAGCTTCGATACCGTGCTCTCGACCTTCGGCGTCATGTTCACGCCGAACCAGGAGCAGGCCGCCCACGAGTTGCTGCGCGTCTGCCGCCCGGGCGGCAAGATCGGCCTCGCCAACTGGACGCCGGACGGCTTCATCGGCCAGCTCTTCAAGACCATCGGCAAGTACGTGCCGCCGGCGCCCGGCGTGAAGCCGCCGTCGCTGTGGGGCAACAAGGCCCATCTCGAGGTGCTGTTCGGCCCGACGGCTGCCGTCAGCACGCAAAGCCGGCACTTCGTCTTCCGCTACAAGTCTCCCGACCATTGGCTGGAAATCTTCCGCGGCTACTACGGTCCGGTGCTGAAGGCTTTCGCCGCGATCGACGCCGAAGCCCGCGAGGCGCTCGAGAAGGATCTCCGCGCGCTGCTCGACAAGGTCAACACCGCCAAGGACGGCACGCTCGTCGCCCCCAGCGAATATCTGGAGGTGGTGGTCTCGAAGAGAGGAGCAGCAACGTGATACTAGGTATGTCGCTGTCGACCTTCACGGCCGTGCATGTGGCCATAAGCCTGGTCGCAATGGCGAGCGGAGCGTTTGTCCTAAAAGACATGCTCCGCTCACGGCAGGCGGCGGGGCTCACCGCCGTGTTCCTCCTCGCCACGCTCGCCACCACCGTGACCGGCTGCCTCTTTCCCTCGAACCGCGTCGGCCTCGGCCAAGTGGTCGGCTGCCTGTCGCTGATCGTCCTGATGCCGACGCTGACGGCGCTCTACGGCTACCGGCTGGCGGGACCGTGGCGCGGCGTCTATGCCGCCGGCGCCACGGCTGCGCTCTATCTCAACGTCGTGATCGGCGTGGCGCAGGCCTTCGCCAAGAGCACCATGGTGCAGGAACTCGCTCCGCCGTACCTGCTCACCCAACTCGTGGTCCTGGCGATTTTCGTCGGGCTTGGGCGCCTCGCCGTAAAACGCTTCCGTCCCTGCACGCCGCCGCTCGTCCGCGTCAGGTGGCCGGCAGCGCCGGTGTAGAATGGCCGGCTCCCCGCACGCCGGGGAGCCATGGTCCTGAGCGCGTGTCACATCCCAATGTGTCACACCAAGTTGAGACAAATGTTGTGACACGCACCTGCCCGGAGTCCGGGCCGAGCCCGGAATCACGGGCTTTTTAGACGTCGTTTCTTCTTCAGATGTCACAAGCCCGGCGCACCCGTCACAGTATTCCTGTGACTGGTAGCGCGATGCGTCCGTTCCGAGTCTTATCGGTGCTCGGT
>CANJHI010000168.1 GCA_947474005.1 Alphaproteobacteria bacterium | reverse complement strand
GGCCATCAGGATCAGGAGTGCCGCCGTGGTGATGAGAAGGCCGAGACTGATCGGCCGCTCGAGGAACACCATCGGATCGCCACGCGAAAGCAGCATGGCACGACGGAAGTACTCCTCCATCTGCGGCCCGAGCACGAGCCCGAGCAGGAAGGGTGCGCCTTCACAACCCAGCTTCATGAAGATGTAGCCCAGCACGCCGAACATCGCGACCTGCATGACGTGGAACGTGCTGTTCTGCAGGCTGTAGGCGCCGATGCAGCAAAACAGCAGGATCGCCGGGGCGAGATAGCGGTACGGCACCGTGAGCAGCTTCACCCACATGCCGATCATCGGCAGGTTAATGATGACCAGCATGGCGTTGCCGACCCACATCGAGGCGATCATGCCCCAGAACAGGTCGGGCTTCTTGGTCATGACCTCGGGACCGGGCTGGATGCCCTGGATGATCATGGCGCCGACCATCAAGGCCATCACCGCATTGGACGGGATGCCGAGGGTCAGCATGGGGATGAACGAGGTCTGCGCGGCGGCATTGTTGGCCGCTTCCGGAGCAGCCACCCCTTCGACCGCACCCTTGCCGAACTGCTCGGGGTGCTTGGAGAGCTTCTTCTCCAGTGTGTAGGCGGAGAAGGCACCCAGCGTCGGGCCACCGCCCGGCAGCACGCCGAGAAGAGCACCAAGGGTGGTGCCGCGCAGGACGGCCGGAATCGAGCGCCGGATCTCCTCGCGCGTCGGCCACAGGGAACCCACCTTGATGGCTCCGCCTCGTTCAAGGTGTCGTTCGAGGTTGATCACGATCTCGGCGATGCCGAACAGGCCCATGGCAATGGGGGCGAAGTCGATGCCGTCGCTGAGTTCCGGGACGTCGAAGGTGAAGCGCTGCGCGCCGGTATTCACGTCGGTGCCGATCAGACCGAACAACAGGCCCAGGAAGACCATGGCGATGGCTTTGGTCACCGAGCCGCTGGCCAGCACGACGGCGGCGACGAGACCCAGCGCCATTAGTGCGCAATAGTCGGCGGGCCCGAACTTCTGCGCCATGCGGGTGAGCGGTTCGGCGAAGATCACGATGATGATGGTGCCGACGGTGCCGGCGAAGAACGAGCCGACCGCCGAGATCGACAGCGCCGCGCCGGCGCGGCCGTTGCGCGCCATCTGGTAGCCGTCGAGACAGGTCACCACCGACGACGCTTCGCCCGGCAGGTTGACCAGGATGGAGGTCGTCGAGCCGCCGTACTGTGCGCCGTAGTAGATGCCGGCCAGCATGATCAGCGAAGCCGTCGGCGGCAGGTGGAAGGTGATGGGCAGCAGCATGGCGATGGTCGCCACGGGGCCGATGCCCGGGAGCACGCCGATCAGCGTGCCGACCATGCAGCCGAGCAGGCAGTAGGTCAGATTCTGGAAGCTGATGGCGACGCTGAAGCCCAGCGCAAGGTTGCCGAGGAGGTCCATCTTACCAAATTCCCTGTACGATGGAGATATTCATCCCAAGGCCGACCTTGAAGACGAGTGTGCACAAGATCGCCAGCACGACCATGTTGCCGATCACTTCCGTCAGCTTGAACTCCTCGCCGCCAAGCGACGCAATGAAGATCAGGACGATCAGTGCCGGCAGAAGGCCCGCACGCTCGAACAGCAGGGCGAAGCAGACGATGCCGATCGTCACCATCGTGATCGGCTTCCATTTCGGCTTTTCTGCCGGCTCGCCTCCGCTGATCAGGGCAACGACGCAGATCAATCCGCCCAATCCCAGCAGGATATAGGACAGCATCCGCGGCACATAGCCTGGACCCATGCGCACGGCTGTACCTTGCGCCAGCTTCTGGCCGAAATAGATGGCTATCAGTCCAAAGGCAATGAACATCAGCCCGGACAAAAAGTCCTTGCTTAGGAATCGGTTCAACGACGCCTCCCAGAACGCGTAGTCTTCAATGTAGCGTTGGGCCCGAACCCCCGAGCCAGTACGAGACCTAGATAAACACAAAGTTGCCACTTTACCCAAGCTCGAAGTTCATAGGGGCTGCAGCAGTCAGACTGCGACGAGGGTGACGAATATTCAATGTACCAGTGGGGCCGGGACCGCCTGCGGGCCCGCGCGTCGCGGCAGGCGCGACAAAGAGCGCGGGCAGCGACTGCGCCGCCATGCAGAACAGGGCGACACTGCCTACGAAATAGGCTGAAGCGGACTGAGGGCCAGCCCCAGGGCGGCTACGGTCAGGAGGGCCGTCGGCCGAGCGCGGCGAGGATGCGGGCGATGGTTCCGGTGCGCCAGTGGAACACCGTGGTGGCACCGCGCCGAGGGCGACCGGGACCGAGATCGGCTCCGCCGATCAGCAGGCCTGCAGCAGCACCGCGGCGAATGGGCGGACAGCCGCTTTGCCAACGGAGGCTCCCCATTGGTCGATATTGCGTGCGCACCGGTGGGCGAGCAAACTCCCGGCCAAATGAACGACCGTTCAGGGGCTGTTATTGGCACGTAAGGGCGCAGACTACATCGGTACAATGGAGGTGCAGGAGAAGCACCGCTTCGACGAACAATCGCTGGGCCGATTCATGGCGGTGCATGTCGAGGGCTTCGTGCCGCCGGTACGGGCGGAGCAGTTCCGCGGCGGCCAATCGAACCCGACCTACCGCTTGGCGGACGGCGCCGGCCGGCACTATGTGCTGCGCCGCAAGCCGCCGGGCAAGCTTTTGCCTTCCGCCCATGCCGTCGATCGTGAATTCAGGGTCATTTCGGCCCTCAACAAGACCAATGTTCCGACGCCTCGGGCCTATGCGCTGTGCGAGGACGAGAGCGTGGTCGGCACGGCCTTCTACATCATGGAATACTGCGACGGCCGTGTGCTCTGGGATCCGCTGCTGGCCGAGGTGCCGAAAGAAGGGCGGCTCGCGATCTACCGCGCCAAGTTCGAGGCGCTGGCCCGGCTCCATGCCGTCGACTACGCAGCCATGGGCCTGGCCGATTTCGGGCGCCCCGGCAGCTATGTCGTGCGGCAGATTTCGCGCTGGGGCAAGCAGTACAAGGCCTCCGAAACCGAATCGATCGAGGCCATGGACAAGCTGCTCGACTGGCTGCCGGCCCATCTTCCGTCCAACGAAGAGACCGTGCTGGTCCATGGCGACTACCGGCTAGACAACATGGTTTTCCATGCCACCGAGCCGCGCGTGCTCGGCATCATAGATTGGGAGATCTCGACGCTGGGCGATCCGCTGGCCGAACTCTCCTACCTCTGCATGCTGTGGCGCACGCCAAAGGACTGGGGTGGCCTCGAAGGCCACGATCTCGCGGCCCTCGGCCTGCCGACCGAGCACGACATGGTGGGCTATTACTGCGAGTTATCGAAGCGGGCTGTGCCGGAGCCGGCGCTGTGGAATTTCTACATGGCCTACAATCTGTTTCGCGTCTCGTGCATCCGTCAGGGTGTCTATGCCCGTGCACTCGACGGCACGGCGTCGAATATGCGTGCCGCAGAGTCCGGAAAGCTGGTGCGGCCGGCGGCCGAGCTCGGCTGGAATATCGTCGGAAGCATCGACAGGGGAGCGAGATGACCAAGCGCAAGCAGGCGCGGACGGACGTCGTGGCGCCCGCCGTTGCCGAGCGCGACCAGCGACAGCCGATCGAGGCCATCCGCGCCGCGGCGTTCCAGCAGTTCGCCGAACGCGGTTATCCCGTGGTTACCGTCCGCGACATCATGAAGGCCTGCGGGCTGACACAGGGCGCGCTCTACAATCACTTCAAGTCGAAGGACGAGTTGCTGCACGACATCATCGCCTCGACCCAGGGCGAACTCGAGCGGCTGTGCCAGCAGGCGGTCGCGGAGGCGGGCAGCGATCCGCGCGCAAAACTCGCGGCGTTCGTGCGCGTCTATGTCATGCGCCATTGCCGACTCAGGGTGGAGGCGCTGGTCGCCAACCGCGAGATCGGCTGGCTTGATCCTGGGCGTGTCGCCGATATCCGGCGCAGCCGCCGTGCGATTCGGGATATCGTGGTCGGGATTCTGGCGCAGGGCGTCGAGAGCGGCCTGTTCGATCCTCCGCGGGCCGGCGGTCGCGTCGATCTCAAGGCCATCGCCATGGCATTGCTCGATCAATGGACCCATGTCTCCATGTGGTACGGCCCCGGCGGCGAGATCGCCGAGGAGGAGATGGCCCGGCTCTACGCCGACATGGCGTTGCGCGCAGTCGGGGCGCGCGCCTAGGCCACCTCGCAGCATTGGAGTTTCCGGACATGTATCTGCGTCTGGTTGCGATTGCCCTGGCAGTGTTGTTCGCGGCCGCGTGCATACCCGAGACGACCAGCGCGCCGCCGCCCAGCAGCCGAGGCACCGCAGTGGCGGCCGTGCCGGTGAGCGGCGTCGTGCCGGCCGGGCGCTGGCGCGCCGTCCTCATCGCGGGCGACAACAACAGCCCGGCCTTCGACAATGGCGTGCAGTCGATGCGCGACAAACTCGTGGCTCACGGCGTGAGAGACATCGCGGTTTATTCCTCGGCTGCGTCAAAGGCACCGGCTGTGCTCGCAAGTGTCGCCAACGTCGCCACAGCCGTGCGGGCGGGCGGCGGCGATGCCTGCTTCGTCTTCATCACCAGCCACGGCGAGGAGAGAGGCTTCTTCCTGCGCCCCGATCGCAGGCTGTTCGATCCGGGCTCACTCGATCGGGTGCTCAACGCCGGCTGCGGTTCCCTGCCGACGGTCGTGGTGGTGTCGGCCTGCCACAGCGGGACCTTCCTGACGCCGGACATGCGCAAGCCCAATCGCGTGATCCTGACCGCTGCCGCAACGGACCGCACCAGCTTCGGCTGCGGGGCCGGCGACCAGTACACCTACTACGACCAATGCCTGCTGCAGCAGTTCGACGGCGCCGCGACGTGGCGCGATCTCGCCGTTGCCACCCGCTCCTGCGTCGAGAACCTCGAGCGCCGCATGGGCGTGCCGACGGCCTCGCTGCCGCAGACGTTCGTCGGCGCCCAGGTCCAGGACCTGCGGCTGCCGTCGCCATAGAAGCGGGCGCTAGCCGATCACGGCGGTGAAATCGCAGGTCACGTGATTGGGCGCGGTGGCTGGCAGGGAAAGCGTATGGCGTGCTGGCCGCGCGTTGGGGTCGGGAAACATCTGCGTCCACGGGCCGTTCAGCATCTTGCGGCCGACCGCCGGGTCCTTGACCCAGAAATTGACCTTGATGACGTCGTCGACCGTGCCGCCCGCTGCTTCGACACAGGCCTTGATGTGCTTGAAGATGTTCGCGATCTGCGCTTCGGCGTCCGGCGGCATGGTGTGGGTCTCGGGATCGCGGCCGCTCATGATGCTCGACATCAGGATGTTGCCGATCATGCTGGCGTTGGGGATCGGGTTCTCGTGCTTGAAGCCCGCCCAGGTGATGCTCTTGCGCTTAGCCATGTTTCTCTCCCTCTGTTGTCGGGAGCATTGCATTTCTTCCGCTGTTGGCAAATGGTCCTAGTCGGAGGAAGCAACCAATGACAGCTACAAAATCGGTCTCTCTCGTCGACTATGAGCGCGACGGCGAGATCGTTACCCTGACGCTCAATCGCCCAGAGAAACTGAACGCCTTCAGCGATGAGCTGGTGGGCGCGCTTTCCGACGCGCTGCACCGCTTCGACATGGACGACGCCGCGCAGATCGCCATCCTGAACGGCCGTGGCCGCGCCTTTTCGACCGGCGCCGATGTCCAGCAGCGCCAGCTGCGCAGCCGCGAGGAGTTCCTCAGGCTGGGCGGACCACAGGGGCGCGGGACGCACTCTTCCGATCTTCTGACCAAGGCGGTCAACTGGAAGCCGGTGGTCGCCGCTGCGCACGGCTATGTGCTGGGCCTCTCCGTCGGCATCGTGCTGGAGTGCGATCTCATCGTGGCCGAGGAAGGAACCAAATTCCAGGTGACGGAAACGTCGCGCGGCCTGGGCGCCGGCAAGTACTGGGCGCTGATGCATTATCGCGGCGGCGGCGCCTTCACCATGGAGGCCGCACTCACCGGCCGCTTCTTTACCGCCGAGGAAGCGTTCAAGGCCAACCTGATCAACCGCGTGGCGCCCAAGGACAAATATCTCGACACGGCCCGCGAGCTCGCGCGCGAGGTGATCAAGAACCCGCCGCTCAGCGTGCGCTCCACCGTGCGGATGCGGCGCTGGTACATGGACCGGCTCAGCCGCGAGGTCATGTTCATGACGGCGCCGGAGCGGCTCTATCTCACCGAGGATTTCGGCGAGGCCGCGCGCGCATTCACCGAGAAGCGCAAGCCGAAGCCTTTTAAGGGCCGCTGAGCCTCGCGGTGGCCATGTCGCGCAATCGCGCGCGCTGGATCTTCGGACCATTGGGCGAGGGCGTGACCGGGAATTCGGTCACGGCGAAGACGCGCACCGGCACCTTGTAGTTTGCCAGGCCCTGCCGGCAGTGGGCGATGACGGCCGCCTCGTCCAATTCAGCTCCGGGCTCGAGGATGACGAAAGCGGCAGCGCGCACGCCCTCGGGCCGCGGCACGGCGATGGTCTGGCAGGCGGAGATGCCGGGGACTTTCTGGATGTGTGTCTCGATTTCGAGCGGATTGACGAGGAAGCCCGAGAGCCGCAGCACGTCGCCCATGCGGCTGAGGAATGTGAAGCCGCCGTCGCCGTCGAGTTCGGCAAGATCGCCCGTGCGAACATAGCCGTCGGCCGTGACGGTCTCGGCGGTCGCCGCGTCGTTGCCGTAGTAGCCGACCATCAGCGACGGGCCGGCGCATTCGAGGGCGCCCGGCTGTCCGGGGCCGAGCAGCGCGCCGCTCTCGGGATCGCGAACGCGCACGTGGGAGAGGGGAGACGTCGGCACGCCGCCGCCGCGTTTGCGCCGAGGCACGGCGGCATCGACCGGCTGGCGGGCGTACAGCGCCTGGACCTCGCTCATGCCGTAGAGACCACATAGATGCAGCCCGCGCGCCTCGGCCTGTTCGGGTAGCGCGTCGAGCGCTGCGTTGAAGGCGGCGTAGCCCGCCCATTTCACCGACGGAAACGGTCGGTCGCCCGGCACTTCCTCGAGCAGGCGCGCGTACATGTCGTCGCTGCCGAACATCGTGGTCGGCCGATGCCGGGCGATCAGCTTCGCGATCTCGTCGATCTCGTAGGACTCGACCAGCACGCAGGGCTTGCCGGCGGCCAGCGTCGACAGTGTCTGGTTGAAGCCGTAGACGCCGCAGAGCGGCAGGATGGAAAGCGTGAGGGTGTCGGGTGCGGTGAAGCCGAAGACTCGCGCCACCTGCTGGGCGTGACTGGCAATCGCACCCTGCCGGTGCAGCACGAACTTGGGCACGCTGGTGGTGCCTGACGTGGTGAAAATGTTGCAGGCCATGTTGGGGCGTGCGTTGTTGGCGCCGTGCGGCGGGCGCGACAGCAGCCGGTCGAACGGCACACGCCGCAAGCGTTCGATCGCCCGGGGCACTGAGGCGGGCTCTTCGCCCACGACTACGAGGGCGCCGAGCTTGTCGAGAGCGGCCGGATCGATGCCGGCCAGGATCGAGAGGAAGTCGATCCGTCGAAAGCCGGGCGCGCAGGCCAGGATCTTGGCGCCGGACCGGCCGACGATGTCGGCCACTTCGACGGCGCGGTAGCGTGTGTTCACGGCGACCGCGATGGCGCCCAGCCTCACGCAGGCGAAATACAGGATGGGATAGGCGGGCACGTTGGGCAGCCACAGCGCCACGCGATCGCCTGCCGACACTCCGAGATCGGCGAGCCCTTGCGCCGCGCGGCTCGCGGCGTCGAGCAGCTCGGCGAAGGATATTGTCCGGTCGCCATGGAGGAGCGCCGGAGCATCGGGTGTTTCCTCGGCGACGTCGGCAAGCAACGTCCAGACGTCGGCGGCAGGGTGGGCAAGAGGCATGTGGCGCGGAGACTAGCGGAACACCGTTTCATCTCAAGGGGTAGGACGCTTGACCCGGCACGGCGCTTGCTCGACGTTTCCTTTTGGGGATTGGGAGTCACTGCCATGTTGCGCCGAAGTCTGTTCGCCGCGCCGCTCGTTCTTGCGGCGGCACCTGCATTCGCCCAATGGGTGCCCAAGCAGCCGATCAAGGTCCTTGTCGGCTATGCCCCGGGCGGCACCGCCGACATCACGGCACGGATCGCGGCCGACGCGATCCAGCGCCAGCGCGGCTACACCGTCATCGTCGACAACAAGACCGGCGCCGGCGGCTTCATCGCCCTGAAGCAGGTCGCGCAGTCGCCGCCCGACGGCTACACGGTCGGCATCGGCATCATGGGCCAGATCGCGGTCGGCGCCGTCGTGCCCGGCTCCAACATCCCGCTCGACCTCGACAAGGAGCTGGTGCCGATCGCCAATCTCGTCGGCGTGCCGATGGCGTTGATCGTGCGCCCGGACGCACCGTTCAAGACCATCCCCGAGCTGGTGGCCTACGCCAAGGCCAACCCCGGCAAGCTGTCGTACGCCTCGACCGGTCTCGGCTCGACCAACCAGCTCGCCGCGGAATTCCTCGGCTTCGAGTCCGGCGGGCTCAAGATGATCCACGTGCCCTACCGCGGCGGCGCGCCGGCGATCGCCGACGTGGCGGCGGGCAACGTCGATCTCTTCTTCGGCAACGTGTCGGAGCTGATGAGCCTCGCCAATGCCGGCAAGGTGCGCGTGCTGGCGCTGGCCGCGACCAAGCCGACGCCGCTTGCGCCCGATCTGCCGCTGCTCACCAAGGACATTCCGGCGCTCGACATCAACAACTGGTTCGGCATCTTCGGGCCCGCCGGTTTGCCGGCCGACATCCTGGCCGGTCTCAGCAAGCTCTTCATCAGCGCGATCGACGACCCGTCCAACAAGGAAGCGCTCGCCAAGCAGGGCCTGGAATCGCTGGGGCAGGACCCGGCTGCCTTCAAGGCCTACATCATGAAGGATCGCGAGCGTTGGGCGAAGGTGGTCAAGCAGGGCAACATCAAGGCCGAATAGCAAAGGACTTTTAATGAGTGCGCCACTTTCCCTCGGCATCGACATCGGGGGAACATTTACCGATCTCGTCATCCACGATCCGCGCGACGGCCGCGCCATCATCTGGAAGGAGAGCACGACTCCCGACGATCCGGCACGCGGTGCGCTCGAAGGCACGCGGCGCGTGCTGGAGAAAGCCGGCGTCCGCCCCGAGCAGGTCGGCCGTGTGGTCCATGCCACGACGCTCTTCACCAACGCGCTGATCGAGCGCAAGGGCGCGAAGACCGGGCTGCTGACGACGGCGGGCTTCGCCGACGTGCTGGAGATCGCGCGCGAGCGCAAGTACGAGCTCTACGACCTCTTCATAGAAATGCCCAAGCCGCTGGTGCCGCGGCCGTGGCGTCGCGAGGCCAAGGAGCGGCTGGCGCCCGACGGCAGCATCGAAATTCCGCTCGATGTCGAAGCGGCCCTGGCCAAGGTGGCGGAGCTGGTGGAGCAGGGGGTCGAGAGCCTCGCCATCTGCTTCCTGCATAGCTACGCCAATCCCGTGCACGAGCGCGCCATCGCCGCGGCTGTAGCCGAGCGCTTCCAGAATCTCTCGATCTCCTTGTCGTCGGACATCGCGCCGGAGATTCGCGAATACCAGCGCGCCAGCACCACCGTTGCCAACGCCTACATTCGGCCGCTGGCCGAAATCTATCTCGAACGCCTGGAACAGGCGTTGAGCACGTCGGGGATTCCCGGCGGGCTCTTCCTGATGCTGTCCAACGGCGGGCTCACGCATGTGAGCGAAGCCAAGCGCGCGCCGGTCCAGTTGCTGGAAAGCGGTCCGGCTGCCGGCGCACTGGCTGGCGCCTGGTTCGGCCGCAATGCCGGATTGGAGCGCGTGCTGGCCTTCGACATGGGCGGCACCACCGCCAAGCTCGCGCTCGTCGATGATGGCGAGCCTTTGGTCGCCTACGGTTTCGAGGCCGCGCGCGAAAAACGCTTTCTGCGCGGCTCGGGCCTGCCGATCATGATCGCCACCGTCGAGTTGATCGAAATCGGTGCCGGCGGAGGCTCGATCGCCAAGCGCAGCGATCTCGGTACGCTGCAGGTCGGTCCCGAGAGCAGCGGCGCCCAGCCCGGTCCTGCCTGTTACGGACGTGGCGGCACGAACGCGACCGTGACCGATGCCGACCTGGCGCTGGGTTATCTCAATGCCGACTTCTTCCTGGGCGGTGCGATGAAGATCGACCGGGCCGCCACCGAGGCCGCACTTGGCGGTCTCGCCACGGCGCTGGGCGTCGAGCGCAACCGCGCGGGCTTTGGCGTGCACGACGTGGTGAACGAGAACATGGCGGGCGCCGCGCGGGTGGCGATTGCCGAACGCGGCCGCATCCCGGCCGAGTACGCGCTGCTGGCGACCGGCGGGGCGGGGCCTGTCCATGCCTGGAACGTCGCGCGCAAGTTGGGCGTCACACGCGTCGTCTGTCCGCCCGGTGCAGGCGCCGGCAGCACCATCGGCATGCTGATGGCGCCGGCCCGTGTCGATCGCGTGGCAAGCTTCAGCGCGGCACTCACGGGTGCGGATTTTGCCGAAGCCGAGGCAATCTTCGCCGCGCAGGAAATGGAATCGCTGGCCGTGCTGCTCCCCACCGGCGCGGATGCTTCTGGCCGCGTCGTGCGCCGTCTCGCCGACATGCGCTACATCGGGCAGGGCAGCGAGGTCACCGTCGCCATGCCGGACAAACTCGACGAGGCGAGTGTCCGCACCGCCTTCGAGGCCGCCTACAAAGCGCTCTTCGCGCGCACGCCGCCCGGCGCCGCCATCCAGTTCGTGGCGTTGCGGCTCTCGGTCAGCGCCCCGATGCCGGGCGCCGGTGGCAAGCTCGAGCTGCCGCGTCATCCCTCGGCGCAGGCGCTGAAGGGCACGCGCCCGGTGTTCTTTGCCGATGCCGGCAAGATGCTGCCGACGAATGTTTATGATCGCTACGCGCTGGAGCCCGGCGTGATCGTGCAGGGACCTGCCGTGTTCGAAGAAGACGAAAGCACTTTTATCGTCGGCCCCGGCGCCACCGCGCGCCTGCTGCCCGATGGATCCATTCTGGCGGAGGTGAAGTGATGATCGTCAATGGAGCGCGCCACTCCAGTGGCGCTCATGCCCATATGAATGCGCAACTGGAGTTGCGCGCTCCGATGAGGTGCTCGTCATGACCCGCACTTTTGACGCGATCGAGTTGGAGCTCCTGTGGCGGCGGCTGATCTCGCTGGTCGACGAAGCAGCGGCCGCGATGGTGCGCACCTCCTTCTCGACGCTGGTGCGCGAGAGTTACGACTTTTCCTGCGTCGTCACCGACGCTACGGGTCAGTCGCTGGTGCAGGCTTCCGAGAGCATCCCGAGCTTCATCGGCACGCTGCCCGAGACGGTAAAGCACTTCCTGCGCGAGTTCCCGCCGGAGAAGCTCAGCCCCGGCGACGTGCTGATCACCAACGACATCTGGCTCGGGACCGGCCATCTGCCCGATATCACGTTGGCCAAGCCGATCTTCCGCAATGGCAAGCTGGTGGCCTTCAGCGCCACCACGGCGCATGCGCCCGATATCGGCGGCAAGATCAGAAGCCCCGAGCCGCGCGAGGTCTTCGAGGAAGGCCTGCAGATCCCGATCATGAAGATGATGGTCGCCGGCAAGACCGACGAGACGCTGGTCACCATCATCCGCAAGAACGTGCGCACGCCCGACCAGACCATGGGTGATCTCTATGCCCAGATCGTGGCGCTCGACCTGATGGAGGACCGCTTGCTGGTCCTGATGGAGAACTACGGCCTGCCCGACCTCACCGACCTTGCACGCGAAATTCAGGGGCGTTGCGAGACGGCGATGCGCGCCGCCATCCGCGAACTGCCCGACGGCACCTACCACAGCGAGGTCAAGACCGACGGCATCATGGAGACGCCGATCACGCTGCGCCTGAAACTGACGATCAAGGGCGACTGTATCGCCATGGATTTCGCCGGCACCGACGCCCAGGTCGATCGCGCCATCAACTGCGCGCTTTGCTACACCACGGCGATGGCGATGTACGGGGTAAAAGTCTGTACAAGCCCCAACCTGCCGAACAACGAAGGCGCTTTTAGGCCGATCAGCCTCAGCGCGCCGCCGGGCTGCATCGTCAACCCGCAGTTCCCCGCGCCGGGCGGCTCGCGCATGCTGATCGGCCACTACGTGCCGATGCTGGTGTTCGGCTGCCTGGGCCAGATCGTGCCGGAGCGGGTGATGGCCGCCTGCGGCTCGCCGATGTGGGGCATGAACCAATCGGGCGTACGCCCCGACGGCAAGGGTGGCGGCAAGCCCTACGCCAACATGTTCTTCTACAACGGCGGCATGGGCGGCAATTCGATGCGCGACGGCGTCACGTGCCTGAGCTGGCCGTCGAATGTTTCCTCGACCTCGATCGAGATCAGCGAGCACATCGCGCCGCTGCGCTTCCATCACAAGAAGCTGCGACCCGATTCGGGCGGCCCCGGCCGGCATCGCGGCGGCCTCGGTCAGGAAATCCTGATCGAAAGCCGGAGCGACACGCCGATCGCGGTCTCGTTCCTGGCCGAGCGAACCATCTTTCC
>CANJHI010000167.1 GCA_947474005.1 Alphaproteobacteria bacterium | reverse complement strand
GGTCCTGCAGAAGGCCGCGCACACCTCGTATTACGAGCGCGCCGACGACTTCAACGCGGTGATGATCGATTTCCTTGGCGGCCAGCTCGGTCGCCACAAGGCCGACGGCGTGGAGTACCGCGCATGAGCGACTTCATCGTCAACGGCAAGCCCGACGGCACGACGATCAGCCTGCTGCCAGCCAGTGTGCTGACCACCAATCCCTGGCTGATGAAGGACCTCGGCTACGATCCGCAGAAGGACGTGACGCCGCTTGGCATCAGCCTGATCGTGCCCAACGTGCTGGTGGTCAATCCATCGGTGCCGGCCAAGACGCTGCCCGAGCTGCTGGCGCTGATGAAGGCGCAGCCTGGCAAGATCAACTACGCGTCGGTGGGTGCGGGCTCGAGCACGCATCTCAACGGCGAGATGCTGCGCCGCCTGGCCGGCGTCGACATCGTGCACGTGGCCTACAAGGGCGCGGGCCCCGCGCTGCAGGACGTCGTCGCCGGCAACGTGCAGATGATGTTCGACAATCTGCCGGCGGTGCTGCCGCTCATTCAGTCGGGCAAGCTGCGTGCCATTGCCGTCACCAGCGCCAAGGCCTCGCCGGCGCTGCCCGGCGTGCCGCCGGTGGGCCAGTTTCTGCCGGGCTTCGAGGCGACGCCCTGGTTCGGCTTCATCGGCCCCATGAACATGCCGGCCGACCTCGTGGCGAAGTTCAATGCCGCGATCGTCAAAGCGGCGCGTTCGCCCGACATCGTCGAGGCGCTGAAGGTGCGCGGCGGCGAGACGATCGCCGGTACGCCCGAGGAGATGGCGAAGCTGGTCCGCAGCGAGAGCGACCAGATGCGGCAGCTCATCAAAGACGCCGATATCACGCTCAACTGAAGGATCAGCCATGCCGTCCGGACCGCTGCAGCGCTTTCGCGTGCTCGATGTCTCGCGCGTACGATCCGGGCCGACGGCGGTTCGTCAGTTCGCCGACTGGGGTGCCCAGGTCATAAAAGTCGAGGGATTGGACGAGGCGGGCGGCGTCGGCGCGGGCATGGCGCGGCATGGCTCGGACTTCCAGAACCTGCATCGCAACAAACGCAGCCTCACGCTCAACCTCAAGGATCCGGACGGTCGGGCGATCTTCCTCGATCTCGCCAAGCAAGCCGATGTGCTGGTCGAGAATTTCCGGCCGGACGTAAAGCAAAGGCTGGGTATCGACTACGAGACGGTACGCCAGATCAATCCGCGTCTGGTCTATGCCAGCATCTCCGGCTTCGGTCAGGACGGGCCGTATCGCGACCGTCCGGGCTTCGATCAGGTGGCCCAGGGCATGGGCGGTTTCATGTCGATCACCGGCCTGCCGGGCCAGGGGCCGGTGCGTGCCGGCACGGCGATCGCCGATCTCGCCTCCGGCATCTTCTGCGCCATGGGCATCTTCATCGCGCTTCTGGAACGCGAGGTATCGGGCAAGGGGCAATGGGTGCAGTCGTCATTGTTGCAGGCGCAAATCTCGCTGCTCGATTTTCAGGCGGCACGCTGGCTCATCGATGGTCAGGTGTCAGTGGGCGAAGGCGCTCGGGGCCACGGTGATCGGCACTGTTGGCAGCAGCGAAAAAGCCGCCTTGGCGGCGGCGCATGGCTGCGATCATCCGATCGTCTACACACGTGAGGATTTCGTGGCGCGCGTCATGGAGATCACCGGCGGCCAGGGCGTTCCTGTCGTCTACGACTCGGTCGGCCGCGATACATTCCTGCGCTCGCTCGATTGCCTGCGGCCGATGGGGCTGGCCGTGAACTTCGGCACTGCATCGGGCCAGGTCGAGCCGTTCCCGCTGCAACTCCTGCATCGCAAGTCGCTGTTCGTGACCCGGCCGACCCTGACCAGCTGGATCGCCGCTCGCGAGGACTATGAGAATGCCGCGGCGGCATTTTTCGCCGCGATCGACAGCGGTGCGATCAAGGTGCAGGTGGGCACGCGATACCGCCTGCAGGACGTGGCCCTTGCCCACGCCGATCTCGAGTCCCGCCGGATGTCAGGCCTGCCGGTACTCGTGCCATGACGGATGTGCGTTATGCCGAGGATTACAAGCCGGGTGAAATCTTCGACCTCGGCGACCGCACTATCACCGAGCAGGAAATCGTCGAATTCGCCACTCGGTACGACCCGATGCCCTTTCACGTCGATCGCGAGGCCGCGGCGAGAAGCATCTACGGGGGATTGACGGCAAGCGGCTGGCAATCGTGCCTGATCATGATCGGGATGATGCACAAGGGGTTCATCTGCAGCCAGACGAGCCTGGGCTCGCCGGGGATGGAATTCAAATGGCTGAAGCCCGTGCGTCCGGGCGATCGGCTAACGGGTCGGGTCGAGGTCGAAGAGGTGCGGGTCTCACGCAGCAAGCCGGGCCTGGGGTTTGTCACCAATGTCGCGACGCTGACCAACCAGACGGGCGAGATCGTCTACAGCACGCGCAACGTCGCGATTTTCCGCACCCGTGCCGCGCTCAATGCGGTTCCTTGATGCGATACCAGGTGACGTAGAGCGCCGGCAGGAACAGCAGCGTGAGCAGGGTAGCGACGAAAATGCCGCCGATCATGGCGTAGGCCATCGGGCCCCAGAAGACCTCGCGTGCGATCGGGATCATGCCGAGGCTGGCCGCCGCCGCAGTGAGCAGGATCGGCCGCATGCGGTGCAGCGTCGCCTCGACCACGGCGTTCCAGGGCGCGAGCCCCTTGTCGCGGAAAGTGTCGATCTGCGTCACCAGGATCACCGAGTTGCGGATGATGATGCCGATCAGGGCGAGCACGCCCAGGATGGCGACGAAGCCCAGCGGCCGGTCGGTGAGCAACAGGGCCGCCACGACGCCGATCAGGCCGAGCGGGGCCACGCTCACGACGAGGAACAGCTTCTGGAAACTCTGGAGCTGCAGCATCAGGACGAAGGCCATCAGGAACAGCATCAGCGGCACGACATCGATGATCGGCCGCTCGCCCTTGCCGCTCTCCTCGACCGTGCCGCCGACGGCGATCGAATAGTTGGCCGGCAGCGCGGCGGTGAACTTCTCGACGGCGGGCTTCAATTCGTCGATGACCGTCGCGGGCTGCAGGCCGCCCAGCACGCTCGCCTGCAGGGTGATCGTAGGCTGGCGGTCACGGCGCCAGACGATCGGCTGCTCGAGTTCGTACTTGATGTCGGCGAAGGCAAACAAGGGTATGGGCTGGCCGTTGCGGCCGGCAAGCTGAAGGTTCTGGAAGGTCTCCATGGCCACGCGTTCGGCGCGGTCGGCACGGGCCACGACGTTGATCAGGTAGATGCTGTCGTACATCTGCGTGATCGTCGAGCCGCCGACCACGTTGTTCAGCATCGTGGCGATATCCTGCGAACTCACTCCGAGCTGGCGGGCGCGGTCCTGGTCGACATTGATCTTCAGGACCTTCCCGGGCTCGTTCCAGTCGTAGACGATGCCGCCGACGTTCGGGTTGGAGGCGACGATGCTCGCGAATTCCTGCGTCAACCGGCGCAACGTCTGGATGTCGGGGCCGCCGATCCGGTACTGGATCGGCCGGCCGATCGGCGGGCCGAGGTCGAGCGGGTGGACGAAGCCGTCGATGCCGACGAAATCCTCGCGTAGGAGCTTGCTCAATCGTGCGGCGACGCGCCCGCGCGCCTCGACGTCAGTGGTGACGATCACGACCTGGCCGAAGAAGGAATTGGCCAGCTGCTCGTCGAGCGGCAGGTAGAAGCGAACTGCCCCGCGGCCGACGTAGGAACTCCAGCGAACGATATTCTTGTCGCCTTCGAGCGCCTTCTCCAACCGGCTCATCTGCTTTTCGGTCTCGGCGATCGAACTGTCCTGGGGCAGCGTCAAGTCGACCAGCAGCTCGGGCCGGTCCGCTGCCGGAAAGAACTGGTTCTGTACCAGTCCGAGACCCGCGATCGAGAGGGCGAACAGGGCAGCGGTGAGCCCCAGGGTGATCCACCGCCGGCGCATGGCCAGCAGCAGCAGGCGCGAGAAACCTGCCTTGAGCCGCGACGGGGTCTCATCCTGCTTTTTCACGGCGCTCGGCAGCAGCGTGACACCGAGCAGCGGCGTGAACAGGACGGCCACGACCCAGGAGATCAGCAGAGCCGCGGCGATCACCGCGAACAATGTGAAAGTATATTCGCCGGCCGAGCTGCCGTTCAATCCGATCGGCACGAAGCCCGCGACCGTGACCAGCGTCCCGGTCAGCATCGGGAAGGCCGTCGAGCTATAGGCGAAGGTGGCGGACCGCTCTGGCGTTTCGCCCTCCTCGCGCTTGGCCACCATCATCTCGACGGAGATCATGGCGTCGTCGACCAGCAGCCCGAGTGCAATGATCAGGGCGCCCAGCGAGATGCGCTGCAGGGTGATGCCGGAATATTCCATGAAGACGAAAGTGGCCGCGAGCACCAGCGGGATCGCCAGCGCCACCACCGCACCGGCACGCAGTCCGAGGCTGATGAAGCTCACCGCCAGCACGATGGCCACCGCTTCGAACAGGGCGCGCGTGAAGCCGCCGACCGCCTCCTCGACGACCGCCGGCTGGTTCGACACGAGGTGAACGCCAACGCCGATCGGCAGTTCACCCACGATCTGCCGCATGCGGGTCCGCAGCTCCTCGCCGAACTGCACGATGTTGCCGTTGGGCTTCATGCCGATGGCGATGCCGATCGCGGGCTGGCCGTTGAAGCGGAACATGGGCTGCGGCGGGTCGACGTAGCCGCGGGTGATGGTGGCGACGTCGGCCAGCCGGAAGAAGCGGTCGTTGACCCGGAGATTGACGGCGCGAAGACTCTCCTCGGAGGTGAACCGGCCGCTGACCCTGAGGCTGACCGTCTCGGGGCCGGCCTGCACGATGCCGGAAGGCGCCACCGCATTCTGCGCCTGCAGGCTCTGCAGGATCGCCTGCTGGTCGACGCCCAGCCCGGCGATGTGCTGGGTCGAGAAGTTGAGATGCACGACCTCGTCCTGCACGCCCAGCAGCTCGACCCGGCCGGCGCCGTGGATTTTCAGGATCTGCGCCCTCGCTTCCTCGGCATAGTCGCGGAGTTGGCGGAACGAGAGGCCATCGGCCGTCAGGGCGTAGATGGTGCCGAACACGTCGCCGAACTGGTCGTTGAAGAACGGACCCTGCACGTTCGCCGGCAGGTCGCCCTTGATATCGCCGATCTTGTTGCGCACCTGGACCCAGAGCGCCCTGATCTCGCGGGCCGGCGTGGCGTCCTTGAGGTTGACGAAAACCGTGGTCTGGCCGGGCGTCGTGTAGCTCTTGGTGAAATCGAGCGCGTCGAGTTCCTGGAGCTTGCGCTCGATGCGGTCGGTGACCTGGTTGGTCATCTCGCCCACCGTGGCGCCGGGCCAGTTCGCCTGCACGATCATGGTCTTGATGGTGAAGGCGGGATCTTCCTCGCGTCCGAGTCGCTGGTAGGAGAGTGCGCCCGCCAGCACCACCAGCAGCATCAGGAACCAGACGAAGGAGCGATGGCCGAGCGCCCATTCCGAGAGATTGAACCGGCTCACCTGGGTGCTCCGTGCTTGTCGGCTCCGTCGAGAATCTTCACCGTCTGTCCCGGCGTCAAACTATGGACACCGGCCACGACAACCCGGTCGCCGGCCACCAGGCCCGACGTCACGACGATGCCAGTCTCGTCGCGCGATGCAACGACGACATCGCGCAGGGACACCTTCGCGTCGGGCGTGCCGGCCTCCTTCGCCACGACCCATACCTGGGTCTTGCCGTCGCGCTCGAGCAGCGCCGTCGCGGGAAGGTCGATCCTGGGCGATATCGTCTTTTGCAAGGTCACGGATATCGTGATGCCAAGCCGGAAGGCCGACGGCGGATTGTCCAGGGTGAGGTAGACGGTGCGCGTGCGCGTGTTGGGATCGGCCGCCGGATCGATGCCGCGCACGGCCACGGCCTTCATTACCGTGAAGGCGTCGAGCCGCACCATCATGTCGAAGTCGTTGCGGCCCGCCAGGGTATCGGCGACATCGCTGGGGACGGAGAACACGGCTTCCCGGATCTCGGGCCGCGCGATGGTGACGATCTTCTGGCCGGGATTGACCACCTGGCCCGGCTCGGCATAGCGGCCCGTCACGACGCCGTCGAAGTCGGCGTGGATGTGGGTGAAGGACAATACGTCCTGCGCCTTGCGAAGCGAGGCCTGGGCGCGGGTGACGGCGGCGGCGGTGGTGTCGCGGTTCTGGACGATGAGGTCGAACTGCGCCTGGGGAGTGATGTTGCGCTCGACCAAGGGGCGTTGGCGCTTCTCCTCGGCCTCGGCGTTGACATACTGCGCCTGGGCGTTGGCAAGGACGGCCTCGGCATTGCGCACCAGGAGCAACTGCACCGCCGGATCGAGCGCCGCGATGTCCTCGCCCTTCTTCACGATCGCGCCGACATCGACGAAGCGCGCCACCATGCGGCCGAAGATGCGAAAGCCGACGTCGGTGCTGTAGCGCGGCTGGATGCTGCCGGCGAACGGCCCGAGTATCTCGGTGGTGCGGACCACCGCCTCGACCGAGAGCACCGGCCGGACCGGCGGGGCTGCCGCAGCTTGTGCGTCCTCCTTGCATGCACTGAGCGGCGCGAGCAGCGCGAGCGCCAGCAGCCAGTTCCGGGCGCGCCTCATGGCTTGGTCTCCGCCGCGATCTCGACCTTCTGGCCCGGCCGCAGCAGTTGCGCGCCGGCACTCACGACGATCTGGCCGGCTTCCAGTCCGCCGGTCACGGCAATGGTGTCGCGATTGTACCGATCGATGGCAACCGGCGTCAGCGATACCGTGTTGCTGCGCGGGTCGACCACCCATACGGCCGGGTTTCCCGCGAGCTCGAACAAGGCGCCCCACGGCAGCAGGAAGACCCTGCGCTGCTTCATCGGGCCCTTGCCGTTGACCACAGAGCCCAGGGTCATGGCGGGTGGCGTTTGTCGGAGGCCGACCTTCACGGCAATGGTCATCGTGCTGGCATTGACCGCCGGCGAGATCTCGCGCACGTCGCCGATGGTGGCGACGGTAGGGTCCGAGACCAGCGAGATGGCGAGTCCCTTGTCCATGACGACATTGGCCAGCGCCCATTCGCCGACGTTGAAGACCGCGTCGCGGGGGCCGTCACGTGCCACCGTATAGACGGATTGCGCCTGTGACACGACCTGGCCGGCTTCGGCGGCGCGTGCGGTGACGATGCCGTCGGCATCGGCCCTCAACTCGGTATAGGAAAGCTGATCCTGCGCCGAGGCGAGCTGGGCGCGCGCCTGATCGACCTGCGACTGTGCCGAACGCATGGCAGCCTCGGCCTGGTCGTGCTCGCGGCGCGTGGTGTTGCCGGTGGTGAGCAGGCTCTTCTGGCGTTCGAAACTCGCGGTAGACTGGCGGAGCTGGGCGTCTGCCGACTGCAGGCCGGCCTTAGCCGACTCGAGTTCGGCCTCCTGCTCGACCGGGTCGAGGCGGGCAAGCAGCTGGTTGAGGGCGACGGGGTCGCCGACATTCACCAGGCGCTCGCTGATCTTGCCGCTGACCCTGAACGAGAGCTCGGTCTCAACCTGTGCCGCAATGACGCCGGTGAGGGTGACCGTTGGCGCGAATTCGACGAGTTCGGCGGTGGTGGCCTTGACCCGCGTGAGTGGTCGCTGCGCGACCGCATCCTCCCTGCAGCCCGCGAGCAGGCCGAGAAAGACGAGACCCATGCACGACAACGCCGGCCGGCTCCAACGAAGGAGGAAGTGCGGTGGAATCTGCGGCTCCCCTTTCTGGAACGATAACAGATTTCAGTTCCACAATTGAAGCCGAGAGTGGGCGTCGACATAATGGGATTATGCCATTGATCGAACGTCTTACCTTCACCGGCCTCGAATACGCGTTCGAGCCGGCAAAAGCCTACGGCATGTCGCGGGGCGGCGGGTTTCGCCGGCAGGGCGGGCTGATCGAGGTTGTGACCGACGCCGGTGTACGCGGCATCGGCGAGGCCTTCGGCAATCCCTTCGTGACGCGCGAGTACTTTCGCATGCTCGAGCCGATGTTCGTCGGCAAAAGCGTGTTTGACTTCGACCATATCGAGGCCCGGGTCCGCAACGCGATGTACCATCTGGGCGTCGGCAACCAGCTCACCGCCTGCCTGGCCGGCATCAACGTGGCGCTGTATGACGCCATCGCGCGCGGCTTCGGCGTGCGGGTTTGCGACCTGATCGGCGGTTGCGGCACGACGCGGATTCCGGCCTATGCCTCGACCGGCTTCTTCTCCGACGATCCCGACCGGCAGCTCGGCCACATGCTGGCCGAGGCGGCGGGGCATCCCTTCGCCGGCGCCAAGATCAAGATCGGCCGCGGCATCAAGAGCGACCTTGAGCGGGTGCGCCAGGCGCGGACGGCGTTGGGCCCGGACAAGCTGCTGATCGTCGATATCAATGGCGCCTACACCGCCGACGTGGCTCTGGAATGCGCGCGCGCCATAGAACCGTTCGCCATCCACTGGATCGAGGAGCCGCTGCCGCCGGGCGACCTGCATGGCTATGCCGAGCTGCGGGCGCGGTCGCCGATCTCGATCGCGGCGGGCGAGGCCCATCACACGATCCGCGACTTTCGCGCCCTGATCGAGGGCCGTTGCATCGACATCGTGCAGCCCTCGATCCCGGCCACCGGCGGCCTCACCGAGGCCAGGCGTATCGCCACGCTCGCCACGGCGGCCAACCTCAGGGTGGCACCGCATGTCTGGGGCGGAGCGGTGGGGCTGGCGACAGCGTGTCATTTCATCGCCGCGATGCCGGCCTCGCCGCACACCGACCATCCGCCCCATCCGGTGATGCTCGAATACGACATGAGCGACAATGCGTTGCGAACGCAGTTACTGAAGACGCCGCTCCGGCTGGAGGCCGGGTATGTGCTGCTGCCCGACGGGCCCGGCCTCGGCATCGAGTTCGATTCTGCGGCGGTCGAACGCTACCGGGTGTGTTGATGGGGCCCGTGAAGGTTGATCCGGCCAAGGTCCATGAGTTCGCGACTGCCACCAGTTTCTCCCGCTGGCTTGGCAAGCAACACGACAAGACGGATGAGCTCTGGATCAAGATTCACAAGGTGGATTCGGGATTGAAGTCGATCACGCCGAAGGAGGCCATCGACGTCGTGCTGTGCTGGGGCTGGATCGACGGGTTGCGCAAGGGGTTCGACGGCAAAAGCTACCTGCAGCGCTACACGCCGCGCGGCAGGAAGAGCGTCTGGAGCCAGATCAATGTCGACAGCGTTGCCCGGCTGATCGAGGAAGGCCGGATGACCGCGCACGGGCTCGCGCAGGTCGATGCGGCCAAGGCCGACGGGCGCTGGGCCCGCGCCTACAGGAGCAAGGACACGAAGATCCCGGACGATCTCCGGGCCGCCATCGATGTCGAGCCCAAAGCCAAGGCGATGCTGGAGAAACTGAGTGCACAGAACCGCTTTGCGCTCGCCTTCCGCACCAGCAACATGAAGACCGAGGCCGGGCGGAAGAAGAAGATCGCGACCTTCGTGTCGATGCTGAAGCGCGGCGAGACGATCTACCCGCAGGGCAAGAAATGACCTCCCGGGTTTGCTGATCGGCGCAGGCCGTGCCAATCTTTCGGCCTGAAATTGGGGCTACGGGGAAGGTTTTGGACATGACCAACGCAACGCGTCGGACGATGGCGGCAGGTGCCGCTCTCTTTATCCTTGGTCTGGCCGGCGGGGCGGCCGCCCAGCAGCCGGTCAAGATCGGCGTCATCTATCCGCTGAGCGGCAATTCGGCCAATGCCGGCAACTACTCCAAGATGGCGATCGAGGTCGGCGCCGACGTGATCAACAACGGCAATGCCGAGTTGGCCAAGATCATGCCGCTGGCCAAGGGCGGCGGACTGCCCGGACTCGGAGGCGCCAAGATCCAGCTCATCTTCGCCGACAACCAGGGCACACCGGCCGCCGGCCAGAACCAGGCGCTGCGGCTGATCTCCGAGGAGAAGGTGGCGGCACTGATCGGCGCCTACCAGTCCGGCATCACGGTCACCGCGAGCGCCATCGCCGAGCGCCACGGCGTTCCGTTCCTCACCGCCGAGTCGGTCGCGGCCAACCTGACCGAGCGCGGCTTCAAGTGGTTCTTCCGCACCACGCCGGTGGCCGCCGATTTCGCGCGCGCCTATTCGTCGTTCCTCAAGGAGCAGAAGGCAGCGGGACAGAAGGTCAACAGCATCGCGATCGTCCACGAGAACACCGAATACGGCAACTCGGTCGCCAGCGTCATCGCCGACCAGTTCGGCAAGGACGGCCTCAACGTCAGCCAGAAGATCAACTACTCCGCCAACTCCAGCGACGTGCAGCCCCAGGTGCTGCAGCTCAAGGAGAAGAATCCCGACGTCGTGATCTTCATCTCCTACACGTCGGACGCGATCCTCTACGCCAAGACGATGAAGGAGCTGAACTGGAAGCCGGCGATCATGATCGCCGACAACGCGGGCTTCAACGATCCCTCGTTCGTCAAGAGCATGGCCCCCACGGTCGAGGGGCTGATCAACCGCTCGGCCTACTCCGGCGGCAAGCCGGGCAGCGTGCCGGCGCTCTTCAATGCGCTCTACAAGGCCAAGACCGGCGGCGACGATCTCGACGACGTCTCGGTGCGCGGCCTGCAGGGCTTCCTGGTGATGGCCGATGCCATCAACCGCGCGGGCTCGACCGATCCGGCCAAGATCCGCGACGCGCTAAAAGCCACCGACCTCAAGGCCGACCAGATGGCGGCGGGCTACGACGGCGTGAAGTTCGACGACAAGGGCCAGAACATCCTGGCGTCCAGCGTGGTCACCCAGATGCGCGGCGGTCAGTACCTCGCGGTCTTCCCGAAGGCGCGTGCCACCACCGACGTGATCCTGCCCTACAAGGGCTGGTAAGCAGGCGTAGCGGCGGCAGGCGAGGCGCATGTCGGCCACGCTCGTGCAGGTGATCGTGGGCGGCCTGCTGCTCGGCGCCGTCTATGCGCTGTTCTCGTCGGGCCTCACCCTGATCTGGGGCATGATGAACGTCGTGAACTTCGCCCACGGCGACTTCGTCATGCTGGGCATGTACAGCGCCGTCATGGTGTGGACGGCGCTGGGTGGCGGTCCGTTCGCGGCAGTGCCGATTGCCGCCATGCTGATCGCGACGCTCGGGGTGGCGAGCTATTTCCTGCTGGTGCGCCACATCATGCGCGGCCCGATGCTGGCACAGATCCTCGGCACCTTCGGCCTGGCGCTGTTTCTCCGGTACTCGGCCTTCTGGTTCTTCGGTGCCAACTTCCACAGCCTGCCGGATACCGTGGTCGGCGGTTCGTTCGAGCTGTTGGGCATTCGCTTCGAGGGCTCGCGCGTGCTGGCGGGCGGCATGGGCCTCGCCGTCACGCTGGCGCTGCACCTGATCCTGACGCGGACCTCGATCGGCAGCCGCATGCTGGCGGTCTCGGAGGACGCCACGGCGGCGCAGCTCATGGGCATCCGTCCGCAGCACATGCAGGCGCTGGCCTGGGCCATGGCGGGCGCGGCGACCGGCATTGCCGGCGCCCTGATTGCCAATTTCTTTCCGACCTCGCCCACGGTCGGCGAAACGCTGGCCATTCTTGCCTTCGTCACCGTCTCGTTCGGCGGCTTCGGCAGCGTGCTGGGCGCGCTGGTTGCCGGCCTGATCATCGGCGTCGTGGAGTCTCTGTCGGCCTATCTCGTCGGGCCGGTCTACAAGGACGTCATCGTCTACATCCTCTTCGTACTGGTGCTGTGGTTCCGGCCGCAGGGCCTGATGGGCAAAGCCTGATGGGTGGGGCGTGAAGCGTTACCTGCTCCCCGGCATCGTTGCCGTCCTGGTGCTTGCCTATCCCGTGCTGACCATGGAGTCCCCGGTCTATCAGCGGCTGGGGGCACTGGTGCTGCTGGCGGCGATCGGCGCCTCGGCGTGGAACATCGTCGGTGGCTATGCCGGCCAGGTCTCGGTCGGCCATGCCGTGTTCTTCGGCTTCGGCGCCTATTCGTCGGTCGTGGTCTACACGCACCTCGGCTGGCCGCCGATCGCGGGTGCGCCGCTCGGCATGGCGCTGAGTGTCGGTCTTGCCTCGATCATCGGTGTGCCGACGCTCAGGCTGTCGGGACATTATTTCAGCATGGCGACGATCGCCGTGGCCGAACTGGTGCGGGTGCTGTCGTCGACCAGCGAATTCCTGGGCGGCGCACAGGGGCTGGGCGGACCGGCCCTGCCGCGCTCCGTCCTCGATCTCTCGTTCCTCTCGGCGATGCCGTATTACTACATCTTCCTCGTCGTGCTGGCGTTCATACTTTGGCTGACCTGGACCATCGAGCGCGGCCGCATGGGCTTCTATCTGCGCGCCATCAAGGACAGCGAACGTGCCGCGCGCTCGCTCGGCGTTTCGGCCGGCCGCTACAAGCTCTACGCCTACATGCTGAGCGGCGCCTTCGCCTCGCTCGCGGGCTCGCTCTATCTCTGCATGTTTGGCTTCATCGATCCCGAATCGGGATTCGGTATCCTGATCTCGGTCAAGATGCTGGTGATGGCGGCCCTCGGCGGCGCCGGCCAACTGTTCGGGCCGCTGGTCGGCGCGCTCATCCTGGTGCCGCTGGAGGAGCTGTCGAACAGTTATCTGGGTG
>CANJHI010000166.1 GCA_947474005.1 Alphaproteobacteria bacterium | reverse complement strand
CTGCTGCTGCGTCGGCGCAACCACGGGCTTGGCGGGCGGAAAAGCGTACTGCCAGCCCACGATGATCAACACCGAAAGGACAATGGCGACGATGAAATTCTTCTGGTCCATTTGAGGCTAACTCTGGTTCGGGCGAACCCCGGGGCGCGTCAGGCGCGCCGGGCGGGTTGGCAGGAAAGCGTCTGGCAGGCGGCAGCACCGCCAGGGGGCACAGGATCGTAGCCGCCGGCGCCCCATGGCCCACAGCGGCACAGCCGATGGGCGGCAAGCCAGCTTCCACGCAGCGCACCGTGCCGGCCCACCGACTCGGCGGCGTAGCTCGAACACGAGGGTTCGTAGCGGCAGGCGCCGACGAAGAAGTAGGCGAGCGTCAGTTGATAGAGACGGATCGCGCCGCGCAGCAGCAGTGACATCATGCGGCCCGGAAACTGGCGATTTGCCGGGGCCTGCGCAAGCCGCCTGTACGGGTCATGGCGTCGCTACAACGTTTCCGGGGGCAAGTGCCTTGAGGCGCCTCAGCGCCTCCTGCAGTTCCTGGCGCATGGCGGCGAAGTCGCGGGCGAGGGCCGCTTGGCGGCCGACCAGCACATAATCGAGATCGGAACGGGCCGTGCCCGGGATGACCATGCCGGCGATCTCGCGCAGGCGGCGGCGGACCCGGTTGCGGGCCACGGCATTGCCGACCTTGCGGCTGACGGTGAATCCGACCCGGACGGTCGGCGGGGGCCGATCGGCCGGCACCGGTGCCACCTGGAGGACGAAACCGGGCATGGCACAGCGGCGCCCGGCCTGGACGCGCAGAAAGTCTCGACGGTTCGGCAAACGCCCGAGGCGCGCCGCGGACAATTTTGCTAGGCCGACAGGCGCTTGCGGCCCGACCTGCGGCGGCTGGCGATAACCTTGCGGCCGCCGACCGTTGCCATCCGGGACCGAAAGCCGTGCCGGCGCTTGCGCACCAGCTTGCTCGGCTGATAGGTGCGTTTCATCACGCAACTCCTTCAAAAACAAGACCCCCGCGCGACGCGTCGGGGGCGAAATCCGTGGGCGAGGGTAATAAGCGGCTGACCCGCCAGAGTCAACGATCCGAGGGCCTTGCCGGTCCTGCCCAAAGGCTCGGACAATGGCCCATGAGCCTCGTTTTGCACGGTTACCGCTACAGCGTCTACGTCCGGATCGCCCGTCTTGCGCTTGCCGAGAAGGGGGTGGCCTATGAAAGGGTGGAGGTGAACCCTTTTAGTCCGGACGTCCCGGCGGCCTATCTCGCCCTTCATCCGTTCGGCCGCGTGCCAACCCTCGTTCATGATGGCTTCGCGCTTTACGAGACGGGCGCCATCAGCCGCTACATCGACCGCGCCTTTCCGGGGCCGAAGCTGCAGCCTGAAGAAGCGCACGCGCTCGCCCGGATGGACCAGATCATCGGCGTCGTCGATTCCTATGGCTATTGGCCCCTTGTTCGCCAGGTCTTCTCCCATCGTGTCTTCCGTCCCGCCATC
Source organism: Alphaproteobacteria bacterium (assembly GCA_947474005.1). Classification (GTDB taxonomy): domain Bacteria; phylum Pseudomonadota; class Alphaproteobacteria; order Reyranellales; family Reyranellaceae; genus Reyranella. The sequence continues at coordinate 11,318 of CANJHI010000166.1, read as the reverse complement.
GGCCAGGCGGCGGACGATGGCGAAGTGGCGCTGGGCCTTGCAGGTGCCGCCAAGGTCCTCGCCGCCCTGGAAGCACTCGCATCGCCCGCGGCCTTCCTGGTTGGGCCCACCCTGTCGCTCGCCGACCTGCATCTCGGCGCGATGATCGCCTATTTCACCGCGACCCCCGAGGGCGCCGTCCTGCTCGACCGTCACCCACGACTCGCCGCCTGGTGGCGGCGTCTGCAGATGCGGCCTTCGCTGCCGGCCACGGCGCCGGGCCTGCCAGCCCCGCTCCCACCAGTCACTCAGGTGTGAGCGAGTTTGCTTTGAGGCGGGACCGATGAGGCCCAATATCCGTCTCGCACGAACCGAAAGCGCACATGACCTCGCCGATGCTGCGCCGGCTGCTTCCCGTGGCGATCCTGCTGCTGGGGCTGGCGCTTTTCCTGCTGTTCGATCTCGAGCGATATTTCTCCTTCGAGATGCTGAGCCGCCACCATGCCGAGCTCGCATCCTGGGTCACCGCCCATGCAGCGCTGGCGGCGCTCGTCTTCGTGCTGCTCTACGCGCTTGCCGTGGCGTTCTCACTGCCGATCGCCGTGGTGATCACGCCGGCCGGCGGCTTCCTGTTCGGCGTGTGGCTGGGCGCACTGCTGTCGGTGATCGGCGCGACCCTGGGCTCCGTCGCCGTGTTCCTGGCCGCGCGCACGGCCTTCCAGGATCTCTTTCGCGCGCGCGCCGGTGCTACGCTGGCCCGCCTCGAGGACGGCTTTCGCCGCGACAGCTTCAACTATCTGCTGTTCCTGCGGCTGGTGCCGGTGTTCCCGTTCTGGCTGGTCAATATCGTGCCGGCGCTGCTCGGCATGCGACTCGGTCCCTACGCCCTCGCCACCCTGATCGGCATCATTCCCGGCGCGGTGGTCTATGCCAGTGTCGGTGCGAGCTTCGGCATGCTGATCGACCGCGGCGAGCGGCCCGACTTCAGCGTGATTTTCGAATGGCGCTTCCTGCTACCGCTGCTGGGGCTGGCGGCGCTGTCGCTGCTGCCGGTTCTCTACAATCGCCTGCGCCGCGGCAAGACGGCTCCCTGAGATGACGGACACGCTCACGCCAGATGTCTGCGTCATCGGCGGCGGTTCCGCCGGTCTCGTGGCGGCGGCGGGTGCCGCGCAGCTCAGCCTCAGCGTCGTCCTGGTCGAACGGGCGGAGATGGGCGGCGACTGCCTCAACGTCGGTTGCGTGCCGTCGAAGGCGCTGATCGCCGCGGCCCGCGCCGCCCAGGCACAGCGCAGTGGTGCCGCCTTCGGCATCGCGCCGGTCGAGCCCAAGGTCGATTTCGCTAAAGTCATGGATCACGTGGCCAGCGTGATCGCGGCCATCGCGCCCAACGATTCGGTCGAACGGTTCGAGGGCCTCGGCGTGCGCGTCCTGAAGGAGGAAGCGCGTTTCGTCGGGCGCACCGAACTGCAGGCCGGCCCGTATCGCATCAAAAGCAAACGGATCGTCTTGGCCACGGGCTCGCGGCCGACGGCGCCGCCGATCCCCGGCCTCGCCGACGTGCCCTACCTCACCAACGAGACGATCTTCGCCAATCGCACGCTGCCGGCCCATCTGATGATCATCGGCGGCGGCCCGATCGGGCTCGAAATGGCCCAGGCGCACCGGCGGCTGGGCGCGCGCGTCACCGTGCTCGAAGCTGCCGGCTTTCTCGCCAAGGACGACCCCGAACTCGCCGCCATCGTCCTAAGCCACCTGCGCGCCGAAGGCGTCGATCTGCGCGACCACCTAAAAATCGCCCGCGTCGAACGCACGGCCGACGGCATCGCCGTGATCCTGGACGGCGGTGAACGGCTCAATGGATCGCACCTGCTGGTGGCGGCTGGCCGCGCGCCCATCATCGAAGCCCTCGATCTCGACACGGCGGGCATCACCCACACCAAGCGCGGCATCACGGTCGACGCGGCGCTGCGGACATCCAACCGCAACGTCTGGGCGATCGGCGACTGCAATGGTCTCTACGCCTTCACCCACATGGCGGGCTATGAGGCCTCGCTGTTCATCCGCGGCGCGCTGTTCCGCGCACCTGCGAAGCTCGACCCCGCGATCGTGCCGTGGGCGACCTACACCGATCCCGAACTGGCCCAGGTCGGCCTCAGCGAAGCCGAGGCGCGCCAACAGCATGGCGAGGCGATCCGCGTGCTGCGCTGGCAGATGGCCGAGAACGACCGCGCCCAGACCGAGCGCGAGATCGACGGGCTGGTGAAGGTGATCACCGACCGCCGCGGCCGCGTCCTGGGCGCCAGCATCGTGGCGCCACACGCCGGCGAGCTGATCCAGCCCTGGTGCCTGGCCCTCTCCAAGCGCCTGAAAATCGCGACGATGGCGAGCTTCGTGCCGCCCTATCCGACCCTGGGCGAGGCGAGCAAGCGCGCCGCCGGCAGCTATTTCACCAAGACGCTGTTCGGCCCCCGCACGCGGGGACTGGTGCGGTTCCTCGCCCGCCTGCCGGTTTGGTAAAAGGGACCACTTTCTGGCACAGCTCGTTGTGCCGCGCGGTGTCCCGCTGCCTGTGCCAAAAATCCGGGGCAAGCCCTTGATCCGGCGAGCCGATCGCCCCCTGACGGACTGTGCCACCGGCGCCCGCCGCTCCCGCCGATCAGAATCCCGCGGGCGGCCGTGGGCAGGTCTTTGCCGGATACGAAAAAGGCCGGCACCCGCAAAGCCTCCCGACGGCTGCCGGCGGCAAGGGCGCCAAGGCCGACCCTTTGCGCTAGTTTGCGATGATGTACCAAGATGAGTGGGCGACCGAACGGCGGCGCCTGGAAGCGAGCGGCCAGCTCAGTGGCCCGGACGGGCTGCGGCCACGCGGGCGCAAGGCCCTCTTCACGCGCCTGCTCGGTGTCCTGGGCGCCGGCCTCCGCATCACGCCTCTCTACGCGCGCGGGCAAGCCAATGTTCTGGATCTGCGCCGCGTGGCGTTGGAGGTGCGCCTTCCGGGGCTGCCGCCTGCCTTCGACGGCTATCGCATCCTGCACATCAGCGACACGCATCTGGATGTGGTGCCCGAACTGGCACCGGTGGTGCATGGCCTGCTCGAGGGTGCCGAGGTCGATCTGCTGGCGGTGACGGGCGATGTGCACGGCGATTACGCCACGCCTGTTGCGCGCTCCGCCGGCCTTCTCGGCGAGGCCTTGCGCGGCGTGAAGGTGATGGGGCCACGACTAGCCATCCTCGGCAATCACGATTCGCAGGCCATGGCCGATCAGCTCATGGGCATGGGCTTCGACGTGCTGGTCAATCGATCGGTGGTGATCCGTCGAGGCGCCGGCCGACTCATGTTCACCGGCCTGGACGATGTGAACAGCTTCTATACCGAGGCGGCCCGGCGGGCGCTCGACGCCCATGCGCTGCCGGTCGAGGCCCCAACGGCTGGCGACCGTGAATGTCGCATCGCCCTGGTCCATTCGGCCGAGATGGCAGACCACGCCGCCCGCGCCGGCTACGCGCTCTATCTCGCGGGACACACACATGGCGGCCAGATCTGCCTGCCGGGCGGGCGTCCCGTGGTCACGATGCTGCGCCGGTGCCGCCACGGCGCCGTCGGACTTTGGCGTGAAGGCGCCATGATCGGCTACACCAGCACCGGTGTCGGCGTCTCCCACCCGCCCGTGCGCTTCAACTGCCGCGGCGAGGTCGCCTTCATTACGCTGCGTTGCTAGCGGCAGTGCATCCGCCTACAGGCAGGCCAGCAGCCAACGTGCCGTGCGATGCGCCGTGCGCCCAGGATCGATGAAACCCTGTGACATGGGCTTGCCATAAGCCGACTATACGCGCCTGAAACCGAAGGGAATTCCGAGAATGCCGCATCGGCACGCCGTCGTCTGGATCGACTACCACGAAGCGCGAATCTTCAAGTTCGATGCCGAAGATGTGGAGAAAAAGCGCATCAAAGCCGACACGCCCTCCCATCAGATCCACACCAAGGCCGGCAATATCGGGTCGGGCCATGCACACGACTCCAAGCAATTCTTCCACAGCGTCGTCGAGGCGATCGCCGACATGGACGAATGGCTGGTCGTCGGGCCGGCCGCTGCCAAGACCGAACTGGTGAAGCACATCGAGACGCACGATCCGCGGCTGCGCGAGAAACTGATCGGCGTCGAGCCGATGGATCACCCGACCGACGGCGAACTGCTCAAGCACGCCCGCCGCTTCTTCGACGGCGCCGACAAGCTGCGCGGGACCAAAGCCCTGCCGTAGGGCCCAAATGCTATGCGGGGCGCCCGATGCCCCGTTCCGTGCGCGGCGACATCGCCAGCCCCAGGAACACCATCATCCCCCGATTGAGCCAGAGGACATCCTCTTCGTCCAATCGACAGCGCTTCATTCGCCATCCCATTCCGAGACCGAATCGATGAAAGCCTGATCGTCGTGTGCATGGCCGCTGGCCGCGACCTTCAGCGATTGGCGGCGCGCCTGGGAACGAAAGGAGCGCATACGGACGTCAGGCACCCAAATCTGGATCGGCCGCAAACCCTGTGCGCGCAGACGCTCGCGATAGGTGCGGACCTTGTCACCCGCTGGCTTGGGCGGAGATGTGGCGGCCATGACTCTCTGAACTCCTCCGTCACTCGAACGTGGCAAAGACTTCCTCGATCGCCTTCATCTGATTGCCGGCGGCCGAGGACGGCACCAGGATCGGCGTGTGCACGCCCGCCGCGCGCCACGCCGCAACGCCCTCGCGCACCTTGGCCGCCGGCCCGAACAGCGTGTTGTCGGCCAGCCATTTGTCGGTGAGATATTTCGGCACGTCGTCGCGGCGGCCCTCGGCGATCGCCTTTTCGATCGCGTCCATTTCCTCGACGTAGCCGGCCTCCTTCCAGTAGTTCCGGTAGTTCGGCAGAAGCGCGTAGTTGCTGAGCGTGCGCCGGTTCACCGCCTTGGCGGCCTCGACGTCGTCGCTGATGCAGGTCGGGATCATGTTGCCGATGAAGAAGTCGGGACTGTTCCGCTTCGCCGCGGGCAGCGCGGCCAGCGACTGGGCCATGTGCGACAGCGACGCGTTGGCGAAGACCACGCCCTGGGCGAGCTCGCCCGACAGCGCCACCATGCGCTTGCGGAGCGCAGCCACGATGATCGGCGGCAGGGGACCGAATGCGGTCTCGGCGCGGAACTTCTCGATGAAGGCGCGCGTATCGGCCAGCGGCTTGCCCGGCGTGACGCCCATCCGCACATGCGACGGCCCGTGCGCGATGCCGATGCCCAGGCGAAACCGTCCGCCCGAGACCTCGTGCATCATGGCGGCACTCTGCGCGAAATCGACGATGGTGCGCTGATAGATCGGCGCGATGGCGGTGCCGAACGTGATTGATTCGGTGTTCCATGACAGCGCCTCGCACATCGACATGTTGCCCATCGGGCTCGGGACGTAGATCCCGGCGAAGCCGCGCCGTTCGGCCTCCTGGCTGAGCTCGATGGTGCGGCGGCGGCGAGACGGCATGGCGATCAGGCAGAGGGCGGGAAGCGGTTCGGACATCGGGGCGTTTCCTTCGGCGGGCGTTTGTTTGGAGTGAGTATCTTCGGCGCTGGCGCGTCCATCCACCACAAACCCACCTCACCCTGAGGAGCGGTCCGCAGGACCGCGTCTCGAAGGGTGGGCAACAACGCGACTGGTTCCCATCCTTCGAGACGCACCGCTTCGCGGTGCTCTTCAGGATGAGGATATTTTTGTCGGCCGGCTTACGGCGTAATGGACTAGGCTCGCCGGCCAACAGGAGAGTTGCCATGACCGATCGAGCCTCGCTGCGGGAGCAGGGCGAAGCGATGCGCCTAAAACTGTTCGGCGGCGACGATGGCGCGCCGGCGATCATGCGGACGCTCAACACGGAAGCGAGCTACGGCGCGATCTGGAGCCGGCCGGGCCTGGCGCTCGACGACCGCATGGTGTGCGCGCTGGCGGCACTTGGCGCGGTCCAGCGCCTGCCCAAGCTCGGCCGCCATGTCGCAGCGGCGCTCGACCTCGGCCTGTCGGCGCGGGCGATCGTCGAGATCCTGATCCAGATCGGCATCTATGCCGGCTTCGCGGCCTCGGAAGAGGCGGTCGAAGCGGCCGGCAAGGTGTTTGCCGCCCGCGGTGTCGCAATGCCGGAGGAGACCGCGCGCGAGGACTCTCTGGAGGCACTGAGCGCGCGTGGCCGCGAACTGATGCAGCAGCTCCATGGCGCGCGCGCATCAGAAGGTTATGCGGCGCCCGGCAATAATGTGACCGGCGCGCTCTATCCGTTGGCGATCCAGTACGGCTATGGCGAAATCTGGTTCCGTCCCGGCCTCGACTTGAGGCGGCGGGCGCTGGTCGCGGTGGCGGCGTTCACGGCGCTGAAACTCGACGGCCAGGTGAAGAAGTTCGGCCAGTCGGCGCTCAACATGGGCCTGAGCCGCACCGAAGTAATCGAAGCGGTGATCCAGACCGCGCCACTCAGCGGCTTCGCGCCCGCCCTCAATGCCCTGGGCGGATTGAGCGAAGCGTTGGGGTAGTCCCGCTGGGCGCGCGCCCAGCGATGATCACCGTTCGCGCAGCTTGGGGTCGATGGCGTCGCGGAGCGCGTCGCCGAACAGGCTGAAGCCGAACACGGTGAGCGCGATGGCTAGGCCGGGGAAGATGGCGATCCACGGCGCGGTCGAGGCGTATTCCTCGGCGCCGCCCTGCAGCATCAAGCCCCACGCTGGCGTCGGCTCCTGGACGCCGAGCCCAAGGTAGGACAGCGACGCCTCGGCCAGGATCGCCTGGCCGACGAAGGCGGTCAGCATGATCAGGAACGGCGCCACCACATTGGGCACCATGTGGCGCAGGATGATGCGCGCGTGGCTGAAGCCCGAGGTGCGCGCGGCATCGATGTAGGGCACCTCGCGGATCGAGAGCGCGCTCGCCCGCACCACGCGGGCGCAGCGCGGGATCAGCGGCACGGTGATGGCGGCGATGACGTTCTGCACCCCGGTGCCGAAGATGGCGACCACGGCCAGAGCCATGATGATCAGCGGAAATGCCATCAGAATGTCCATCACGCGCTGCAGGACGAGGTCCGTCTTGCCGCCGAAATAGGCGCTGCCGACGCCCAGCACCAGGCCGGCAAAGCCGCCGACGAAGGCCGAGACGAAGCCGATGATGAGCGCGGTGCGCGCGCCGTAGATGATGCGCGACAGCAGGTCCCGGCCGAACTGGTCGGTGCCCAGCCAATGGGCCCAGCTCGGCGGCTGGGTCATGACCTCGAAATCGTTGGCGGTCGGGCTGTAGGGCGCGATCCATTCCGCCGACAGGCCGGCGACGGCGGCGATGACGACGATCGCGAGGCCAAAGGTGCCGAGCGGCTGGCGGCGGCAGAAGCCAAGCGCGGCATCGCGCCACGAGCGGCGGATCTCCTCGGGGGCTTCGGTTGCGGCGGTCACGGCGGTCATCGCGGCGCTCTCCTCAGCCGAAACGGATGCGCGGATCGAGCCACGCGTACAGGATGTCGACCGCCAGGTTGGTGACCACGAAGATGGCGACCGTCAGCATCACCAGAGCCTGGGTGAGCGTATAATCCTGATTCTGGACGGCCAGCACGAACAGCCGGCCGATGCCGTTCAGGTTGAACACCTGCTCGGTCACCACCAGGCCGCCGATCAGGAAGGCGAATTCGATGCCGATCAGGGTGACCACCGGCAGCATCGCGTTCTTGAGCGCGTGGCGGTTGACGATGAGCTGCTCCAACAGGCCCTTGGCGCGCGCGGTGCGGATGTAGTCCTCGCGCAGCACTTCCAGCATCGCCGAGCGGGTCATGCGCATGGTCACGGCGGAATAGCGGTAGCCGATGGTCAGCGCCGGCAGAATCACGATCGACAGGTTGTGCAGAGGATCGTCCCAGAACGACACGTAGTCGATCGGCGGCATCCACGGCGCGCCGAACAGGGCATGCGAGACGTCGAGCACGATCAGGATCGACATGATGCCGAGCCAGAACGACGGCGTGGCGATACCGGCGATCGCCACCGTGCGCACGATATGATCGAGCCAGCTGTTCTGATGCAATGCCGAGATCGTGCCGAGCGGGATGGCGATGAGCACCGCCACCACGGTGGCCAGGACGGCGATCTCGAGCGACACCGGGATGCGCGTGGCGATCTCGTGCGCGACCGATTTGCCTGACCACATAGACGTCCCGAAGTTGCCTGACGCGAAGCCGACGACGAAGTCGAAGAACTGCAGCAGCAGGGAACGGTCGAGGCCGAGCTGGGCATGGCAGTTGGCGACGGCCGCGGCGTTGATCGAGCCGCCCGTGCCCAGCCGGACGACGCAGATGTCGCCCGGGATCATGCGCATGAGGATGAACACCAGTGCGGCCGCCCCGATCAGGGTCGGGACGGCCAGCAGCAGACGGTTCAGGATGTAGCGATACATCGGCGAGCCCGATTCTCGAGTCTGGGCCCCGCTATTTGTCCAGCCAGATGTTCGCCAGGTTGAGGTTCAGGTAGTGGCTCGGGCTGATCTTCCAGCCCTTCATGTAAGAACGATGGGCGATGATGCGGCTCCACCACGGAGTCATGATGGTGACGACCTGGGTGTCGAGCGCATAAGTCTCGAACTCACGCATCTTGGCGCGCTGCTTAGCCGGATCGGTCTCCTTCAGCATCGAATTGTAGAGCTCGATGAGCTTCGGATCCTCGTAGCCGCCATAGTTCTCGGGATAGACCGAGCGCGGCAGGACCTTGGCGACATCGAGCAGCGGATTGACCATGTTCTGGCAGTTGAACTCGACGGCGACCTCGAAGGTGCCGTTGCGCAGCGCCTCGTAGAAGGGTCCCGTGGGCAGCACGCGCTGAGTCACCTTGACGCCGATCTTGCTCCATTCGTCGATCGCCCAGGTGGCGACGAACTTGTAGGGCTGGTCGACGTTGCGGTTCATCAGCTCGAACTTCAGCCCCTCGGCGCCGGCTTCCTTCAGGAGCTTCCGCGCCTCGGCCCGCGCCTTCTCGATGTCGGTGCCGAAGCCCACGATCTTCTGCAGCTCCTCCTTGGTCGCCGCCAGCGGCGAGCCCGGGAAGACCAGGCCGCCCACAGTGTGGACGGTGGCGATCTTGGAGAGCGCCGGGGCGCCCTTCCAGGGATCGATCGCCAGCGCCAGCGCGCGGCGCACCCGCACGTCGTCGAACGGCTTCTTCTTCTGGTTTGGCGTCAACAGGTTGACGCAGTTCCAGTCGCTGGTCTGCACCGTGATCTTGTCGCCCAGCTCCTTGACCAGCTCGTCGCGCGCCGACGGTGGCACACCGCGGAACTCCGTGGCGGCGCGGTCGGCACGGACGGCGTCGACGCGGACCGACTGCTTGGCGGCGAAGATGGCGGTGAAGCCGTCGAGATAGGGCTTGCCCTCGTGGTAGTAGTCCGGGTTACGCACGCCCTTGATCGACTGGCCGGTCTCATACTCGACGAACTTGAACGGGCCCGACCCCATGACATTCTTTTCGTACCAGGCGGGGTCCTTCTCCAGGATGTCCTTCTTGTAGATGTAGGCAAACGGATCGGCGAGCGCGGGCAGGAACGCCGAAGTGGCGAACTTCAGCTTGAACACCACGGTCTCGGGATCGGGGTTCTCGATCTTGTCGACCATCGACATATAGGCTTCGCGTGCGCTCGATACGCCCTTGGGCGGGAACGCGATGTACTGCCAGCTCTTCGCGACATCGGCCGCCGTGAGCGGCGTGCCGTCATGGAACTTGACGCCCTTGCGGATCTTGAAAGTGTAGGTCTTGCCGTCGTCGGTCGGCTTCGGCATCTCGGTGCAGAGATCGCAGACGAAATCGGTCGACGACGAGGGGTTGTCCGGGTTGATCGAGATCAGCGTGCTGTAGAACGGTGCCGTGGCATGCAAGGTGGCGAAGGTGTTTTCCTTGTGCCCATCGAGGCTCGGCGGCGCATCGGCCGGGATCATGTAGGTGAGGGTGCCACCTTTCTTGATGGTTTGCGCCACCGCAGGAGTCGCTGCGAGCGCAGCCGTAAGAACAATCGATAGACCAGCTGCAAGCCATCCGGTTGGGGTCGTCATGGTCGCCTCCCTAGATCTTTTCAATTCGTCGTCTCAGTTTTTTCTCTATCCGTTCAACTCACTTCGCTACAGGCCACCCAGTGGCCGGGCCGCAATTCGCGCAGCTCGGGCCGCGACCGCTTGCAGCCCTCGACCGCCATCGCGCAGCGCGGATGGAAGACGCAGCCGGAGGGTGGATTGATCGGGCTCGGCACCTCACCGCGCACCGGCTGGAAGGTGCGGCCGGCCTCGACCGTCGGGTCGGGGATCGGCACCGCGCCCAGCAGCGCGCGGGTGTAGGGATGCAGCGGGTTGTCGAACAGCTCGTCGCAGCCGGCCAGCTCGACGATGCGGCCGAGATACATCACCGCCACGCGCTGGCAGAGATGGCGCACCACCGACAGGTCGTGGGCGATAAAAAGATAGGTGAGGCCGAAGCGCTCGCGCAGGTCCTCCAGCAGGTTGATCACCTGGGCCTGGATCGACACGTCGAGCGCCGACACCGCCTCGTCGCAGACGATAAACTCCGGCTCCAGCGCGAGCGCGCGGGCGATGCCAACCCGCTGGCGCTGGCCGCCCGACATTTCGTGCGGGTAGCGATCGGCGAAGCTGGGGTCGAGGCCGCAGACCTGCAGCAACTCGCGCACGCGCGCGTGGCGCCGCGCCGCGTCGGGCGCCAGGCCATGCACCTGGATCGGCTCGCCGATGATGTCGCCCACCTTCATGCGCGGATTGAGCGAACTGTAAGGGTCCTGGAAGATCACCTGGATGCGCCGCCGGAGCCCCAGCATGCCGCTGCGCGACAGGGTGTTGATGTCGACGCCGTCGTAGAGGATGGCGCCGGCGGTCGGACGCTCGAGCTGCAGGATGCAGCGGCCCGTGGTGGTCTTGCCGCAACCGCTCTCGCCCACAAGGCCGAGCGTTTCGCCGCGCCGCAGGCTGAAGTCGATGCCGTCGACCGCCTTCACCTCGCCGATCTGGCGTCGCATCAGGATGCCTTCGGAGATCGGGAAGTGCATCTGCAATCCCCTGACCTCGAGCAACGGTTGATCCGTGCCAGCGTCCGTCATGAGGCGCCCGTCATGAGATGATCGTCATGCCGCGACCGAGATTGTGGCGAGTTCGTCGCGGCGGAAGCAGGCCGACAGGTGGCCCGCTGCACCCGCCGGTTCGAGGGCGGGCCGGGACTCGGCACAGGCCGCGACGGCGAAGCGGCAGCGTGGACGGAAAGCGCAGCCACCATCGAGGCGCGTGAGGTCGGGCGGCTGGCCCTCGACCGGG
>CANJHI010000165.1 GCA_947474005.1 Alphaproteobacteria bacterium | reverse complement strand
GCAGCGCCGACCTTCGACGGGCTCTACTCGGGAGAATGGAACCACCCTACATTTAGTGGGTGTGGGAAACAACCGGATAGGCATGGATCGAAGGTGAGTTTGTCTTCGAGCAATTTCAACCTGAAGCCGGCGTTGATGTCGATTTCGGCGGCGGCGCCGGTGCCGGGGAAGTTCACGTTGCTCCCCCAGAATCCGGCGTAGGCCGTGAGTGGGACCTTCTCGCTGAAGGTCGGGGTCTCGTAGACCGCCGAGGCCTGGACGGCGACCTGGCGCTGGGTCTGCGAGATACCGCGATAGGAGTAGTCGTTGAGGGCGGCGATGGTGGCGGTGAAGGTGCCGCCGAACGGCGCCTTCCAGCTCTCCTTCTCGGGTGGCGGCGCGGGGGCCGCCTCTGGCGTTGAGGTTGAAAGAGGTGCCTGCGCCTGGAGCTCCGTGTCCTGAGCGGTTGCTACACCGAATGCACAGATTGTGAACATCCCTACGACCGAAGCGGCGACATTTTTAAGCAACACAACAACCCCCGATGGTTATTTCATTGGTTCCAAACCCTTGCCCGCAAGAGACATGCCAAATCGAAAAGGCACCTTGAGAACGGTTGGCACGGGCCTTGCTGCATCTTTTTTGAACTTTGGGGGCGGCAGTTTCGCCCAGTGGAGGACAGCCGAAATGAAAATGGTCATGGCAATCTTTAAGCCGTTCAAACTGGACGAGGTCCGCGATGCGCTGACATCGCTCGGCATCCAGGGTTTGACGGTCAGCGAGGTCAAAGGATTCGGTCGCCAGAAGGGACAGACCGAGATCTACCGCGGCGCGGAGTACGCCGTGAGCTTTCTGCCGAAGGTCAAGATCGAGGTCGTGATCGACGACGCCATGGTCGAACGCGCGGTCGAGACCATCCGCAAGGCAGCCGGCACCGGCAAGATCGGTGACGGCAAGATCTTCGTCCTGTCCATTGAGCAGGCAATCCGCATCCGGACCGGTGAGTCCGGCGCGGAAGCTCTGTGATCCTGCACACAATCAACAACTCAAGACCCGAGGGAAGACCGATGAGAGTCAAGTTCAACACAGTGACAGCCGGCCTGGGGGCGGCTGTCACGCTGCTGCTGCCGGCGCTCGTGCTGGCTCAAGCCGCCGCGACGCCCGCTCCGGCAGCAGCGCCCAAGCTCGACACCGGCGACACCGCCTGGATGCTGACCTCGACGGCGCTCGTCCTGATGATGACCATTCCCGGTCTGGCGCTGTTCTACGGCGGCATGGTGCGCAAGAAGAACGTGCTCGCCACCGTCATGCAGAGCTTCGCCATTACCTGCCTGATCTCGATCCTGTGGCTGATCGTGGGCTACAGCCTCGCCTTCACTTCCGGCAGCAACATCATCGGCGGGTTGAGCCGGGTCTTCCTGAGGGGGTTGACGCTGGACGGCGTCCACGAACTCGCCAAGACCATCCCCGAGACAGTCTTCATCTGCTTTCAGCTCACCTTCGCCATCATCACGCCGGCGCTGATCGCCGGCGCTTTCGCCGAGCGCATGAAGTTCTCGGCCATGATGTGGTTCATGGCGCTGTGGTCGCTGATCGTCTACGCCCCGATCGCCCACTGGGTGTGGGGCGGCGGCTTCCTCGGCGACTGGGGCGTGCTCGACTTCGCCGGCGGCACCGTGGTGCACATCAACGCCGGCGTGGCGGGTCTCGTCTGCGCCCTCGTTCTCGGTAAGCGCAAGGGTTTCGGCACCGAGAACCTGGCGCCGTTCAACCTGGTCTACTCCGTGATCGGTGCGTCGCTGCTGTGGGTCGGCTGGTTCGGCTTCAACGCCGGCTCGGCCGGTGGCGCCAGCGCCAACGCCGGCATGGCGATGGCGGTGACCCAGTTTGCAACCGCGGCGGCAGCGCTCGCCTGGATGTTTGCGGAGTGGGTGACGCGCGGCAAGCCGTCGGTCCTCGGCATCATCTCCGGTGCCGTTGCCGGCCTGGTCGCGATTACGCCGGCCTCGGGCTACGTCAATCCCATGGGCTCGCTGGTGATCGGCATCGTTGCCGGCCTGGTGTGCTTCTGGGGCGCCACCGGCCTCAAGAAGGCGATGGGCTACGATGACTCGCTCGATGCCTTCGGTGTCCATGGCCTGGGCGGGTTTGTCGGCGCCATCCTGACTGGCGTCTTCGCCATCGAAGTGATCGCCGGCGAAGGCAAGAAGGGCCTGATCGACGGCAATCCCGGTCAGGTGCTGACCCAGCTCTGGGGATCGCTGGTCTGCATTGCCTGGTGCGCTATCGCCACCTTCATCATCCTCAAGGTCGTCGATGCCCTGATCGGCCTGCGCGTGACCAACGAAGAGGAAGTCGAAGGTCTCGATATCAACCTCCATGGAGAGACCATCCACTAGGTCTCCCCCCTCGGCATCGGGAACCCGCTCCTCCCTGGTTCCCTCCGCCGCCACTCCCGTGTTGTGGCGGAACCTTCAGGCCCGGCGATCCATTCGCCGGGCCTTTCTTTGTGCGAATTTGACGCCGCCGATGCGAGACGCCAGTCTATGTGCACAAGCCGAAAAGGCAGGAGGAAATCGCATGAAACTCGTGTCCGCCATCATCAAGCCTTTCAAGCTCGACGAGGTCCGCGACGCTCTGACCGGCGTCGGCGTCTCGGGACTGACCGTCAGCGAGGTGAAGGGCTTTGGCCGGCAAAAGGGCCAGACGGAGATTTACCGCGGTGCCGAATACCTCGTGAGTTTCCTGCCCAAGGTCAAAGTCGAGATCGTGGTCGACGATGCGCAGGTCGAGCGCGCCATCGAAGCCATTCAGAAAGCCGCGCATACCGGCAAGATCGGCGACGGCAAGATCTTCGTCACCGCCGTCGAGCAGGCGCTGCGTATCCGTACGGGTGAATCGGGGTCCAACGCGCTCTAGGTTTCGGGCAAGACACTTCACAAATAAGAAGACGACACGGGGGAAACAATGCTGAAGGCGATCGCGCGCAGGAGTGCGCCGGCGATGCTTGTCATGTCGACAGGCACGACGGCATGGGCGGCGGACAAGCCTCAGATCGATACCGGGGATACCGCCTGGCTGCTGGTGGCCACGGCGCTGGTCCTGATGATGAATATCCCGGGCCTGTCGCTGTTTTACGCCGGCATGGTGCGCAAGAAGAACGTCTTGGCGACGGCCGTGCAGGCCTTTGCTGTCGCGGCGCTGGTGACGGTTCTGTGGTTCATGGTCGGCTATTCGCTGGCTTTCACCGATGGCGGTGCCCTGAACGGCGTCATCGGATCGCTGTCGCGGGCCTTCGGCGCGGGTCTTCAGGGCAGTGTCCATGAGCTCGCCAAGACGGTGCCTGAGAACGTCTTCCTGATGTATCAGGCGACCTTCGCCGTCATTACGCCGGCGATCATCGCCGGCGCCTTCGCCGAGCGCATGAAGTTCTCGGCCATGTTGTGGTTCATGGCGCTGTGGCTGCTGTTCGTCTACGTCCCGGTGGCGCACTGGGTGTGGGGCGGTGGCTTTCTCGGGGCCGCGGGTGTACTCGATTTCGCCGGCGGCCTGGTCGTCCATCTCAACGCCGGCATCGCCGGCCTCGTCTGCTGCATCGTCATCGGCAAGCGCCACGGCTATGGCACCGAGTACATGGCGCCGCACAACCTGGTGCTCACCCTGGTCGGCACGTCGCTGCTGTGGGTCGGCTGGTTCGGCTTCAATGCCGGCTCGGCCCTGTCGTCGGGCGAACTGGCGGGCAGCGCCATGCTGAACACCCACATCTCGGCCGCTGTCGCGGCACTGGTCTGGATGTCGATCGAATGGGCAAGCCGTGGCAAGCCCTCCGTCCTCGGCATCCTGTCGGGCGCGGTGGCCGGTCTCGGCACCATCACGCCCGCCGCCGGCTACGTCGAGCCCTGGGCTGCCATGCTGATCGGGGTCGCGGCCGGTGCCATCTGCTACTGGGCGTCCGTGGTCCTGAAGACGCGGCTAGGCTACGACGATTCGCTCGACGTCTTCGGCGTGCACGGCGTCGGTGGCATCGTGGGTTCGATCCTGGTCGGCGTATTCGCCACCCGGGCCATCAACGATGTCGCCAAGGGCCAGCCGGTTGGTCTGGTCGACGGCAACGCGGGCCAAATCCTGACCCAGCTCTACGGTGTGGCGGTCGTCGGCGCGTTTTGCGCGGTGGCGACCTGGGTGATTCTGAAGATCGTCGACGCCATGGTCGGACTCCGGGTCACGCGCGACGAAGAGGTCGAAGGCCTCGACACCGCCTTGCATGGGGAGCGGGTGCAGTAACGGTGCGGTGGCAGACCGTCCTTGCGGCGCTGCTCCTGTTGGGGAGCAGCGTGCCAGCATCGGCGCAAGTACCGCAGGACGCCCAGAGGACCTGCCTCGGCCCATTGACCGAGCACACGATTAGCGCCTGCACGACGATCATCGATTCGGCAGCCTCCCGCACGCCGCAAGAGGTCTCGCGCGCCTATCGGAGTCGTGGGCAGGCCTATCGCGCCAGGAAGCAGGATGACCTCGCGTTGCGTGATTACGATGAGGCGATCCGGATCGATCCCCTCCATGTCGAGGCCTATATCGTTCGCGGCAACGTCCTCGTCGAGAAAGGCCAGCTCGATCAGGCGCTCCGGGATTTCGACGAAGCCTTGCGACTGCGGCCGGGTTACGTTCTCGCTATCCACGGTCGCGGCAATGTCTATTTCCAGCGGGGCGAGTTCGCCCGTTCCATCCGTGAACTCGACGAGGTCCTGAAGATCGATCCGGCCTTCTTCGCCGCCTACGCCAGCCGGTGCTGGGCCCGCGTCGCCATCAACGAGGCAGAGGCCGCCCTCGTCGATTGCAGCGAGGCGCTACGGCTGCGGCCCCATTCCATCAATGCCCTGAACGGCCGCGGAGCGGCGTTTCTGAAGCTTGGCCGACTCCAGCAGGCCCTGGCCGACTACCAAGCGTCGCTCCATATCGTGCCCGACGAGCCGTTTGCCCTGTTCGGCCGTGGTATTGCCCGGCGCAAGACGGGGGATGCAGAGGGCGGCGATGCTGACATCGCAAAGGCCAAGCGGAGCGCGCCCCTCGTCGAGGAGCGCTTCAGACGCTACTGGCGACTCGACCTGTAGCTCTCCTCAAGGGCTAGTGGTCGGACGCGAAGGGATCCCAACCCCTTCTATCGTCTCAAGAAAATGGCCTATTCCATTGTTGTTATTGGCTAATTTGTTTCATAGAATAGGCCACTGTTGAGCTGACCGGGGCCCCTCCCGGCAGCGCCATTGCTTTGTCCCGCCCGGCCGCCCGGCCCATTGGATGGATAGATGTTCAACCCGCGCCTGACGGAGACGCTGACCGACTTTCCGTTCGCGCGGCTGAACGCGTTGTTGGCCCCCGTCGCGCCGCCCGCCCACCTGTCGATGATCAACATGTCGGTCGGCGAGCCGCAGGGAGCGATGCCAGCCTTCGCCCGCCAGATCGTGATCGATGAGGTCGACGGCTGGAACAAATACCCGCCCAACCAGGGCCTGCCTGATCTCAACGCTGCGATCTGCGAGTGGCTGACGCGGCGCTACAAGCTGCCCAAGGGCCTGCTCGATCCCAACCAGCATGTCCATCCGACCGCGGGCAGCAAGGAAGGCGTCTACGTCATCGCCACCGTCGCCACACCACAGGAGAAAGGTGGCGGCAAGCCGGTCGTGGCACTGCCCAATCCGTTCTATCAGGCCTATCTCGGCGGCGCGGTCCTCTCCGGTGGCGAGCCGCTACTGGTCAACGCCAATGCCGAGAACGGCTTCCTGCCCGAGTTCGACAAGATCGACGAAGCAACGTGGAAGCGCATGTCGGTCGTCTATCTGTGCTCGCCGGCCAATCCGCAGGGTGCCATCGCCAGCATGGATTACCTGCAGAACCTCCTTCGGCTCTGCCGCAAGCACGACGCCGTGCTCGCCCTCGACGAGTGCTATGCCGAGATCTACACCGGCCAGGCGCCGGTCGGCGGCCTCGCGGCGGCACTGGCGATGGACGAAACCGGCGGTAAGGATCCGTTCCATAACCTCGCGGTCTTCCATTCGCTCTCCAAGCGCTCCAACGCCGCCGGTCTGCGCTCGGGCTTCATGGCGGGCGATCCGAAGCTGGTGGCGATGATGCTGCGTTGGCGCACCTACGGCGGGCCGCAGATCCCGTTTGCCGTCCAGAAGGCGTCGGCGGCGCTATGGCGTGAAGAGACCCACCCCGTCGAGACACGGGAGTGGTACGCCAAGAATTTCCGGGTGGCCGAGCAGATCCTGCACAACCGCTTCGGCTACTACACGCCGGGCGGCGGCTTCTTCCTGTGGCTCGACGTGGGCGACGGAGAGGAGGCCACGTGCAGGCTTTGGGCCGAGGCGCACCTCAAGGTGTTGCCGGGTAGTTTTGCTTGCCGCGAGACAGGCGGCATCAATACCGCCCAGCGCTACATCCGCGTGGCGCTGGTGCATGACGAGAAGACCACGCGCGAGGGGCTGACCCGCCTCGCCGCGGTGCTGTAGGGAGCGCAAAAGCGCGATGGCCATGATCGGCGCCACTTCCGCGATGCCCCGCAAAACGGCGATACTGCCGGAGGGCGGGCGCGACTTCCTGCGCCGCCGCATGATGGAACTGGTGGGCGCCGGCGTCGCCGCGGCGGGCGTTGCGTTGCTGCTGGCACTGTTCACCTACAGCCCGGGCGATCCCTCGCTCAATCACGCCACGGGTCGCGCACCGCACAATCTCGTGGGTATTTCCGGCGCGTATATCTCCGACGTCCTGCTGCAGACCTTCGGGCTCGCCATCATCCTCGTGCCGGTGGCGCTGATCACCTGGGGCGTTCGGATGCTGCGCACCCACCACCTCGGCTTCTTCGGACTGCGACTGTCGTTGCTGCTGCTGGCGCTGTTGATGATGAGCGTGGCGTGCGTCGGCCTGGGCGACGTCGGCAGTGCTGCGACACACGCCGGGGCCGGCGGCTTGGTCGGCCTGGCCCTCGTCGGCCGCTTCCGCGAGATGGTCCTCACCCATTCGAGCGGTGGCAGTCTTGCCCTGATCGAGCCCGTTTGCGCGGCGCTGGCATTCATCGCGATGGCGCCGGCGCTCGGCATGAACCGGACCGACCTGCCGCTGATCTTCCGCATTCTGCGCGCGCCTTTCCTGTGGAGCATGTGGCTGGTCCGGGCCGGCGTCGCCCTGTGGCGCGGCAAGCCGCAGACGCTCGACGAAGATGCCGATCTTCCGGCACCGTCGCTCGGCTATGCCGAGATCCCCGGTGAGATCGACGCCAGCCAGTACGATCCGAGCCACTTCGAGCCGCGCATCGAGCAGATTCCCGATGAAGGCACGCCGATGCCGCCGCGCGACTCCCTGCTGGTCGATGCACCCTATGCGCCGATCGAGCGCCAGGCGCCGGCGATTCCCGACTCGCCCGTGCCGCTCGACCCGCAGGCGCCGGGCATCTCGGACGCAGCGGTCGACTCGGTGCGGGAGCGGACGTTGTTCGACCGCCTGGCTGGCCTCCGGATCGAGCCGTTCCTCGCCCGTCGCAATGTCCAGACCACGGCGCGGGCCGAAGACGAGCCGCTAATGGACGCATCGCAGGAAGCGGTCGATGTCGCGCCGCCGTTGCCGTCGGAATACCCGGCTGCGGAGCCCGCGATCGAGCCCGTCGACGACGACAATCCCTTCACGCCCGACGCCCTGCCGGTCGAGCAGGCGGTGGCCGTTGCCGCAACACCCGGCGTAAAGATCATTCCCCGCAAGGCCGGCGGGCTCACCCAGGGCAAGCGCGCCGCCAAGGCCGGCCAGCGCGAACTCGATCTTGCGGCCGGCGAATACAAGCTGCCGCCACTCGACATCCTGTCGCTGCCCTCGCGCGTCAATACCCAGCCAAAGATCGACGAGGAGGCGCTGGAGCAGAATGCGCGCCTGCTCGAGACCGTGCTCGACGACTTCGGCGTCAAGGGACAGATCGTGAAGGTGCGGCCGGGTCCGGTCGTGACGCTCTACGAGCTCGAGCCGGCGCCAGGCACCAAGTCGAGCCGGGTCATCGGCCTGGCCGACGACATCGCCCGCTCGATGAGCGCCGTCTCGGCGCGCGTCGCCACCGTGCCGGGCCGCAATGTCATCGGCATCGAGCTGCCCAATGCCAAGCGCGAGACGGTGTTCCTGCGCGAGCTGTTGTCGACCCGCCACTACGAGGATACCCGCCTCGGCCTGCCATTGGCGCTGGGCAAGGATATCGGCGGCGACCCGGTCATTGCCGATCTTGCGCGCATGCCGCATCTGCTGATCGGCGGCACCACCGGCTCGGGCAAGTCGGTGGCCGTCAACACCATGATCCTGTCGCTACTCTACCGCCTGACGCCGGATCAGTGTCGCTTCATCATGATCGATCCCAAGATGCTGGAACTCAGCGTCTATCAGGACATCCCGCATCTGCTGACGCCTGTCGTCACCGAGCCGCGCAAGGCCATCGTCGCCCTGAAGTGGGTGGTGCGCGAGATGGAAGACCGTTATCGCGCCATGAGCGCGGTCGGCGTGCGCAACATAGCGGGCTATAACGAGAAGCTGATCGAAACCGCGCGCAAGGGTGGCGCGCTCACCCGCAAGGTGCAGACCGGCATCGATCCCGAGACGCGCAAGCCGACCTTCGAAGACGAAGAGATGGACCTCACGCCGCTGCCGTTCATCGTCGTCATCATCGACGAAATGGCCGACCTGATGCTGGTCGCCGGCAAGGAAATCGAGGCCACCGTGCAGCGCCTCGCCCAGATGGCGCGCGCCGCCGGCATCCATGTCGTCATGGCGACGCAGCGGCCTTCGGTCGATGTCATCACCGGCACCATCAAGGCCAACTTCCCGACCCGCATCTCCTTCCAGGTGACGTCGAAGATCGATAGCCGCACCATCCTGGGCGAGCAGGGCGGCGAGCAGCTGCTGGGCCAGGGCGACATGCTGTACATGGCCGGCGGCGGCAAGATCGCGCGTGTGCACGGGCCGTTCGTGTCGGATGGCGAGGTCGAGGAGGTGGTGCGCCACCTGCGCGCCCAGGGCGCGCCGGCCTATATCGAATCGGTCACCGACGATCCCGATGCCGGTATCGAAGGCATGCCGGGCGAGGGCGGCGAGGAGCCCGAGAGCGACCAGCTCTACGACCAGGCAATCGCCCTCGTGGCGCGTGAGCGCAAGTGCAGCACCAGTTTCATCCAGCGCTACCTGCAGATCGGCTACAACCGCGCCGCCCGCATCGTCGAGCGCATGGAGCGCGAGGGGGTCGTCAGTTCCGCCAACCACGTCGGCAAACGCGAGGTTCTGGCGCGCGACATAGATGATCGCGAACGCTGACGGCACGGGTACCTTTCATCCATTCGGTCGGCATAGACGGGCTGATGCAAATACCCAATACGGCCTGAGACCGCCGGTTGCGGGCAGGCCGGAATCCATTACTTTCAGGCGGGACCGCGGGAGATCGCCGCAGGACTGGGGACGATGACCGACCACATTGAGCCGGCAAACCTACCGACAGCGGAAGCGCATCGCCGGCGCCGCATTCCCCTGGTCTGGATCATTCCGATTCTCACCGGCCTGATCGCCGCCTGGCTGGCCTGGGACACGTTTTCCCAGCGCGGCCCGACCATCACCATCGCCTTCGATTCCGCGGCCGGCCTGACGGCCGGCCAATCCCAGCTCAAGTACCGCAATGTGGTGATGGGAACGGTGAAGACCATCGCCATCGCGCCGGACCTCTCACATGTGATCGTGACGGTCGAAACGGTGCGCGAGGCCGAGGCCCTGCTGACCGACCAGACGATCTTCTGGGTGGTCAAGCCTCAGCTCTTCGCCGGCAATGTCACCGGCCTCGATACGCTGCTGTCCGGCTCCTACATCGGCATGCGGCCGGTGAAAGAGAAAGGCGCGTCACAGCGCAGCTTCACCGGTCAGCGGGATCCCCCCGTCCTCCAGGCTTCGGCCAAGGGCACTACCTACCGGCTGAACAGCAAGCGGCTGGGCTCGATCAGCCTGGGCTCACCGGTCTACTTCCGCGACCTCGAAGTCGGTACCGTTCTCGGCTGGGATGTTGGCGACCTCGCCAGCGACGTCACCATCCACACCTTCGTGCGTGAGCCCTACGACAAGTATGTGCATGAGGACACGCTGTTCTGGAACGCTTCGGGCATTTCGATCAAGCTCACGTCGGGCGGCGTCGATGTGCAGTTCGAGTCCCTTCGGGCCGTGTTGTTGGGCGGCATCGCCTTCGACACGTCGAGCTATCCCAAGTCTCCTGTCGCGCCCCAGCACTTCCATTTTCCGCTCTATGCCAGCCAGGAAGTGGCGAAGTCGGCGGGGTTCGGCCGCCAGCTGCAACTCGTGTCGAATTTTTCCGGATCCGTCGCCGGTCTCTCGGTCGGTGCCGATGTGACGCTCTATGGTCTCAAGGTCGGTGAAGTCACCGACGTGTCGCTCGTCTACCAGCCGAAACAGGACCGGATCGTGGCGCCGGTGCATTACCGGATCGAAGCTGACCGCATCACGGGCATTTCCGCCGCCCAGGGGCTTGCTCCGGGCGCGCTTGCCGCCGAGATGGTCAAGCGTGGATTGCGTGCCACCCTGCAGGCGCCGAGCCTGATCACCGGACAGAAGATCGTGGCGCTCGAGATGATGCCGGACGCCCCGCCGGCCGAACTCGAGGTGGACGGCAATCTCTACGTCGTGCCGTCGTCGGAAGTCGGCGGCTTCGACAGCATCACGCGGTCGGCCAACGAGCTCCTGTCCAAGATCAATCGCATCGACTTCGACCAGATCGGCCGAAGCCTGGCGGGGTCGTTCAAGGGCCTGGACGGCATCGTCAACGGACCGCAACTAAAGAAGACGTTGGCGGCACTCGAGAGCACGATGGTCGAAGCTCAGGATGTCCTGCGCAAGCTCGACGACGGGGCCACGCCGGCGCTCAAGCGGCTGCCCGACATCGCGGTGCAGCTCCAGGATTCGCTCACCAAGGCGAACCGTCTGATCGGCTCGCTCGACAAGGGTTATGGCGACCAGTCGAAGTTTCTCCGCGATATCGATCGTCTGATGCCGCAGATCACCGAGACGGCGCGCTCCATCCGTGCCTTAAGCGATCTCCTGGCGCGGCATCCCGAGGCCCTGATCAAGGGTCGTACAAACACCGGCAAGGAATGATCGACATGATGCTGGGCCGCCGCCGCCTGTCTGCCATCGCAGTGCCGGCCCTCGTGGGCGCCTGCGGCGCCTCGCCCGATCCGGTTCTCTACACCGTCGCCGTCCGGCCCGGTCCGACCTTCCCGGCCGGCCCGCGGGTGGTCCAGTTGCGCGATATCGGCCTCGCCAGTTACCTCGACCGCAAGGAGATCGTGCGCTCCTCCGAAGACTACAAGCTCGGCGTCATGGCCAACAACTGGTGGGGCGAGTCCCTGGGGTCTCTGCTCGGACGTGTCCTCGTCGTCGAGCTGTCGCAGCGCCTTCCCAACAGCAAGATCTATAGCGAAAGTGGCGCCATCAACGCCGACCCCAACGCCGTGCTCGGCATCAACATCCAGCGCCTCGATACCGACAAGGCCGGCATGCTCATCCTGCTGGCCCAGGCGGCCGTGGAGTTCAACCGGCCCCGGCGCTCGGCGTCACGTAACTTTGCCATTTCCCGTCAGCCGCCGACGCCGGACGTGACGGGTCAGGTGGCGGCGATCAGCGATGCCGTGGGCGAACTCGCCGACGGGGTCGCCGCCTTGTTGCAGCCGTAGATGCTGCGTGCCGCCGCCCTGCCGCCCGCGGCCGAGGCGCCGGTGACGGCGCCGGAGCTTCGCGAGTGCCCAGGTTGCGGCCTGTTCCAGATCGTGCCGGCGCTCGGCGCCGACATGCGCTCGGACTGCGTCAGGTGCGGCACCGTCCTGCGTCTCACCCGGGCGGATCCGTTCGATCGCAGCCTGGCCCTCAACATCGCGGCTTTGGTGCTGTTCGCCATTCTGTGGCTGGCCATGCTGATGAAGGTATCGACGGCCGGCATCGTGCACTCGACGACACTGGCCTCGGGGCCGATCGAGCTGGTCGCGCGCGGTCTGTGGCCGCTGGCGGCTGCCGTCGCGCTCACCACCGTCGCTGCGCCGCTGATCAGGCTCGTGGGCATCATCTACGTGTTGGTCGGTCTCAAGCTGCCCACACCGCCGCCGAACCTGCGTGGCGTCTTCCGCGTCGTCCGCTACATGAAGACCTGGGCGATGCTCGAAGTCCTGCTGCTGGGCGTGTTCGTGGCCTACACCAAGCTCGGCGACCTGGTGAACATCGAGATCGGCCCCGCCGTCTACGCCCTCGGCCTCTACTCGATCGTGATCGTCTGGGCGGAGACCGCGCTCGACCCCCATGCCGTCTGGGAGGGGATCGAGCGCAGCGGCCAGACCCATGCGCCGATGCCACCACCGGTCGCTACACCAGCGCGCCTCGATTTTCGCCCCGAGGCGGTGGGATGCGAGAGCTGCGGCCTGGTCTCGGTGCCGCCGGAGCACGGTGGCGACCACGCCCCCCGGTGTCCGCGTTGCGGCGCCCCGTTGCACGCCCGCAAGCCCTACAGCCTGCAACGAACCTGGGCGCTCGTGATCGCCGCCGCTGTCCTCTACGTCCCGGCCAACATCTATCCCGTGCTCACCGTCATGCAGGGCGGCGCCGGGCAGCCCAGCACCATCCTGGGCGGTGTCGAGGAGCTGCTGGCGTCGAAGATGTATCCCCTGGCGCTGCTCGTCTTCTTCGCCAGCATCCTGGTGCCGATGTTCAAGCTGATCGGGCTCGCGGTCATGCTGGGCGCCACCATGATGGTGACGACCGAGCGCGGTGCGTCGGTTCTCCTGCGCCAGCGCACGACGCTCTACTACATCGTCGCCTGGGTCGGGCGTTGGTCGATGGTCGACAT
>CANJHI010000164.1 GCA_947474005.1 Alphaproteobacteria bacterium | reverse complement strand
GGCCTACAGCGACATGGGCCAGGTCGACCGCGCTATCCAGGACTATGACCAGTCCATCAAGTTCGAGCCCGATCTGCCTGCTACGTACATCTACCGGGGCAACGCCTACATTGCCAAAGGCCAGTACGATCGCGCGCAGCAGGACTTTGTGGTCGTACAGCATTTCCAGATACTTGATCCGGTGCGGCACGCCGGTGAGGTAGGGATGGATCGAGATCGCCATCACCCGGGGCGCCTTGGCGCCGTCGAGATAGAGGCGGTCGAACTGGTCGCGGCCGCGGCGCAGGATCTCGTCCGAGGGCTGCTGCTGGACGGCGCTGATGACGACGTCGTTGATCTCGACGGTGTAGGGCACGGAGACGATCTCGCCGGCTCGTGTCTTGAGCGAAACGGGCTGCTCGTCGAGCACCCAGTCGGCGACATATTCGATGCCGGCCTCGGCCAGCAGGTCGAGCGTCTCATCGGTCTCGGTGAGGCCGGGGCTTTCCCAGCCGCGCGGCGGCTTGCCGGTGAACTCCTTGATCGCCGCGATGGTGTCGGCGACGGCGGCGCGCTGGTCCTCGACCCGGTGCATGGGCTTCTGCACGAAGCCGTGGCCCATGAACTCCCAGCCGGCGTCGCGCGCCGCCTCGCAGGCCTCGCGATAGAGCGTGCAGGCCGTGCCGTTGACGGCAAAGGTCGCCTTGAGGCCGCGGCTGCCCAGCGCCTCGAGAAAGCGCCAGAAGCCAACGCGCATGCCGTACTCGTGCCACGCCCAGTTGGGCACGTCGGGCAGCAGAGGCTGGCCCATCGGTGGCGGCAGGACGGCGCGCGGCATCGCGCCCGTCGGGCTCCAGTTCTCGACATTGACGATCGTCCACACCGCGACACGCGCATCGCCCGGCAGCTTGAGCGGCGGCCGCTTGTGGATCGGCACGTAGGGCAGGCGGGCGCGGATGCTGCCGCCGACCTCGCCGTTCTTGCTGTCGGCCATGGCTAAAACTCCAGCAGGTTTTCGCGCAAGGTCTTGTGGGCATAGGCCTTGCGCGTGAGGCCGCGGCGCTGCAGCGCCGGCACCAGTCCGAGATGCTTCGTCGCCTGTGCGAGATACGGCACCAGCACGGCAGGATCGAGCTTGGGCGTGCTGGCGGCGTACTTCAGGTAGGTGTCGTGTCGGCCCTGGTAGGTGTTGGGCTCCATGCACGCCCGTTCCATGCCCTTGGCGAGGTCGATGAACAGGTCGGGCATCATCCAGCGGCCGACGTCTGCACCGGGCCAGGTCGAGCGCCAGCTCTTGGGGCCGAAACCCTGCGACAGGAACCAGGCGAGGTGGAAGGGGTGCTTTGCCATGTCTCGGTGCTCGCAAGGTGTGTCGGGTCAGGTGAGCTTATCTGCAAAAGCTCTGCCATCCGAGGGCAGGGCTTGCCGCAACCGACGAAACCAAACGGCGTGACGGAGCAATCCTCGGGATACCGGCGGCGATCAACCTGGGTGGGCCAACCAGGAGGACGCCATGCTTCGAGCCCTTGTCACCGACCGCTTCGCCGGGCTGCGCGCCGGCCTGCCGGCGGCCGGCCTGTTACTGGTCCTCGCCGCGCTCGTCCCGCCGACGCCAGCCCAGGCCCGCGATCAGGTCCAGGCGCGGCAGCAGGCGGCATTGGCGGTTCCGGAGGCGCCGCCGGCCACCCAGGCAGACCGCGCCATCATCCACTACAATCGCGTGCGGCCCCATGGCCCCCTTGGTGACGTCGGCCGTGGCGAGATGGGCCGTGGCGAGACGGGCCACACCGCGGCCGAGCTGCGGGCGCTGCTCCTGCGCGGCATGTCCCACCACCGGCTGGGCGATGCCGACCGCGCCCTCGCCGACTACGACGAGATCCTGCGGCGCGAACCCGGCCATGCGGTGGCGCATCTCAATCGCGGCATCGTCCTGTCCACCCACAAGGATGAGCCCGGCAAGGCGATCGCCGATTTCGACCGGGTTCTGGTCCTGACGCCCGACGGCGTCGACGCCCTGGTCTTTCGTGGCGATGCCCATACGCGTCTCGGCGATTACCGGAAGGCGCTGGCCGATCTCGATCGTGCCGTGTCGCTGGCGCCGGATCATGCCCAGACGCGGGTCCTGCGCGGCCTTGCCCGGGCCTTGCTCGGCCAGCGGACGCAGGCCGCTGCCGACTACGGCAAGGCGCTGTCGCTCTACCGGCGCAACGTCGATGCCCTCGTCAACCGGGCGGCGATCCTGTCCGGCGACGGCGACCATGCCGGCGCGATCCGCGATCTCGATACAGCGGTCGTGATCGAGCCCGGCAACGCGCTGGCCCACTACAACCGCGGCCACGCCCGCTTTGTGCGCGGCGAGCACGACAAGGCGCTCGCCGATTATAGCGCCGCGATCCGTCTCGATCCGCGCCTCGGGTGGGCCTATCTCAACCGCTGCCTGACGCGCGCTGTCGCCGGCCGCGAGACCGGGCAGGCCGCGGCCGATTGCGAGCGGGCGCAAAGGCTGCTGCCGGGCAATCCCCGGGTGCTCGCGACCCAGGCCTTCGTCCAACGCAAACTGGGCGATCTGCGGCCTGCCCGTGAATTCGCGTCCCGCGTATCGAACTAGGTCACTCCAGCCGACCCGTCGACCATGTACGGATTGGGGGCGGAGACTTAGGATTACTGCCAGAATGATGATCGGCATTCTCTTCGTCTGCACTGGCAACACCTGCCGCTCGCCGATGGCGGCGGGCGTGATGCGTTCTCTCGTGCGTGGCGCAGGCCTGGAGGGCACCGTCGAAGTCGACTCGGCCGGCACGGCGGTACGCGTCCCGGGCCAGCCGGCTAGCCCGTTTGCGGTCGAAGCCGCGGCCCGTCGTGGCCACGACATCGCCACCCACCGGTCGCGCTCGCTGACGGCCGACGACCTCACGCACTTTACCCATCCGCTGGCGATGGCGCGCACGCATCTGGCCGCGATGCGATCTCTGGCGTCTCTTGATCTCGCAGATCGGCCGCGGATGTTCCTGATAGAGGACGTCGCCGATCCCTACGGTGGCACCCTGCAGGACTATGAACGCGTCCTCGACCTCATCGAAGTGGGGTGTGCGAGCCTGTTCGAGGACATTCTTCGTGATCGGTTGCCGGCGGTGTAGCGTCGCCGGCAACCAAACCCCGGGGGAGAAACGCCTTGAGCCGTTCCGCGAGATTTCGTGAGTTGTTCAAAACACCGCCGTTCGTCTGCATGGGCGCCCACGACGCCGTCACGGCCAAGCTCGCCGAGCAGGCAGGCGCGCCTGCGATCTATGTCAGCGGGTTTGCCGCCTGCGCCATCGTCGCGGGCCAACCCGACTTCGGCGTGCTGACCCAGACCGAGATGTTCGAGCACATCAGGCGCATCTGCCGGGCCACGACCCTGCCGGTCTTTGCCGACGCCGACACCGGCTACGGCGGGGTGCTCGATTGCCAGCGCACGATCCAGCTGTGGGAAGAGGCGGGCGCCTCCGTCCTTCATCTGGAAGACCAGGCGATGCCGAAGAAGTGCGGCCACTTCGCCGGCAAGGAATTGATCCCGGCCGCCGAAATGCAGCAGAAGCTGCGCGCCATGCTGGACGCCAGGCGCGATCCCGACTTCTTCATCGTGGCCCGCACCGACGCCATCGCCGTCACCGGGATCAAGGACGCCATCGACCGCCTGGAAGCCTATGCCCAGACCGGCGTCGACGGGCTCTACGCCGATGCGCCGGAGAGCATCGCGCATCTGGAGGAAATCTCCCACCGCCTGAAGCCTTACGGCCTGCCGATCCTGTTCAACATGGCCCGCTCCGGCAAGAGCCCCTACCTCTCGCTGAAGGAGGCCCATGCGTTGGGTTTCGCCTATTCGCTCCTGCCGATCGAGCCGATGTTCGCCATGCACAAGGCGGTCAAGGAGATGATGGAGATCTTCATGCGCGAAGGCTCGACCAACGCCATTGCCAATCGCCTGACCTCGTTCGGCGACTTCAGCGACTTCGTCGGCCTGCGGGACGTCGTGGCGCGCAGCGAGAAGTACGCCTGATGACAGCGACGTCGATCGACGTCGAGCGCCGCGGCCGGGTCGAGATCATCCATATGCGGCGGCCCGATCACGGCAACCGCGTCACCCAGCAGATGGCGGAGGAGATCACCGCGGCGCTCGAAGCTGCCCGGCGCGCCCCGGGCGTCGGCGCCTGCGTGCTCACCGGCCGGGGCGAGGCGTTCTGCCTCGGCGGGCATTACCAGGGCGCGGGGCCGACCAGCACCGGCCGCCTCGACTTCGGGCGCGCCTTCATCGACCTGGCGCAGGCCATGGCGCGGCTCGGCAAGCCGCTGATCGCGGCGATCAACGGTAACGCCCACGCCGGCGGTTTCAGCCTGGTCGTGGCCTGCGACATGGCGGTGATGGCCGAGAACGCCACGCTGGGATTGCCCGAAGCAGCCAAGGGCCTGTTTCCCTTTCTGGCGCTCGCGATCGTGAAGGACGCGCTGCCCAAGAAGGTGCTGTTCGAGGTCGTCTACGGCGCCCGGTTGATGGAGGCGGCCGAGGCCAAGGCGCTCCATCTCGTGAACGAGATCGTGGCGCGCGAAGAGGTGCTGGCGCGTGCCGTGCAAATCGCCGGACAGGCGAGCGCCTACAATCCCTCGATCGTGCGGCTGGGGCGCGATCTCTACTACAACATGCGCAACCAGAGCCCGGCCCAGGCCCTCGAAGAATCGTACTTCGCCCTGGCGGCGGCCCTGGCGGCCGAAGACGAAGCGCGATAGTGGCGTCCGTCACGCCGGGTCGAAGTAGTGGATTTCGAGCAGCAGGCAGCCGGTCTCCGACCTGAACGGGCCGTGGACGGCAAGCGGCGGGCGGCAGGCATAGGTGTTGGGCGGAAATTTCTCGCCGCCCTGGCCGTTCGCGTCGTTTCCGACGATGAACTCGCCGGAGAGCACGTAAACTTCTTCCCAGTAGTTGTGCCAGATCTGCGTCGTCGTATGGGTGCCGGGCGCGAAGCGCAGCAGCCGGGTCCGCGTGCCGCTGCCGCGCTCCTCGTCGAGCGCGCCCGAGATGATCTTCTGTTGCACGCCGGGCGGATAACCTTCGGGCGTTTCCCAGCCGCTGGTCATGTCGAGCGTGTGGAATTCCCGATGCAGTTTGTTGACGCTCATGATGTCCCCGGTGTGTGCGACGGCCCGTCAATATGTACCTCACGCCCTAATCAGACTCGACTCTTCGTCCCTGTTGCTTTCGACTAGGCTGGCCCTGCAAATGGAGTGCTGCGTGAAATTTGGCGTCACCGTCGCCCCGCGCGTGTCCGACTGGAAGCTGTTCGTCGACCTCGAGACGATGGGCTACGACGCGGCCTGGGCGGCCGATTCGCAGATGCTCTATTCCGATGCCTATGCCGTGCTGGCGCTGGCGGCGGTCAACACCTCGCGTATCCGGCTGGGCACCGGCGTGTCGGTGGCGGGTGTGCGGCTGGCGCCGGTCACGGCGCATTCGATCGCCACCATCAACAGACTGGCGCCCGGACGGGTGTTCCTCGGCATCGGCACCGGCCACACCGCGATGCGCGTCATGGGCAAGGACCCGATGAAGGCCGCCGCCTTCCGCGAATATCTGCGCGTGCTGCGCGCCCTGCTGCACGGCGAGGAGGTCGATTACGCTCTCGACGGTGGAGAGCGGAGCGACATCCGCTTCCTGCATCCCGCCGAGGGCTTCATCGACGTCGCCCATCCCGTGCCGATCTACGTCGCCGCCGATGGTCCGCTGGCGCTGAAGACGGCCGGCGCCTATGGCGATGGCCGGGTGTGCTCGCACAATCAGACCAAGGCGCGATTGCAGAAGAGCCTGGAGGTGATGCGAGAGGGCGCATCAGCGGTCGGCCGCGTCTTGCCGGATAACTTCCACACGGCGGCGCTCAGCTACGCCTGCGTGCTGAAGCCCGGCGAGAGCGTGACGTCGGATCGCGTCATCGACGAGATCGGTTCGATGGCCGCGGCGTCGCTGCACTACTGGTGGGAGCTCTACCAGAAGGACGGCGACACCAGCACGGTGGCCGGCCGCTGCCGCAACCTGTGGGACGAGTATCTCGCCTTCACCGAAAAGATGGAGACTCCGCCCGCGCGGCGCTACCAGCAGGTCCACCTCGGCCATTGCGCCTTCCTGCCGCCCGAGGAACGCCGCTTCATCACCGAGGATCTGATCCGCGCCACCGGCGGGTTGGTCGGCACGCCCGACGAGATCGTTTCCATGCTGCGCGAGCGCGAGGCGATGGGCCTGGGCGAAATCACGCTGCTGCCGGCCATGGCCGAGGCGCGCCGCAATCTCCGCGACTTCGCGGAGCAGGTGATCGCCCGTTACTAGAGCAAGCGTCGAGGAGTGGAGGGCTACGCGTACCGAAGAAAAGTAAAAAAATTCAGGGAGGGTTTTATGCTGAAGATCATCGCGGTGGCGTTGTCGGCGGTCCTGTTGTGGCCGCAAGCTGCGGCGCAGGCACAGGCCTGGCCGTCGAAACCGATCCGGTTCGTCATCCCTTTCGGCGCAGGCTCGGCCACCGACGCGCTGGCCCGCATTGCCGGCCAGGAACTGGAGCAGCTGCTGGGCCAGCCCATCATCATCGTCCCGAAGCCGGGCGCCGACGGGGCACTCTCCGCCGGCGAGGTGAAGCGCGCGGCGCCCGACGGCTATACCTTCCTGTTCGGCACCAACAGCCCGCTCGCCGTCGTGCCGAACGCGTTGAAGGAGCCGCCCTACGACGTCCTCGCTGATTTCACGCCGGTCACCTATCTCGGCGACAACACCTTCTTCCTAGTCGTTCATCCCTCGGTGCCGGCCAATACGGTTGCCGAGCTCGTGGCCTTCGCCAAGGCCAGCCCGACGCCGCTGAACTACGCGACGGGCAACACCTATGCCTTCGTCTCGATGGCGATGTTTGCGCGCAACAACGCCATCAAGCTCGAGGCGGTCCGCTACAAGTCGGAACCCGACGCCATGACCGACCTGCTGTCGGGCCGGGTCCCGCTCATGAACGGCACCTCGACGTCGACGATGCCGCACGTGAAGGCGGGCAAGCTCCGGGCGCTCTCGACCTCGTTCCCGGAGCGCAGCCCGCTGATGCCCGAGCTGCCCTCGCTCATCGAGGCGGGCCAGCCCGCATTCCCGATCGGCCCGTGGTTTGCCCTGGTCGGCCCCGCCGGCCTGCCGCCCGAGATCGTCGCCGCCATGAACAAGGCGATGGTGGCGACCCTCGCCAAGCCGTCAGTGGTGGAGGCGATGCAGAGGCACGGCTTCATCCCGAAGTCATCGATGCCCGAGGTGCTCGCGGCCTACATGAAGGACCAGATCGGAGTCTGGAAGGTCGCCCTGAAGGACGCCGGCATCGAGCCGCAGTAATCGACTCCTGATGCGTTCAGTCTCCGGCGCCATCCAGGGCCCGGCGGACGATCGCCGCCAGGTCGCGCTTGGCGAACGGCTTGTTGAGCAGCAGGACGCCCGAATCGACCCGGCCCTGGTGGATGATCGCGTCCTCGGTATAGCCCGACATGAACACGACCTTCGTCGCCGGCCACCGGCGTGCCGTTTCGTCGGCCAGCCCCTTGCCGTTCATCGGGCCGGGCATGATGACGTCGGTCAGCAGCAGATCGTAGGGCTGCGGCGCCGTCTCCAGCTTGCCCAGCGCCACGCTGGCGTCGGGCGCCTCCGAGACGTCGTAGCCCAGGCTCTGCAGTTGGCGCACAACGCCCTCGCGGACGTCGTCGTTGTCTTCGGCGACCAGGATCCGTTCGCTGCCGCCGGGCAGCGGCGCCGGGCGCGGCGGCCCCGCCGACTGCCGTTCGACGGCGGCGCGCGGCAGGAAGAGTTTGACCGACGTGCCGTGCCCCGCTTCGCTGTAGAGGCTGAGATGGCCGTTGGACTGCTTGATGAAGCCATAGACCATGCTGAGGCCGAGGCCGGTTCCCTTGCCGACGTCCTTGGTGGTGAAGAACGGCTCGAACGCCCGCGCCACCACCTCGGGCGCCATGCCGGTGCCGGTGTCGGTGACGGCCAGCATCACATAGTCGCCCGCGGCGGCATCGGGATTCTTCGCGACATAGTCCTTGTCGAGCGACGCGTTGGCCGTCTCGATCAGCAGGCGGCCGCCGTCCGGCATGGCATCGCGGGCGTTGACGGCGAGATTGACCAGGGCCGATTCAAGCTGGGCGCCGTCGATCTCGGCGTTCCACAGGTCGCGGGCGAGGACGGTCTCGGTGTCGATCGCAGCCCCCAGCGTACGGCGCAACAGCTTGGCTGTCGTGGCGACCAGCTCGTTGATGTCGGTGCGCTGCGGCCGCAGCGCCTGCTTGCGCGAATAGGCCAGCAGCTGGCGCGTCAGGTCGGCCGCGCGCTCGGTTGCGGCGGCGATACCGTCGATCCGCTTGCGCAGGCGTGGGTCGAGCCCGTCGTTTTCATCGAGGGCTTCGATGTTGGACAGGATGATCGTGAGGATATTGTTGAAATCGTGCGCCACGCCGCCGGTCAGTTGGCCGATCGCCTCCATCCGCTGCGAGCGCCGCAGCTGTTCCTCGGTGCGGTCGTAATCGGTCATGTCGCGGCCGATGAAATAGTAGTGGTGGTCGCGTTCCGACCACACGCCCGACCACAGCAGCGATACCAGGCGGCCGTCCTTGTGATAGTAGCGGCACCTGAAGCGGCGGCCGCCGCGGCCCTGTCGCGCCGCCCGCATCGCGCCGCGCACCGCGTCGATATCTTCGGGATGGATGAACTCGTTGGCGCCACGGCCCAGCAGGTCTTCCGGCAGGTAACCCAGCACCTCTGTCGTGCTGGGGCTCGCCCGGACGAACTTGCCGTAGCTGTCGGTGACGTGGATGAGGTCCTGCGAGGTCTCGATGATGCGCTCGGTCTGGCGCTCGGCCTGCCGGCGTGCCGTGTTGTCGATGATCAGGGCAATCCGCGCCCGTTCGCCGTTGAAATCGACGTCACGGACAAAGACCTCGACGTCGAGGATGCGCCCGTCCTTGCAACGGTGCTGCCACTCGACCGTGTGGAAGCGGCCGACCCGTTCCGGCGCCAGCCAGTGCATCAGCTTCGGGACGTTCTCCGGCGGCTGGATGTCCTTGATGGTCATCGCCAGGAATTCGTCCTGGGTGTAGCCGTACTTCGCCAGCGCCGAATCGTTGACCTCGAGAAACCGCAGGGTCTCGATGCTATAAACCCATTGCGGCAGCGGCAGGTTGCGGAAGCGATGGCGGAAGTTCTCCTCGCTGCGCGCCAGCTCGGCCTCGCGATAGCGCGCCTCGGTGACGTCGCTGTAGGTCAGCACCCCGCCGCCCGCCGGCAGCGGATTGAAGGTGATCGACACGATCCGCCCGTCGCTGCGCCGGCGTTCCTTCACGAACCGCTGGCGCGCCGGGACTCGCTGCATCCGGGTGGCGATGGCGGCTTCCTTGTCTTCGTTAGCGAACTCGCCGCGCTCGGCCAGCTCGCGGATGACCTGCTCGTAGGGCATCCCGCGCAACTCCCGGTCGGCGATCTGCAGCCATTCGACCAGGCGGCGGTTGTAGGCCACGACCCGGAGCTCGCTGTCCAGCAGCACGACGCCCTGCTCGATGTTCTCGAGGATCGACTCCAGGTTCGCGGCCTGGCGGCGCAGTTCGGTCAGGTCGTGTCCGACGCCGATATAGCCCGCGAACGCGCCGTCGGCTCCGAACCGGGGCGTGCCGCTGATCTTCACCGGCCGCGCTGTGCCGCTGGCATCCTTGAGTGTCACCTCGAAATCGCGATACGGCCGGTGGTGGGCAAGATCGTCGAGATGGGCCCGCCACGCCGGATCGTCGAAGTCGGCGGGGAGGACCTCGGTGCAGAGCTTGCCCACGGCGATCGACGGCGGCAGGCCGAAGATCTCGACGAAGCGTTCCGACAGGAAGGTGAACCTGAGCTCGGCGTCGATCTCCCACCACCAGTCGGAGGCGATGCCAGCCAGGAGGGAGAACTTGTCGTCGGTCACGGCGGCCATCCTAGCCGAGGACGGCGGGGGGTGTCATTTCAACCCTCGGCAAGTGGATGCCCGAGGACGGTGGCGCGGCATCGATGTACACTACGGCAGGCCGCTTGGGGCCACTGAGTTGGGGCCAGTGAGAAACGCCGATGCGATGCACCTGAGGCTGAGCGGCGATGGAGGAGGTGCTAAGCCCCGCATGACGACCGCTCCATGACGACCGCTCTGCTCCGCATTGCTCTGCTGATTGCCTTCATGCTGCCCGATGTGGCCGTGGCCCAGGGCGGCGGGGATGCGGCCCACATCAATGGTCGCTTGAGCGAGCTGCAGCGCTCGCTGGCGGCTCTTTCCACCCAGCTCGAGCAGCTCAAGGCCCAGAACCAGCAGCTTCAGCAGCGGCTGGAGAAGATGCAGGCCGACCTCGGTCAGAGAATCGAGCGCCTGGAGAAAGCGCCTGCCCCCAAGCCCGTTTCCAAGCCTGTTCCGCGCTCCGGCAGTCCCAAGCAGTAGAGCACGCCCCGAGCAAGTCCGTATCGGACGTTGGTCGCCCTTGAGGAGGGCCATGAGCGTTGGTTACTCTCCTCGACGAGTCGGCAAAGTGGATTGAAGACAGGAGCAGGAAATGCAGACTTACAAGAAGACCCCGGAGGCCCTCTCGAAGCTCTCTCCGGAGCAGTTTCACGTCACGCAGCAAAGCGGCACCGAGCGCCCAGGTACCGGCGCGCTCCTGCACAACAAGGAGCCGGGCATCTATGTCGACGTCGTGTCGGGCGAGCCGTTGTTCGCGTCGGCCGACAAGTACGAATCGGGATGCGGCTGGCCCAGTTTCACCAAGCCGATCGAGCCCGCCAATGTCGCCGAGCTGAAGGACGGCTCGCTCGGCATGATGCGCATCGAGGTGCGGTCCAAACATGGCGACAGCCATCTCGGGCATGTCTTCGACGATGGCCCGCGGGATCGCGGCGGGCTGCGCTATTGCATCAATTCGGCCTCGCTCCGGTTCGTTCACCGCGACGACATGCAGGCGGCGGGCTATGGTGCCTATCTCGACCAGGTGGAGGACGTAAAATGAGCGAAGAGCGCGCAGTACTGGCCGGCGGCTGTTTCTGGGGCATGCAGGATCTGATCCGCAAGCTGCCCGGCGTCCTGTCGACGCGGGTCGGCTATACCGGTGGCCACGTGGCGAATGCCACCTACCGCAACCACGACGGCCACGCCGAGGCGATCGAAATCATCTTCGATCCGGCGAAGACCAGCTTCCGCAAGCAGCTGGAGTTCTTCTTCCAGATCCACGATCCCTCGACCATGAACCGCCAGGGCAACGACCGCGGCACCAGCTATCGCTCGGCGATCTTTTACACCAGCGACGAGCAGCGCCGGATTGCCGAGGATACGATCGCCGATGTCGACGCCTCTGGCCTGTGGCCCGGCAAGGCCGTGACCGAAGTCGCGCCCGCCTCGGACTTCTGGGAAGCCGAGCCCGAGCACCAGGATTACCTGGAGCGCATCCCCAACGGCTACACCTGCCACTTCATCCGGCCCGGCTGGAAACTCCCGGTCCGCACCAAGGCGGCGTAGAGATCATTCTCTTCCCCTTTGCGGAATCCGCAAAGGGGAAGTGCCCTCGTCTTACGAGGGCGATGGGGTCAGACCCCTCCGTCAGCGTAAGACGCTGACACCTCCCCCGCTGACGGGGGAGGAGACCGATTCTGCCGCCGCCTCACGGCGCCGCAAGCAGCTGCTGGGTCAGGTCGGCGCAGGCAACATCCTTGGCCGTGCCGATCACCGGTGTCGGCAGCGGGAAGACGCGGCCGAGGCCTACCTGCGGGTTGCGCAGCTTGCCCTCGATCCGGACCGTGCCGTGCAGGTCGAGCAGGTCGAAGCCCTTGCGTCGCGCGTCGACCTCCGCCTTGACGGCCTGGCTCTGCAGCGACGCGTGGCCCTGGACGTAGAGCACGGATTTCTGGGTGTCGAGCAGGGTCCGGTCGAAGGTCACGGTGCCGTTCTGGAAATTGAGCCGGCCCATCGCGCACTTGATGGGGATGCGGTTGTCGCCGGTGACATAGAGAACGAGCGCGTCGAAGATCTGTAGCCCGCCCAGGCTCACCATCAGGCTGCTGATGGATCCGCCGCCCAGCGCCAGTGCCACGTGGCCATTGGCGGTGCCCATGACCTGCGCCAGCGAGCGGCCGGTGCCGGCCAGCGCCAGGTGGCCCTGGATCTTGCCCTGGGTCGCATCGAAGTAGCGCGACTCGCGGAAGAAGTTCTTGAGCTCGATCTCACCGGCCCTGAGGTTGGCCCGCACCTTGGGCGTGTCGGTGCGCGCGTCCATGATGAGTTCGCCCTGGATCGTGCCGCCGCCGAACACCGACATGGTGAGCGGCTTCACCGTCGCTACGCCGTTCAGGATCACGACCCGGAAGTCCATCGCCTGCACCGGCAGCCACGGCGGCGCGATCACCTTCTTCGCATCCAGCGTCACGTCCATGTTCATGGCGCGCAGCTTCTCGATATTGAGCGGCACGTTGGGGAAGAGATCGCCGCTGGCCTCGAGCTGCTGCTGCGTCTGCGCCTGCTTGGCCGAGACGTTGGTCTTGCGCGTGGGCGCGGCACCCACGAGCGGCGCCAGGTCCTCGAACACGAGCTTCTGCGACACCAGCCTGGCTGTGAGGAACTCCGGCTTCTGGCGCTCGTCGATCGTGACCTCGCCGGTAAGGTCGCTCTCGCCCACGCGCCATTTCGACTGGACGAACTTCCACAGGCCGGGCGCGCGCTCGAGCTTGCCGGTGATGGTGTAGGGCGGCGTCGGCGGCCCCGGGATGCCGAGCAATGGATAGATGTCGGACCACTGCTGTCCGGTTAAAAAGAGAACAGATTCAATTGGTTGCCGATGGCGACGTCATCGGAGCTGGGATGATTGGCTGAAAAGGCTTGTTGCAAGGGCATCTTCTCGAAAAGCGTG
>CANJHI010000163.1 GCA_947474005.1 Alphaproteobacteria bacterium | reverse complement strand
TTGCCGTTGACGATGAAGTCGCTCATGCGCGGTACTCCACGCCGTCGGCCTTGTGGCGACCGAGCTGGCCGCCAAGGAAATCGATCATCACCGCGTTGAAGTCGTCGGCGCGCTCGTAATACGAGGTGTGCGCGGCCTTCTGCAGGACCACAAGTCGGCTACCCGGCAGCAGCTTGGCTGCCGCCTCACCCACGGCGACCGGCACGGTCTTGTCCTCGGCGCCCCACAGCAGCAGAGTCGGCAAATGGGGCGTCAGCTTGGCGAACGTCTCACCCACCACATCGTCGTCGAGCTTCTGGCCGATGTAGCGGCCCAGGGTGGCGAAGGACTCCTTGGCGCCGAAGGAGTTGTTGATGCGATATTCCTCGTCGATGAAACCCTGTGTCACCAGCGCCGGATCGAAGATCACGCGCGCAAGCTTGCCCTTCACGCCGTCGTAGGTCTGGTTGTTGGCGCCCGCCTCGACCCGCCCGCGTGCTTCCGCGCCCAGCGGCACCAGGCCCATGCTGCCGGACAGGACGATGCCGCTCACGCGCTCGGGGTGCTCGCAGGCATAGGACGCCACGACGTGGCCGCCCAGTGAAGTGCCGACGATCACCGGCTTGTCGATCTTCATCTCGTCGAGGAAGGCCGCCAGGAACTTCCGGTAGCCCGGCACCGAGCAGTCGAGACCGGCGCCCTTCGAGGCAAAGCCATGTCCCGGCAGGTCGAAAGCCCAGACGCGATGGCCCGCGGCGGCCAACGCATCGATGTTGCGCGCCCAGCGGTCGGCGCGCCCTCCGGTACCGTGCACGAGGACGATCGGTCGGCCGGACGTGCCGGCTTCGATCACCCCCGCCTCGATCACCCGAGTGCCCACGTTCGCGATGCGCTGTGGATACGAAATCATTCTTCCTCCCATCGGCACCGTTGACATTCAGTGCTTAATTCACTAGATGAATTGCTTATTCATTATGTAAGGGCTGCGCGTCAGCACGGTCAAGCGGCATTCACATGGCTCAACCCGTCGTCACGTCCCTGCTGCGCGGCCTCGATGTGCTTCGTTGCTTCACCGAACAGCGCAAGGTGCTGGGCAGCAGCGAGATTGCGCGTCTCACCAACCTCCCGCAGCCGACCGTGTGGCGGCTTTGCCAGACTCTGGTGAAGGCGGGCTATCTGACGGTCGAGCAGCCGGACAACCGCCTGCGGCTGGGCGTTCCCGTGCTGACCCTCGGCTTCGCGGCCATCAGCGCGCTCGACATCGCCGATCTCGTGCGGCCCGACCTTCAAGAGATCGCTTCGTCGTTCAACGCGGCGGCAGGACTGACGACGCGCGAGCGCCTGTCAATGCTCTGCCTGCAGCGCTTCGAGGCGCCCAATGCCACGCTCACGGTCAATTGGCGCATCGGATCGATGGTGCCGATCGCCAGCAGTGGCGTCGGCTGGGCCTACCTTGCCGGCCTGTCGGCGGGCGAACAGGATGTCCTGCTGGCCGAGATCAAACGCGAGCAGCCCGATCTCTGGCGCAAGATGGAAAAGCCCTACGCCGCTTCGATGAAGAGTTTTGCCCGGACCGGTTACGTCGTGAACGACGTGCTCTATCCCGGCCTGACCACCGTTGCGACCTCGATGCTGCGGGCCAGCGACCGGACGTTGTTCGTGTTGAACTGCACGGTCCTGTCGGCCACCAACTCACCGGACAAAATTCGCCGGGAGATCGGCCCCGCCATGACGGCCGCCACCGAGCGTCTTTCAACCGCACTGGCCAAAGGGATTTCGCACTAGTCGCGGAGTGATCGCAGCGGGCAGCGGCCCACGCTATGGTGCGGCAGATCGAACCGGAGCCCGCGCCTCATGAGCATCCCCAAGACCCACCGCCGCGTCGTCCTCGTCCGCCGTCCGCCGGGCGAGCCAGCTGAATCGGATTTCCGTGTCGAGGAAGTGCCGGTGCCCGAACCCAAGCACGGCGAGGTACTGGTGAAGGTGCACTATCTCTCGCTCGACCCCTACCAACGCGGCCGCATGCGTGACGCCGCCTCCTATGCATCGCCTGTCGGTCTGGGCGAGGTGATGACCGGCGGCATCGTGGGTGAGGTCGTGAAGACCGAGCACGCGGGTTTCAAGGTGGGCGACATCGTCGAGGATCGGCTGGGCTGGCAGGAATACGCCATCGGCGGCGGCCCGATGCTGCGCAAGGTCGATCCCACGATGGCGCCGATCTCGACGGCCAACGGCGTGCTCGGCATGCCGGGCATGACCGCCTACTTTGGCCTGCTCCATGTCGGCCAGCCCAAGCCTGGCGAGACGGTCGTGGTCTCGGCGGCGTCCGGCGCCGTCGGCCAGGTGGTGGGCCAGATCGCCCGGATCATGGGATGCCGCACGGTGGGCATCGCCGGCGGCCCCAAGAAATGCGCTTTCGTGAAGGACGAGTTGGGCTTCGACGCCTGCCTCGACTACAAGGCCGAGAAGGACCTCGACGCCGCCCTGCGCGCTGCCTGCCCCAACGGCATCGACGTCTATTTCGACAATGTCGGCGGCACCATCACCGATTCGGTGCTGCGTAACCTCAACTTCTTCGCCCGCGTGGCGTTGTGCGGCTCGATCTCGCAGTACAACGCGACCAGTGCGGAGATGGGGCCGCGGCTGCTCGGCACCTTCGTCGGCAAGCGGGTGAACATGCGCGGCTTCATTGTCACCGACTTCGCCCAGCACTACGGCCCGGCGATGCGCCAGATGGGCGAGTGGATCAGGAGCGGCAAGCTGAAGTACCGCGAGGACATCGTCGACGGCATCGACAAGGCGCCGCGCGCCTTCATCGGCCTGCTGCGCGGCGAGAACTTCGGCAAGCTGCTGGTCAAGCTGGGATGAGTCCTGCCCCATGAGTTACGACGCGCCTTTCGCCGGACTGAAGGTGATCGACCTCAGCCAGGGCATCGCCGGTCCCTACTGCGCGATGCTGCTGGCCCAGCATGGCGCCCAGGTGATCAAGGTCGAGAGTCTCGGCGAGGGCGACTGGGCACGCGCTCTGGGCGCCCGCTACGGCGGCCACACCGCCTACTCGATCATCGGCAACATGGGCAAGCGCAGCATCGCTGTCGACCTCAAGAGCGAGGCCGGCAAGCAGGTGGTGTGGCGCCTGCTGGACGGCGCCGATGTCTTCCTCGAAGGATTCAGGCCGGGCGTGATCCGGCGGCTGGGCTTCGACTATGCGGCCGTCTCGTCCCGCGTGCCGCGCATCCTCTATCTCTCGATCTCGGGCTTCGGCCAGACCGGGCCGCTTGCCGAGCGACCGGCGATGGATCCCGTGCTGCAGGCCTACACCGGCCTGATGTCAGAGAATCGTGGCGACGATGGCATCCCGCACCGCGTGCCGGTGATCGTGGTCGACATGTCGACGGCGCTCTACGCCTACCAGGCGCTCGCCTCGGCCCTCTATGCCCGGCGTGACGAGGCGCACGGCCGCTACATCGACGTCAGCCTGATGCAGGCCGCCACCGCGCTGCAGTCGATCCGCCTCATGGCCTGCCATCTCGAGGGCGGCACGATGAAGCCCGGCGGGGTGCCAGGCGGCGTCTTCCAGACGGCCGACGGCTGGATGTCGATCGTGGCCATCAACGACCGCGACTGGACGAGCCTGTGCGCGGCGATGGACATGCCCGCGCTCGCCGCCGAGCCGCGCTTCGCCAATCCGGCCGCGCGGCTGGCGAACGACGTGGCGCTCTACGCCATTGTGCGGCCGGCGCTCGCGTCGCGGCCGTGCGCCGAATGGAGCCGGCGCCTGACCGAAGCCCGCATCATGCACGAGCGCCTGAACAGCTACGCCGAGTTCATCGCCCAGCCGCAGGTGCGCGAGACAGGTCTAATCAACTGGCTGGAACAGGCCGGCCTGCCGCAAGCGGTGCCCGTACCGGCGCTGCCCGGCACGCCGCTACCGGCCGCCAACACGCTGCGCGCCACGGCGCCGGTGCCGGGCCAGCACAGCAAAGCGATCCTGGCCGAACACGGTTTTACACCGGCCGAAATCGCGGCCCTGTTGGCCAATGGCACGGTGGCGGCAGCATGACGATTACCCGGCTCAGTCCCTCGCAATACATCACCACGCCGTGGAAAAACGGCGGTGGTGTCACCGTCGACATCGCCGTCGAAGGAGACGTGTGGCGCTTCGGCCGCACGCCCATCGTGGCGCCGGGGCCCTTCTCGGACTATCGCGGCTTCGACCGCGTACAAGTGCTCGTGGCCGGCAGCGGCCTGGTACTGCAGACACCGGACGGCGACATCGACGTCCGCCAGCCCTTCCGGCCGGTGCGCTTCACCGGCGAGACGCCGATCGTGAGCCGCCTCGAAGCGGGACCGGTCGAGGTGGTCAATCTCATCGGCAACCGCGCCAAGGTGAGGATTGACATCCGGGTCCTTATGGCCGGCGGCGACTTCATCCTCGGCGCGGGCATACATATTGCCTACTGCCCGGATGGTCCGGCCACGATCGACGCCCTGGGCGCGCGCTACGAGCTCGCCGCCGATCACGGCCTGCGCATCGAGACGGA
Organism: Alphaproteobacteria bacterium; assembly: GCA_947474005.1. Taxonomy (GTDB): domain Bacteria; phylum Pseudomonadota; class Alphaproteobacteria; order Reyranellales; family Reyranellaceae; genus Reyranella. Next base: position 8,419 of record CANJHI010000163.1, on the reverse strand, counting down.
CGCGTTGACCCCCGTCGCCGCATCGGCCGGGCGCGTCCTGCTCGCCAGCATCATTTAGGAGAACTTTATGCGTATAGCGATTGTGGGCGCGGGCGGCATCGGCGGCGGCTATGGCGCGGCACTCGCCACGGCGGGCGAGGACGTGGCCTTCATCGCCCGGGGCGCCCATCTCGCCGCCATGAAGAGCAAGGGCCTCAAGGTCGAGGGGGGCCGGGGCGAAACGCATGTGATGCCGGCGCAAGCCACCGACGATCTCAGGACGGTCGGGCCGGTCGACGTCGTGCTGTTCTGCGTAAAACTGTGGGACGTCGACAGCGCCGGGGCGCAGATCAAGCCTATGGTCGGCAAGGACACGGCCGTCATCACCCTGCAGAATGGCATCGACGCCCACGAGCAGCTGATCCCGATCCTGGGCAAGCAGGCCGTCATGCCGGGCGTCGCCAACATCAGCGCCGTCATCGCCGAGCCCGGCGTCATCCGCCAGACCGGCACGGTGATGCGCATGGTGTTCGGCGAGCTCGACGGTGCCAGGAGCCCGCGCGGCCAGGCGTTCGCAGCCGCCTGCGCCAAGGCCGGCATCGACGGCGTGTTCAGCGAGGCGATCCTGACTGAGCTCTGGATGAAGTTCATCCTGCTCGCCTCCAACGCCAGCATGATGGCGCTGGCCCGGCTGCCGATCGGCAACCTGCGCGACGATCCCGACATCGCGCCCTATTTCATCGCGGCCTACGAGGAGGTGGTGGCCGTCGGCCGCGCCTCCGGCATTGCGATCCCGGCCGACGCCGTCGACCGCACGCTCAACTTCAACCGCAACGCACCGGCGCACCTGATGGCCTCGATGGGGGCTGACCTTTTGCGCGGCAACCGGATCGAGTTGCCGTGGCTTTCGGGCAAGGTGATCGAGCTCGGCCGCAAGTACGGCGTGCCGACGCCCACGCACGCCTTCCTGTATGCGATGCTGAAACCCTACATCATGGGCACGCCGAGCTGAGGACCAGACCATGCGCATCATCCTTGTCGTTCTCTGCCTCCTCGCCGGCCTCGGCAGCGCCACGGCGGCCGACCTGAAATTGCTGACTGCCGGCGCCTACAAGCCCGCGGCGCTGGAGCTGGTGCCCGAATTCGAGAAACGCACCGGCCACAAAGTGACGATCGAGAACGACACCGCCGGCAACCTCGGCAAGCGCGTGGGCGCCGGCGAGTATTTCGACGTCGTCGTCATGCCGCCCGCGGTGCTCGGCCCCTATCTCGGCAACCGCATCGTCGAGAGCAGCGCCAAGGCGCTGGCCCGCGTCGGCATCGGCGTCGCCATCAAGCAGGGTGCACCCGTGCCCGACATCTCCACGGTCGACGCTTTCAAGAAAAGCCTGCTCGCCGCGCGGGCCATCGCCTACACCGATCCGGCGTCGGGCGGCACCGCCGGCACCTATCTCGCCCGCCTGTTCGAAAAGCTGGGCATCGCCGCCGAGCTGAAACCCAAGTCCGTGCTGGTGAAGGGCGGGCTTGCTGCCGAGAAGCTCATGACCGGCGAGGCCGAGATCGCCCTGCAGCCGTCGAGCGAGCTTTTGGCCGTGCCGGGCGCGATGCTGGTCGGGCCGATCCCGCTCGAAGTCCAGAACTACATCCCCTATTCGGGCGGTGTCTCCACGGCCTCGCGCGACCGCGCCGCCGCCGATGCCCTGCTGCTGATGCTGGCCGACCCGAAGAACCTGCCGATCCTGAAGAAGAAGGGCCTGGACGAACCCTAGACCACCAATTCGCGACGGACGCTCCCCGAAAGGGGACCCTTTCGTGCCACGCCTGAACGGGGTTTGTTTGTGCGCGATCGGTGTCCGCAATTCGACCTCAAGTCGCTGATCTCAAAGCCAGATCGGCCCGGCGTCTGGCACGGAATCGACTCCGGTCGCCTTCGAAATGCGTGTGCCGCTGCGCAGCGCTTCCATGGATCGTCGTGGACCACAAAAAACGCCCGGAGGCGAAGACCTTCGGGCGTTGGCAGCGGGTGGCTTGCACCTCCCCCACTGTATCAAAATTCATAGCAGAATCCGGCTAAACCTGCAACTTTTTGTCTAGGTCTTCGTACCCGACCAGATCGTCCACCGGTCCTTTTCCACGACAGGCGCGTTCGCGGGAAGGCGTTGGCCGATGAAGCGGGCGAGCTCGTTCAATTCCGCATCGGTGAGCGCGTGCAGGATCGAGCGCCCGACGCGGCCCCGGAGATCCGTCGCAAAGCCGAGAAAGTCGTCGTAGCGCTTGCGCGTTTCCCAGACCGTGACTTTCTGCAACGCGCCGAAGCCGGAGCGGCCGAGCGCCTGCTCGACCACCTGGCTCGTCGGACGTCGTGCCCTCTCGGTGTCCAGCAGCCTGGGGAAGCATTCGAAGAAGTAGCCCCTGATGTGCTCGGGCGAGCCGGGAAGTGCCACATCCTCCGGCGTGCGGTCCTGGACGATCGCCCGCCCGCCGTCGACCAGAAGCCGCGCGGCTTCCCGGAAGCAGGCGTCGTAGTCCGCGAGGTGGTGGATCAGCGCGCGCTCGAACACGATGTCGACGCTTTCGGCCGGCAGTCCAGTAGCCAGCGCATCGCCTTGCCTGAAGACGATGTTGGCCCGCCCGCTATTCTTCTCGGTCGCCGTCCGCACCATCTCGGCCGAGAAATCGACACCCGTGACGTGCGCCGCGCCGAGATCCGCCCATGCCGCGCTATAGAGGCCGCCGCCGCACCCGATGTCGGCCACGCGCTTGGCCACAGGGTCGACCAGCGGCCGGACCACGGCAACCCAATCGGATTGCACCTCCCTGCCGGCATAGCTGTAGCGATTCGCAGGTGCGTGAAAATCGATGGTCATGACCAACCTCCGGAAAGGCCTTCAGGCTGCTCCAGGATTACCGGCACTTAAAATATATTGATCGTCTTGTCGTCAGACGTTGCGCGTATGCAAGGGACTACGCTTCTTTCGATTCGGGCGCTCCCACACGACGCCGGGAAAGCCTTTTAGAGGAACCAGCGGTTCACCGAGATAGGTCCAGTCCTGCAGCTCGTCGATGGCGATGTGATAGAGCGGTTCGCGGCCCGTGCGCCCCGTGAAGAGCGCGCGCGGGATATTGACCATGTGCGCCGAGCGCGCGCGTTCGTAGGCGAGCGGCGTGCCGCAGCGGGCGCAGAAGCTCCGGGTCGTCCCGGTAGTCTCATCCTTGAAGCGCGTGATCTCGTCCGCTCCCCTGGTCACGCGAAAGCGCTTGCGCCAGCTGCCGACGTAGGTCGCATAGGCGGCGCCGTGCGCCCGCCGGGTGGCACTGGAATGATCGTGCCAGGCCCATCGCGCCGGGGTGTCGATCTCGATCTCCACGGCGCCGCAAAGACATTGGCCGGCGACCGCCGTCGTCTCGGAGGCTTCCCATGGCTTCCCCAGAATGGTCGCCTTGCGCACGTCGGACCTCACCTGTCCTAGTGGTTGAAATCAGACACAAGAGTCCCATGAGCGCGCGGGACGCGCGCGTCCCGCGCGCTCTTTGATCTACTAGCGGCCGGCCTTCAGCTCCTTCAGCGCATCGGTCCAGGCGCCGATCGTGTGGTCGATGTCGGCCTGAGTGTGGGCCAGGCTCACGTAGTACTTCGACTCACCCTTCATGATGCCGCGCGCGCGTAAAAGCTGGTTGAAGCGCTTCAGGATCGCGGTGTCGGCCTTCAGCGTGTCGCGGTAGTCCTTCACCGGCTGGTCGGTGAAGAGGATGTCGAACAGCGGCGGCTCGCCGATCACCTGCGCCTTGAAGCCCGAACGATTCAGGAGCTCCTGCAGCGTGCCCATCAGGGTGCGACCGGTGGCGAAGACTTTCTCGTAGGTGCCGGGCTGCTTCAGCACGTCCAGCGTGGCGAGCCCCGCGACCGAGGCCACCGGATTGCCCGAGAGCGTGCCGACCTGGAAGATGAAGTCCTCGTCGGCCATCGTGATGCGGTCGAAATGCGCCATGATGTCGGCGCGGCCGGCGATGGCGGCCAGGGCAAAGCCACCGCCCACGATCTTGCCGAGCGTGCAGAGATCGGGCGTCACGCCGTAATATTCCTGGGCGCCGCCATAGGCGAAGCGGAAGCCGGTCACGACCTCGTCGAAGATCAGCGGAATGCCGTGCTCGGCCGTCACCTCGCGCAGCGCTTGCAGGAAGCCCGGCTTGGGCGGGATCAGGCGCTGGAACGGTTCGACGATGACGCCCGCCAGCTCGTCCTTCTGCTCCTCGATCAGGCTACGCACCATGTCGATGTCGTTGAAGGCCGCGACCACCATCTCGTCGGCGACCGACTTCGGGATGCCGGCCGAGTCGATCGAGCCGCGCGGAAAATTGCCCGGGTTCTTGGGCGCCAGCGACACCAGCGCGTAGTCGCTCATGCCGTGGTAGCCGCCCTCGAACTTCAGGATCTTGTCGCGCTTGCGGAAGGCGCGCGCCGCCCGCATGGCGTAGAGATCGGCCTCGGTGCCGGAGCAGACGAAGCGCACCTGCTCGGCGCAGGGCACGGCATCGACGATCGCCTCGGCCAAGGCGATGCCGTGGCGGTTGTTGCCGAAGAAGGTGGTGCCGAACGGCACCTGCGCCTGCACCGCCGCCGTCACCTCGGGATGGGCATGGCCCACGAACATCGGCCCCGAGCCCAGCAGAAAGTCGACATACTCCTTGCCGGCCTCGTCCCAGATCCGGCCGCCCTTGCCCTCCTTCAGGATCACCTCGGCCGGCATGTTGCCGAAGCTGCCGCCCGGCAGGACACGCTTGGCGGTTTCGACGAGATCGTTGGTGGGGTCGACGGGCGTCTGGATGTTCATGACTGACTTCCTTGCAAAAATCGTGCGCTCATATCATGCGGACCGCGGGCCTCCAGGCCCGCAACAGGTGCATGCGCCGACATGAGCGGGCCTGGAGGCCCGCGGTCCGCCGACTAGTCGATCGGCACGAAGATGGAATGGCGCAGCTTGCCCTCGATGGCTTTCGAGCAGTGGCCCTTGCCGTGGGTGTCCTCGACCAGGATGATCTCGCCCGCGCCGATGATGCGGGTCTCGCCGTCGCTCGCCTGGATGCTGACGCCGGCATCGAGATTGATGATGTATTGCCGGCGCGGCGCCGGATGCCATTCGTAGTCGTAGGTGCCCGGCGTCTCTCGGAAGATGATTCCGGTCGCCGGCAGCATCGCCGAGGTCTTGCCGCCGCGGCCTTCGTTCTTCCATTCGACTTCGATGTCACGGAAGTGAGTTTCGCCTTTTGCGTCGACATATAGGTTATGGATGCGCATGAATTTTTCTCCCACTGGACGTTTCCGGCCCGGAGCTTAGAACGAAAGCATGTTCGAGAAACCCATCGAGGCCGTCATTTTCGACATGGATGGCCTGCTGATCGACACCGAAACGGTCTACATCGAGGCCCTGCAGGCCGCCGCCGCCGCGCTTGGCCTGAAAATCCCGCTCGATTTTTGCCATTCGATGATCGGCATCCCCGGCCCCGACTGCGACGTCATGATCCAGGATTTCTACGGCACGGGCTTCCGCATCGAGCACTTTCGTGAGCGCTTCTCCGCCCACGCCAAGCAGCGCTTCGACACTTCCATACCGGTCAAGGCGGGTGTGATCGAACTGCTCGATTTCCTGGGCGCGCGCGGCCTGCCGCTGGCCGTCGCGACGGCGTCCAGCCGGGCCACGGCCGAACGCCATCTCGGTCGCGCCGGCCTGCTCGACCGCTTCACAGCCCTTGCCACGCGCGACGACGTCGTGCGCGCCAAGCCGCATCCCGACGTCTATCTCGAGGCCGCACGCCGGCTGAAAGTGGCGCCCGAGCGCTGCATCGCCTTCGAGGATTCCAATGCCGGTCTCACCGCCGCCCACGCCGCGGGGACCATGGCGATCATGGTGCCCGACATCCTGCCGCCACTGCCCGAGGTGCGCGCCAAGTGCGTGACGGTCGTCGACGATCTGCATGGCGCGTTGAAGTTGTTGCACGAACATCTGTAGCGCTCATGCTCTCCCGGACCGCGGGCGTCCCGCCCGCTCATGATCATGAGCGAGCCGGAGGCTCGCGGTCCGAAAGACTCTAAAACTTCTCGACCCACGGCCGGACCTCGACCTCCCAGCTCCAGGCGCTGCGGTGCTGCTGGAGCGTGGCCCAGTAGGTCTCGGCGATGGCGTCGGGATCGAGCAGGCTGTCGGGAGCGTCGGCCGGCACGGGGCGGGCGGCGCTGCGGATGCCGCCGTCGATGACGAAGTGGGCCACGTGAATGCCCTTGGGCGACAGCTCACGTGCCATCGATTGCGCGAGCCCGCGCAGCGCGAACTTGCCCATGGCGAAGGTGGCCGAGAGCGCGAAGCCTTTCACGCCCGCGGTGGCACCGGAGAGCAAGACCGCTCCGTGATTTTTGGGCAGCATGCGCTTCACGGCCTGCTGGGAGACCAGGAAGGCGCCGAAAGCGCTGATCTCGATGGCGCGTTTGACATCGTCGGGCGGCAGGTCGACCAGCGGGCCCCTCACCCGGTTGCTGGCGTTGTAGACCACCACGTCGGGCGTCCGGCCGGCGGCATCGAGCGCCTCGAACAGGCCGGCGACCTCTGTCGGATCGGCGGCGTTGCAGGCATGCACCTCGGCGCGTGTTTCCTTCGCAAGTGCAGCAAGCTTGGCGGTCTGCCGGGCGGCCAGCGTGACGGTGAGGCCGTTGCTGGCAAACAGGCGGGCCAGCGAGGCGCTGAGCCCCGGGCCGGTGCCGACAATCAGCGCAGAGCGGTATTTCGGCTTTTCCATGAGGTCCTCGCGTTGCCCGGGATTCCACGCAGGTATACGCTGATTGACAATAGGGAAAAGGAAACAGCCATGGACCAGGCCCAGCCTGTCGGCCGCATCGACGTCATCTCCGACGCGATCTGCCCCTGGTGCTACATCGGCAAGCGCCAGCTCGAGCGCGCGCTCAACCTTCTGGCCAGCAAGCACTGCGCCGTCACCGTCGCCTGGCATCCCTTCCAGCTCAATCCCGAGATGCCGCCCGAGGGCGTCGAGCGCAAGCAGTACCGCATCTCCAAGTTCGGCAGTCTCGAACGCTCGCAGCAGCTCGACCAGCGCATCACCGAGACGGCGGCCACGGTCGGCCTCGAATTCCATCTCGACCGCATCACACGCACACCCAACACCGTGAAAGCGCATCGCCTGATTCGAATGGCCGGCCAGAAGGGCGTGCAGGACGCCGTCGTCGAGGCGCTGTTCGAGGGTTATTTCTGCAACGGCGCCGACATCGGCGATTCCCAGATCCTGGCCACCATCGGCGCCGAGGGCGGCATCGACCGCGACGAGGTACTGGCGATGCTGGCGAGCAACGAGCACGCCAAGGAAGTGCTGGCGGGCGACCAGATGGCGCGCAACGCCGGTATCCAGGGCGTGCCGAGCTTCGCTCTGCAAGGCCACGTCCTTTTCTCCGGTGCCGTGCCGGCCGAGGAGATGGCGCAGAGCTTCACGCGCGCCTGGGAAATCCTGAAGAACCGCGCAGCTTAGAGTCTTTTCATGTTCCTCTCCTCCGCTAGGGGGAGAGGGGCAAGAAAGATAAATGACACCTAAGCGAAATACGCTCTAACGCCCCGGCGGACGTCCCGCATTCAGGGTGGGCGCGGCCACCGGCCCCTTCACCGTCATGACGAAATCCACCGAGCCGGTCTTGCCGACATCGAGGCCGATGGTCGTATCGGTGGTCGCCGCGGTCAGGCTGGTCTGGCTGGTCACGAGCGCCACGGCGTTCTGGCCCTGCACCTTCTGCTCCTGCAGGGTCAGCGTTCCGTCGGCAAGATGAAACGCGCCCGAGATCGGGCTCTGGCGATTGATGAAGGCATCCAGCACCGCCGAGTTGAAGCCCATCTCGCTGCTGAAAACGCTGGCGACGCCGGCGGCGAAGGAAACGAAGGAAAGCGAACCCTTCGTCACCGAAGGGTAGACATAGCCGCTCACCTGCCCGCTGCCGACCAGGGAATTGCGGATCGCCTCCGGCGAGTTGCCGCCGCCCTTGAGCGCGATGTTCATGACATTGATCTTGCCGTCCACCGCCACGGTGAGATTGTCGTTGCCGAAGGTGTTGGTGCCGGCGGTGCCGCGCAACATCTCGCCGAGATAGATGCCCTGAAGACTGCCTGCGAGATCGAGCGCCAGGGTCGCCTTGGAGGCGTCGACCGTGCCGGTGAAATCGACCGCGCCGCTGTAGAACTGCCCGGTGAGCTTGGAGATCTTGAAGACACCGTTCTTCAGCGTCGCCGAGAGGTTGCCGTAGTTGACGTGGAGCGCGCCAACCGAGATCGCGCTGGTGTAGAGCTCCAGCGAGGCATCGAAGGAACGCAGCGCCGAGAGGTCGATGGGCTTGGCGGTCACCGCGCGCGGCACCGGGGCGGGCTGAGGTGCCGCCGCCTGAGGCGCCGAA
>CANJHI010000162.1 GCA_947474005.1 Alphaproteobacteria bacterium | reverse complement strand
GAGCTTCAATGGACTCGTCGGCCTAAAAGCCACGTTCGGCCGCATCCCCGCCTGGCCGCCGTCGATGACCGGCGATCTCGCCAACACGGGCCCGATGGCCCGCACCGTGCTCGACTGCGCGCTGATGATGAATGCCATCGCCCGGCCCGACGCGCGCGATCCCTTCAGCCTGCCGGCCGACGGTACCGACTACGCGAAGAAGATCGGCGGCAAGCTGAAGAAGCTGAAAGTGGGCTTCGTGCTGCGCTTCGGCAACCACCCGCTCGATATCGAGGTCGCTGCAATGGTGACCAAGGCGGCGAAGCAATTCGAAGCGCTGGGCTGCAAGGTCGAGGAAGTCGAGGCGCCCTTCTCCTATCCGGAGGCTGGCCGCGCCTTCGTGATCCATTGGCTGGCCGCACTCCAGCGGCTGCTGCAACTATATCCGGAAAGCCGCCACGACGAGTTCGATCCCAATCTCCTGGCCGGCGCCAAGGCAGGCCTGCGCTATTCATTGCAGGACGCGGTCAACGCGCAGGTGACGCGGCGCGAACTCGCCATCGCCTGGAACCTGTTCTTCGCCAAGTACGACCTGCTGCTGACGCCCACCGTCGCCGTACAACCCTTCGCCGCCGGCAATAACCTGCCCGACGGGCCGGACGGCAAGCCCAACATGCAATGGTCGCCCTACACGCCGCAATTCAACCTCACGCGCCATCCTGCGGCGACGGTGCCCTGCGGCCTCAGCAGCGAAGGCCTGCCGGTCGGGCTGCAGATCGTGTCGGGCCACTACAGGGACGCACTCGTCCTGCGCGCCGCAGCGCGCTATGCCGAAGCCCATCCGCTGAAATTTCCCGTTCTTCCGGAGACCAAGTGATGACCGCCGATCTCGCGATGATGCCAGCCCACGAGCTGGTGAAACTCTACAAGTCGCGCAAGGCCTCGCCGGTCGAAGCGGCCAAGGCGGCGCTTGCCCGCGTCGATGCCTTCAACGGCCAGCTCAATGCCTTCCAGCATCTCGACCCCGACATGGCGCTGCGCGCCGCGCGCGCCTCGGAGAAGCGCTGGAAGAAGGGCGGCAAGCGTCTGAGCGACATCGACGGCGTGCCCATCACCATCAAGGACATGGTGCTGACCAAGGGTATGCCCACACGCATGGGCAGCCTCGCCACCGATCCCGACGGACCGTGGACCGTCGATTCACCGGTCGCGCAACGCCTGCGCGAGGCGGGCACGGTGCTGCTCGGCAAGACGACCTCGCCGGAATACGGCTGGAAGGGCGTGACCGACTCAGGCCTCTACGGTGCCACGCACAATCCGTGGAAGATCGGGCGCACGCCAGGCGGCTCGTCGGGCGGCGGATGTGCTGCCGAAGCGGTCGGCATGGGCAATCTCGCGGTCGGCACCGACGGCGCGGGCTCGGTCCGCATCCCTTGCTCCTTCAGTGGGCTCTTTGGCCTCAAACCCACGCAGGCGCGCGTGCCGCTGTGGCCGCCCTCGGCACAGGGCACGCTCTCGCACATCGGGCCGATGACCCGCACCGTGCGCGATGCCGCGATGATGATGAATGTGATGGCGCGGCCCGACAGCCGCGATCTCTACGGCCGCCCCGACGATGCCGAGGACTATCTGAAGGGCTTCGACAAGGGCGTGAAGAACCTGCGCATCGCCTATTCGCCCGGCCTGGGCTTCGTCGAACGCGACAAGATCGACCGCGACGTGGCCGTGGCCGTCGAGCACGCCGCCAAGGTGTTCAAGACGCTGGGCGCCAAGGTCGTCGAGGATTCGCCCGACTTGGCCGGCCTCGACCCGCGCCGCATCCTGAACGCACACTGGCAGTCGAACGTGGCCGTGCTGGTGAAGAGTTTCAGCCCCGAGAAGCGGGCCTTGATGGACCCGGGCCTGCTCAAGGCCGCCGAAGTCGGCGCCAATCTCGGCCAGGAGGCGGTGGTGACCGCCATCCATCAGCGCCAGCAGGTCGGCGTGATCATGAACCAGTTCATGGCAAAGTACGACCTGCTGCTCACGCCCACCATGCCGATGACGGCCTTCGCGGTGAACGAGAACGCGGCCTGGGGTGGCGACGGCGTCGACATCGGCTGGACGCCGTTCACGCTCCTCTTCAACCTGACGCGCCAGCCCGCCGCCACCATTCCTTGCGGCCTCGACCGCGAGGGCCTGCCGATCGGCCTGCAGATCGTGGGGGGACATGCCCGCGATGCGCTGGTGCTGCGCGCGGCGGCAGCTTACGAGCGCGTGCGCCCGATCCCAGCGCCACCGATGGCGCACCAGATCTGAACGCGCCAAAAAAAAGATCGCCGGCCCGAGCCGGCCGGCGATCCCGTCTTCCTGACTACAGCGATTACTGCGTCTTCTTCTCTTCCGCCTTCTGCGGCACGGCGATGGCCGCGACCGAGTCGTAGCGGACGCCGTCTTCGGCCTTCTTCATGGCGGCGTTGGCTTCGTAGTACTTGCCTTCGTCCATGAACTTCGCCGCCATGTCGACGTCGGCCATCGTGCGGTCGAGCGGCGCCAGGGCCATCGTGAACACCACGTTGACGTCGGCGAGCTTCAGCTTCTCGATGGCTTCCTTGCGCTGGCCCTTCTCGAGATGCTTGTTCGCTTCGGCGACCGCCGCGGCCTTGGCGGGCGTTGCCACGAAATCCTCACCCAGGGTGAGCTGGCCGTCGATCGGCAGCCAGGCGACGGCCGGAGCCGATACGGCGCCTGGGGCGGCGTTCATGCCCTTGGGCGCCTTGAGATCGCCTTCCGCCTTCATGAAGGCGGTCGAGTCGACCTTGGCCTTGGCGAGCGCTGCGCGCGTGTCGGCGAGCAGCTTCTTCGCCACCACCGGATCGGCCTCGAAGATGGCGATGCGCGCCATATGCAGGGTGCGGAAGGCGACGGCGCCGTCGGCCGACAGCGTCATGAAGTCGCGCGCGGCCTCGGCCTTCTGCTGCATCGTCGGGGCCGGAGCCGCTGGCGTCTGCTGGGCGGAGACGGCGCCTGCGAGCATGGTGGTTCCCAGCAATGCCGCGACGATACCTGTTGAAATCCTCATGGTTGCTCTCCTCTTCGAGCGGCCGGTCGGCCCCGCACGATCCGCAGGGTTGCGTCGGGCTCGTCCTCGAGGGGTAGCAGGGACGGCTTTCCGCCGGCCTTTCTCCAGGATTGACGATTTTCAATCCTGCGTCAGGCTCCAGGGGCTATTGAGGGGATGCGATGCCACGGGGTCAGGCCATTTCCGGCAGTGAGACGGCATGAAGCTCAGCCGCCAAACGCTCACCTATCTGGCGTGGGCCGGAGCGCAGATCGCCGTGCTGGGCGGCATCGGCTGGCTGGCCGAGCGGCAGATGGCCCTGGGCTTCACCGACCGCGAGGGCTGGCGGCCGTTCACCTGGCCGTTCGCGGCCGACCGTGCGCCACCCGGACGGGCCTACAGCGGAGACGAACACGACGTCTATGTGTGGATGACGCTCAGTCCCAAGGGCGACTGCCCCGAAGGCATCGCGACCGATGAGGCGCTGGAGCGCGCGATCGACATCCGCATCCTCGATCCCCGGTTCGTTCCGGTCGGCCCTGGTGAGCGCGTCCGCGTCACCGACACCTTCGGCCATGCGCGCGTCTACGTGCACAAGCGGCACAACGGGGCACTTCGCTACGGCGAAGCCATCGCCATTCCCTATAACTGCGATCTCGTCACCGCGATCGTCGACGGCGATGCCCGCGACCCGGCCAAGCGCAGGCGGGCGCGCGAGTTCCTCGAATCGAATACAGTACAGGTCGGCGTGCTAAAAGCGCTCGAAGAGCGGTAAGGCTCAGCCCCACACCTCTTTCGCCACCTCGACGCAGCGCGCGAGCTTGGCCCACTGCTCTTCCTCAGCCAGCAGGTTGCCCTCCTCGGTGCTGGCGAAGCCGCATTGCGGCGAGAGGCAGAGCTGATCGAGCGATGTGAACTTCGATGCCTCGTCGAGTCGGCGCCTGAGCTGATCCTTGCTCTCGAGCGCGCCGGTCTTGGAAGTCATGATGCCGAGCACGGCATGCTTGTTCTTGGGCAGAAGCCTCAGTGGCTCGAAGCCTCCGGCGCGCTCGCTGTCGTATTCCATGAAGTACGCATCGACGCCCATCTTGTTGAACAGCACGTCAGCCACCGGCTCGTAGCCGCCCTGCGCCATCCAGGTCGACCGGAAATTGCCGCGGCAAAGATGCATGGAAATAGTCATGCCCGGGGTGCGGCCCGAGACCGCCGCGTTCACCAGGTCGGCGTAGATGTGCAGGAGCTTGTCGGGATCGTCGCCGCGACCGCGCAGATAGTCACGCTGCGCCGGATCGCAGAGATAGGCCACGAACACCTCGTCGAGCTGCAGGTAGGTGCAGCCCGCTTCGCCGAAGGCCCGCACCGCCTTGGCATAGGCCTTCCCGAGATCCTCGAAGAACGACTCCATCTCGGGATAGGCGGACTTCTCGATCGCCTGCCGGCCGCCGCGATAATGCAACGCCGTAGGCGACGGGATCGTCATCTTGGGCGTGGCCTTCGCCACCGACTTCAAGAACTTGAAGTGCTCGATCATCGGATGATCGGCGAAATCGATCTTGCCGTGGACATGCAAACCCTCGGCCTTGGTCTGCGTGCCCTTGAACTGCAGCCCTTGAGTCACGCTCACCAGCTCGACGCCCGTGAGACCAGCCAGGAAATCGTAGTGCCACCACGAACGACGGAACTCGCCGTCGGTCACACCCTGCAGTCCGATGGCCTCTTGTTTGGCCACCAGCTTCGCGATCTCGGTATCCTCGACCGCCTTCAGCTGCGCCGGCGTGAACTCGGCCGTCGCGCGCTTCGTGCGCGCCTCCTTGACCGGCGCGCTGCGCAACAGGCTACCGACCTGGTCGGCACGGAACGGCGGCTTGGTGCGATTCATAAGGCGTATCCTCCGTCGATCATCAATGTCTGTCCGGTGATCCAGCGGGCGCGCGAGGAAGCGAGAAAGACCACGCCCTCGGCGACCTCGTCGGCCGTGCCGAGGCGCTTCAGCGCCATGACCTGGCGCGAGGCGTCGAGGAAGCGTTGGTCGAAGTCGCCGCTTTCCACCAGCGCATGATAGAGCCCGTCGGTGATGACGCCGACACCGACCGCATTGGCACGTACACCGAAGCGGCCCTCTTCGGCGGCCAGGCCCTTCACTAGCGCCTCGATCGCCGCCTTGGGCGCCGCACTCAGGATGTCGCGCGCGGCGTAGCGGCGAATGGCCGGCGTCACGAGGGCGGTAAAACTGCCCTTGGCCGTGCGCAGATGCGGCAGCACCGCCTGGATCAGGTTGAAGCAGCCGAAGGTGTCGTGCTCCATGACCTCGCGGAAGGCAGCGGCCGGCTGCTGGCTGATGAAGCGCATCGGAATGTAGGGGCCGGCAGCATAGACCGCGGTATGCACGCCGCCGAAATGTTCGGCCGCCTCGTCGACGAAGCGGCGCACCTCGGCCTCCTCGCGCAGATCGACCTTGCCGACATGGACCTCCTGGCCGGCGCTGCGCACCAGCGAGGCCGTCTCATTGGCCCGCGCGGTGCCCTTGAAGTAGCTGAATGCCACGTCGCAGCCACGTCCCGCGAGCTGGACGGCGATGGCGCGGCCGATGCCGCCGGAACCGCCGATCACCACCGCGCAGCCGCCCACCGGAAAGTCGGGCAGCCGCTCGGCTGTGGTCATGACCTTGCCCTACGCCTGGGCGCCGAGGGCGGCGCGGATCGAGCTGTGGAAATGGACCAACGACGGTTCGTTGCGGCCGTAGATCACCTCTTCGGTGACGCCCGACTCGAAGCCGATCTGCATGCGCTCGCCCAGCGGGAAATCCTCCTCCATCACCGTGCGGATGGCGATGTCGCGGTTCTTTTCCCAGTAGGCATCCGGCTTGTCCGTGACCGCGGGCCGGTAGATCGTCATCTCAACCTCGCAGTGGCTGGGATCGTCGCGGCCGGGGAAGGCGCGCCAGATCTCGATGTGGTCGACCTGAAAGATCAGGATCGTGTTGGGGAAGAGCTGGTAGATCGAGATGACGTGCGGGCGGTAGTTGCGTTCGGCTTCGGGCAGGCCGCGCACCGCGTCGATCGAAGTGCGCGCCACGCACATGCGACCGTGCAGGCCGGCACTGTCGAAGGTGCCGACGTTGCCGATGAAGTACGGCCCGATGGTTTTCCGGTGCAGATGAGGGACGTGATAGACCTCTAGGAAAGTGTCGATGGCGAACTTCCAGTTGATGCGCGGCTTCACGACATCGACCGAGAACAACGGATAAGTCTCGAGCTCGAGCGCCGCGAGGTCGGGGCCGATCGCGCCGAGATTGGCGTCGACGTCGATCTCCAGACTCTCGCCTGGCTGCACGGGCTTGGGCCGCACGAACAGCATGCCGTGCTTCTCCGCCGCCGGCAGCCGCACCAGGCCGTGGGCGCCAAGATCGAGGCCGGCGAAGCCGACCTTGTCGGTCGTGCCCAGCAGCTTGCCGGCGAGATCATAGGTCCAGGCGTGATAGGGGCAGGTGAAGACCCGCGCGTTGCCGCAGCCAGTGGCCACCGGTGCGCCGCGATGGCGACAGATATTGGCGAAGGCCCTGACGCCACCGTCGGCGCCGCGGGTCATCAGCACCGGCATGCCGGCCACGTCCTCAGTGACGTAGTCGCCGGCCTTGGCGAGGCGCGTCGAAAGCCCCATGAACATCGGCTGGTCGCGGAACAGCCGGTCGCGCTCGAGGCTGGCGCGCTCGCGGCAGGAGTAGGCGATCACGCGGTTGCGGAACAGGGAGTCCGCGAGATCGGTGGTGCGGCCGTCGATATGGCCGAGCAGCCGCCTCCCGACGGCCAGTTCTTCGGTTCGGTCCATGACCGAATGTTAGGCCTGCCGGCCCGCTGCCGCCAGTGCGCGGCGGCGCACTTCTGCCGGACTGACGCCATTTTCGCGCAGCGACTGCATGGTGAGATCCCGGTCGCGTTTGGCCAGGCGGCGGCCAGTCGCGTCCGTGATCAATGGGTGATGGGCATAGAGCGGCGTCGCGTAGCCCAGCAAGCGCTGTAGCAGGACGTGGATATGGGTCGAGGACAGGATGTCCTCGCCACGGGTCACCAGGGTCACGTCCTGCAGGTGATCGTCGACCGTGACGGCGAGATGGTAGCTGGTCGGCGTGTCCTTGCGGGCCAGGACGAAGTCGCCCATCAGCAGCGGCCGGCCTTCGATCCGCCCACGGCCTTCGTCGACGAAGTCGTACGGCCCGGCGGCAGCGGCGGCACGCGCCGAATCGAGACGCATGCAGAACTCGCGGCCAGCGGCGATGCGCCGCTTGCGTTCGGCGGGTGGCAAATGCCGGCAGGTGCCCGGATAGAGCGGACCCTCGGGGCCCGGAGGCGGACCATGCGGAGCGCTGACGGACGCGGCAATCTCCCGCTCGATCTCGGCGCGGCTGCAGAAGCAGGGATAGACCAGGCCACCGTCACTCAGCCGGTTGAGCTCGCGGCTGTAGTCGGAGAAGTGATCCGACTGGCGCCGCACCTCACCATCCCAGTGGAGGCCAAGCCATTTCAGGTCCTGCAGGATCGCGGTCTCGTATTCGCGCCGGCAGCGGCGGATGTCGGTATCCTCGATACGCACCAGAAACCGGCCGCCGGCCTCGCGCC
Source organism: Alphaproteobacteria bacterium (assembly GCA_947474005.1). Classification (GTDB taxonomy): domain Bacteria; phylum Pseudomonadota; class Alphaproteobacteria; order Reyranellales; family Reyranellaceae; genus Reyranella. The sequence continues at coordinate 5,379 of CANJHI010000162.1, read as the reverse complement.
CCCGGGTCCAAGCGACCAGCGCCGAGTAGGCGCTGCCGAGATGCAGCAGACCGGTCGGGCTGGGGGCGAAACGCGTGACGACCGTCATTGCCGTTCGTCGATGTAGTCGAGCAGCGCCTGCGGCATGTGCGTCGTCGGCGCTGGCGGCGGATCGGCGGCGCGCAGCTCCATATACAGGGCAATGGTTCGACGCAGCGCTTCGGCGATCGCGGAGCGGTCATAAGCCGCCAAGGTCGGCAGCAGGCGGTCGCGCGCGCCAGGGCTACCCTCAATGCGACGCAGGCCGCGCGGCCGCTCGCCGGCGTTCCGCCGCAGCATCGGCCCCAGCACGACGTCGCGGAAAAAATCGAGCCCGCTCAACGCCTCGAAATATTCGCCGCGCCGCATCTTGGTGGCGCTGTAGTGCAGCCAGAGCCATGTGCGGTCTTCGAACCACTGGGCGGCACGGCCCGCAGGGGCGATCTCCACGGCATCGAGACGGCGCCGCAGATCGGCATCATCACGCGCCCACAGAATGAGAGGACGCTCCGGGAAGCTGCCGAGGTCATTCGCGGCGACGAACTTCAGATCGACATGCAGCAGCGGCGGGCCATACAGGCAGATCAGCAACCGCGGTTCGCCGACATGCTCGCCGGTGAAAGCCGCCAGAAATTCGCCCAGCCCCACTGCAAAAGCACGGCACTCGGCCATCACCGCGGCCTGCATCTCGGCGCGAGCGACCAGGATCAAGTCGAGGTCCGACTGCTCGTCGAAGCCGCCAGAGACGAGAGAGCCACTCGCCAAAAGAGCATCGAACCGCGGGTCGTCCCGCACCGCTGCGACGATGCGGTCGAGCATTCCGGCGTGCAGGTCGGGAAGTTTACCGGTCACGTCATGTCTCCATACGATCGGAACTTACAGTCCTGTGTCGCCGCGTGCTATGCCGGACGCGTGAGCAAGATCGTCCTCGACGACGCCAACCTGAAAAAAGCGATGCGTCATCTGGCGCGCGTCGACGCCGATTTCGCACGCGTGCTGAAGGACGTGGGCCATCCGGTGCGGCGCGAGATGCCGATGGGGTTCGGCGGTCTGATGCGCTCGATCGTGGGCCAGCAGGTCTCGGTCCATGCCGCGCGCAGCATCTGGCTCCGGCTCGAGGCCGCGGTGCCGTCGATGGAGCCGGCCGATTTCTTGGCGCAGAGCGACGAGCAACTGCGCGCCGTCGGCCTCAGCGGCGCCAAGGTGCGCTACGGCCGCAGCCTCGCGTCGGATGTCGCCGAGGGCCGCATCGATTTCACCGCGTTGGACGATCTCGACGACGACGCCGCGATCGCCATGCTGACGCAGGCCAAGGGCATCGGCCCGTGGACCGCCGAGATCTACCTCATGTTCGCGCACGGCCGGCCCGACATCATGCCCGGCCTGGACCTCGGGCTGATCGTGGCAGCGCAACATCTGAAGCGTATGCGCAAGCGGCCCGACGCAAAGCGGCTTCTAAAGATCGCCGAGGCATGGCGGCCGTGGCGGAGTGCCGCCGCGCTGCTGCTCTGGCACTATCGCCGCAGCATGCCGGACTGGGGCCCAAAACCCCTCAAGGAAGACCTCAAGGTGGGGACGACAGCCAAATGACCAAGCCCGCGACGACCAAACTCGAAGGTGCCAGCTACGGCCCGCAAGGCGAGGGCAAGCCCGGCCATCTCGTGATCCTGCTGCATGGCTACGGCGCCGACGGCAACGACCTGATCGGTCTCGCTCCGGTGCTGGCGCCGTTGATGCCCGACGTGGTGTTCCATGCACCCAACGCGCCCTACCCTTGCGAGGGCAATCCCTTCGGCTACCAGTGGTTCGGCATCTCCCGCCTCGATCCGGCGCTGACCCTGGCCGGCGTGCGCAGTGCGGCACCCCTGGTCGATGCCTTCCTCGACGAGACCATGGCCCAGTACGGGCTGGACGAATCCAAGACCGCGTTGGTCGGTTTTAGCCAAGGCACCATGATGGCGCTGCAGGTCGGGCTGCGCCGCGCCAAACCGCTCGCCGGCATCGTCGGCTTCTCGGGCATGCTGGCCGGCCCCGAGGTGCTGAAGGACGAGATCAAGTCGCGGCCGCCAGTGCTGCTGGCGCACGGCGACAGCGACGAGATGCTGCCGCACGTGCTGACCGAGCGGGCGGCCGAGACGCTGCAGCAGAACGATGTCGCCGTCGCCGTCCACATTGCCGAGGGCGTCGGCCACGGCATCGACCAGACGGCGCTCAGTCACGCCGCACGCTTCCTGCTCGAGGTTTTCAAGCTGCCGGTTCCAAGTAATGGTTGAGGGCACGTGCAAGCCGGGCTTCGAACGCGTCGCTGAGGCATTCAAGGCGAATTTCGACGCCAATGGCGAGGTCGGCGCCTCGGTCTTTCTGACGGTGGGCAGCGAAACCGTGGTCGATCTCTGGGGCGGCATCGCCGATCCCAAGGCCGGCACGCCATGGAAGAAGGACACGGTGAGCATCGTGTTCTCCTGCACCAAGGGCGCGACGGCGCTCTGCGCACATATCCTGGCGAGCCGCGGAAAACTCGATCTCGACGCACCAGTGGTCGAGCTGTGGCCGGAATTCGGCCAGCACGGCAAGGCGCACGTCACCACGCGCATGATGCTCGACCATTCCGCCGGCGTGCCGGCACTGCGCGCCAAGGTGAAGGACGACGGACCCTACGACTGGGCCTATATGACCGGTCGGCTGGCCGACGAGGAGCCGTTCTGGGTCCCCGGCACGCGCAACGGCTATCACGGCTTCACCTTCGGCTGGACGGTGGGCGAGATGGTGCGCCGCGCCAGCGGCAAGTCGCTCGGCACGTTCTTCCAGGAAGAAGTCGCCAAGCCGCTGGGACTCGATTTCTGGATCGGCCTGCCGGAAGAGATCGAGCCTCGCGTCGCGCCGATCCTGCCGCATGTCTACAAGGCCGAGGACATGAAGACGCCGTTCCTGCTCGACCTCGGCACCAACAAGCAGTCGCCCGCGTCGCTGTTCTTCTTCAACGTCGGCGCCTGGCGGACCGGCGGCGCCAACACCCGCGCCGGTCATGCCGCCGAGATCGGCGCGGCCAACGGCATCACCAACGCCCGCGGGCTGGCCGGCATGTATGCGCCTTTGGCAAACGGCGGCGGCAAGCTGGTGGACGGCAAAACGCTGGCGCGCATGGGCGAGGTCTCAATGGCCACGCACGACGACGCCACGCTCCGCATCCCGACGCGCTTTGCGCTGGGTTTCATGAAGTCGATGGACAACCGCCGCCGCGCGCTGGGCGCAAAACTGTTCGGCGAGGATTGCGACAGCGTCATTCTGGGCAGCCCCGCCTTCGGCCATGTCGGCGCCGGCGGCTCGCTTGGCTTCGCCGATCCGGCGGCCGGCCTCTCCTTCGGCTACACCATGAACCGCATGGGCCCTGGCCTGCTGATGAACAGCCGCGGCCAACCGCTGGTCGACGCGGCCTACCTGTCTCTCGGCTACAAGAACAAGGATGGCGGCGTGTGGGCACGCTGAACTGAACATCTGATGCTACCCATTTTCCGTCCGCTGAAGGATCCCGCCGTCGCGACCGTGTGGTCGGGGCTCGCCGCCTCGACGATCGGCGAGGACCTGTTCCGGGTTGCCGTGGTGTGGATCGCCGCCGAGCAGATCGGCAACGCTGCGGGCTATGTCAACGCCGCGCAATACGGCGCCATGCTCGTGGTCGGCCTTTTGGGCGCCTCGGTGTTCGACCGCTGGCAGGCCGATCGCGCCATGATCGGTGCCAAGCTCGCGAGTGCGGTGCTGGCGCTGCTGCCGGTGGCCGGTGCCTACGTGTGGGGCGTCTCCATTCCGCTGCTGGTGCTGTCGGTAATGGGCATCGCCGCCATGCGCATGGTCTTTACGCCGGCGCTGCAGTCGGCGGTGCCGGTGCTGGTGCCCAACCGCGACGCCATGCAGGCGATCAATGGCCTGTTCGACGCCACCTGGCGGCTCGCCCGCCTGATCGGGCCGATGCTGGCGGCCGTGCTGAACTCGATCCTGCCGGTCATCCATTTTCTCTCGGTAACGGCGCTGGGCTTCATCCTCTCGGGCCTCGCGATCTGGTCGGTGCGCGGCCGGCTGGTCGATCCCAGCCACCAGCCGCAGCGCGGGCGCGCCGGCCTGCACGGCATCCGGGACGCGCTGCTAGACGGCGCGCGCCTGATGCGACGCGAACCCACGATCGGCACACTGCTGCTGGTGAATGCGCTGGCCAACGGGCCGTGGAGCGTGGCGCTGCAGCTCTGCATCGCGCTGATGGTGAAGCAGCACGATCCGCGGCTGTTCGACTTCGAGGGGCTGGCGGCGCTCGGCCTGATCATCGGCGTCGGCGGCGCGGGTGACGTCGCGGGCAACCTGATCGCCGGCAGCGTCCGCTTCCGCCGGCCGCTGGCCACCATGTTCCTGGGCTATGTCGCCATGGGCGCGGGCTTCGCCTTGCTCGCCGTTGCCGTCTGGGCCCTGCCCAATCCCTGGATGCTGCCGGCCATGATGCTGGCGAGCCTGATCGCGGGCTTCGGCGGCCCGTTCTTCTTCATCCCGATGATCACCCGGCTGCAGACCGCCTATCGCGGGGCCGAGATTGCCCGCGTCTTCCGGCTGCGCCTGGCTGTCATGGCGGCCTCGATGCTGGGCTTCAACCTGGCGGCGACGCCGCTGTTCGACCTGCTGGGGCCCACCCTCACCGAATTCCTGCTCGGCCTGCTGATCCTGGCCCTGGGCATCGGCGGGCACCTCTATTTCAGCCGGATCGAAAGCCGTCCAGCCAAGCTCCCGTCCTGAGTTCCGGCACTTATCGAGGGCAATCGGCTTTTTTGGCCACTAAATCGCTCGGAATCGCAGAAAATCGCGTTTTTTCTCGAACGGCCTCTGAAAAACGCCAATATTTTGGGCCTTTCAGGCACGTCAAAAAGGACACCAAAGCGTCTTCGATTCTGTTCGTGTTCGGATTGTTCATGATCAGCTGCGGATGGGTCTTGCCGAAAATGAAAAAGGCCGGCGCAATCCAAGCGCCAACCTATCAAAATTCATATCATTTTTCTGCTGAATCTGCAACTTTATTCTGAAGAACCTGCGCCAATTGCACAAGCACTGACTCTGATTGTGTCTGCCAAGCTCAAATTTGCCTCAAATTTGCAGGGAATCTGGCGCATTCGAGTCCTAGATCGAGGCCAGTTGGATCAGCGAAGCCTTCGTTGCCAGCTGGCGAACTTGTCAATAGGATTTCCCGGCTGTTGGGGCAGATCTGACATTGGGGAGGCGTCCGAACCTCCGGCTGAGTTGAGCCGGAGCCAAGGCTGGCCGTGTGGGAGGCCGTCATGACGTCGCTGATCAACAACCTGGGGGGGACCGCCGGTTTCGGCGAAG
>CANJHI010000161.1 GCA_947474005.1 Alphaproteobacteria bacterium | reverse complement strand
GAGGCCGGAGATTTTTGTTGCCATGCCGCCACGCTACGGCGGCACAAAGAATAATAAAAATGAATGTTTTTGATAATACCAATCGGAAAATGTTATGATTTAGCATGCGCGGGGATCTCGACATGGCGCTGGTGCGCGCCTTCCTGACCGTGGTCGAAGCCGGTGGCGTCACGCGCGCCGCGGCCGCTCTCGGCCTCAGCCAGGCGGCGGCCAGCCAGCAGATCAAGCGGCTGGAGGAAGTGCTCGACTGCCGCCTGTTCGAGCGCCAAGGCCGCGGGCTGGTGCTGGCGCCGGCCGGCGAACGGCTGCTGGCTCAGGCCCGCCGGCTGGTCGCCCTGAACGATGAGGTCCTGACGTCGATGCGCGCGCCGCCTTTCGAAGGCGAGGTCCGTTTCGGCGTGCCCTACGACATCATCGGCAGCTTCGTGCCCGCCATCCTGCGCGGCTTTGCCAAGGCCCAGCCGCGCGTGCGCGTTTCCCTGGTCTGCGAGGACTCGCGCGTGGTCCGCGAGCAGCTGAAATCGGGCGGCGTCGACCTCGCGATGACCACCGAAACCGAGTGCGGCCGCCACGGCGAGACGTTGCGTACCGATCGGCTCGTCTGGGTCGGCGCGCCTGGCGGCGACGCCCATCTGAAGGACCCGCTGCCGGTGTCGCTCGGCGCGCCGACCTGCCTGTTCCGCCCCGTGGCCATCGAGGCCCTGGGCGCGGCAGGGCGTGACTGGCGCGCGGTCTGCGAGGTGAGCCGCCTCGAGCCGGTCTACGCCGTGCTCGAGGCAGGATTGGCCGTGGCGCCGCTGCTGCGTTCCTCCGTCCCGGGGCGCTTCGAGATCTTCGAGGGCAAGGCCGCGCGCGAGGCGCGTCTGCCGGCGCTGCCCGAATTCCGCATCAATCTCTATGCGCCGCCGGCCGCCAGTCCGGCCGCGCGCGATCTCGCCGATCACGTTCGCGCGAGCTTCTCCGGCCGGCCCGAAAAGAGGCCGAACAATTGATACCAACCGACCCCTGTCCGGTCGGAGCCGTCGCGCTTATCATCCACACGTTGTTTCGAGGTTGCGCCGCTGATCCACCAAACAGCCGGCAGCACTAAATAGCCTGAGGGGGCGTCGTCGGGCCCGGGAGACTTCGGTCGACCGGGCCCGACCCTATTTGCACTCGAAACGGCCCAGCCATTGCCTTATTGGCATGCGTCTTGCAGCTATGCAGTCATCAAAGCGACTGTTTGCTGGATTTTAAGGGCCTACTACTGGTAGTTTGCAAACGAGATGGGCAGTTGCTATGTGCGCTCGCCTTTGCTCGGCCGAGGATGGACGGCACGGTGTTATCGTATAGGTAAAAATGAAAAACAGCGTCATCGTTGCCACCCACCACAAGACCGGCACTGTCTGGATGGCCACCGTGTTCAAGGCCATCGCCGCGGATCTGGGGGCCACCTACGTCGACTATTGGGCCGAAAAGAGCCGGGTCGAGGAGGCACTGAAGCGCCCTTTCGTGCTGTTCAACTACGATTCGGACTTCCGCGGACATTCGCAGCTGCTCAGCCGCGACGATGTGCGGATTCTCCATCTCATCCGCGACCCGCGCGATGTGCTGATCTCGGCGATGCACTATCACCGCCGGGCCGACGAGTCGTGGCTGCACGAACCGGTGCCGGGTTATGACAACATCACCTACCAGCGCCGGTTGAACGCTTTCGAGACCCGTTACGAGCAATATGTGTTCGAGATGGAGAACTCGACCGACAGCACGCTGCGCGACATGCAGGGCTGGCAGTACGGCCGCTCGAACTGCTTCGAGGCCCGCTATGAGGACCTCCGGCAGGACACGCAGATGGCCTACTGGTCGAAGATCATCGACTTTCTCGGGTTCGAGGCGGCCGAGCAACTCGTGTGCCGTCAGCGTTTCTGGCAACACAGCCTGTTCGGCAGCCTGTCGGGCCGCGGTCATCGTCACGTCCGCTCGGGCGACGTCGCGCAATGGAAGCGCGAGTTCACGCCGGAACTGGGCCAGGCCTTCCGCTGGAAATTCCCCAAGGTGCTTCAGGCCCTGGGGTATGAGCCCGACGACCGCTGGATCTCCGAAGTTCAGGGCGCGCCGAACGTCGCCGCCGCCCAGTCGGATGGCCTGGCGGCGATGGTGCGCAAGCTCGCCGGTCAGCACTGGGAGCGCGTGAAGGTCTCCGTCCGCAACGCCTGAGGGCGACGCGAAGCCGGTCAGCGCGGCGGCAGCCGCCGTCTGGCCTGCATTTCGGCGAAGCACTTGCGGAACATCGCCTCGGTGTCCATCACCTCGGTGAAGCCGGCCTGCATCAATTTGATAGTCGACACGATCGCGGCTGGTCCCGATTTGTCGCGGCCGAAGCCCATCGTGTAGTCGGCATATTCGAACGAGAGACCGACGAAGTCCTTCAGCGTACCGGCCTCGAGGCCGTGCGCCGCGCAGATCTCCGCCCAGTCGGCTTCACGCGGCCTGATCTCGCGATCGAGCGCGAGCGGCACGTGATCGCCCGCTTCGAAGCCCAGCGCGTCGCAGATAGCGGGCCAGACGTTGGGCCAGACGAACACGTCGCCGTTGGTGACGTTGAAGATCTCGTTGCCGGCGGCATCGGCCTCGCCCGACCACGCGATACAGCGCGCCAGAAGGTCGGCATCGACTGCCTGAGCCACGCGGCCGGCGCCGCCGGGATAATCCAGCCTTGTCTTTGCCGCCCCCTTTCCGTGCAGGTGCCGCATCATCGCCGCATAGACGCCGAGCGCGGGGATCACGTTCATCGCGCTGCCGACCGAATCGCCCACGATCAGCACCGGCCGCAGGATCGACCAGCGCCACGCCTTGCCCGCCTGCCGCTCGCGCAGGTAGCGCTCCTGGTTCCAGTAGAAGTTGGGCTGTTCGTGCATCTCGGAGCGGTTCTCGCGCGCCGGCACGCTGAGCGGCCGGACGTGCACGCCATAGGCCTTGGTGCCCTGCAGCAGCACCACATGGCGCAGGCCCGGCGCCGCGCGCTCGAGCGGCTCGAACAGGTTTCTGAGCATCAGGTCGTTGGTGCGGATCTGCTCCTCTTCCTGCCAGCCGGCGACCAATCCCGGTCGCTCATACAGGGCGGCATAGACGAGATGCGTAACACCTGCGAACTCGCGTGCCAGAGCGGCGCACGCCGCGGCGTCCGTGAGATCGAGCTGAAGCCAGCGCGCACCGAAAGTCTCGTCGGGCCGTCGGCGCGAGACGGCGATCACTTCGGAGCCGGCTTCGGTCGCGAAATGCTTCATCGCGGCGTAGCCGACCAGGCCGGTGGCGCCGGCGACGAGAATCTTCTTGGTTGTCGTTTCGGATGTGGCGAGGTGAGCAGCTGACATGCCGCTCACCTTATCAAAGCGCGAAGATCCGGGAACCCGTCGTTAAGTTGCCCGGATCAATTGATCTCAGTTGACGCTCTCGCGCATCGGAATGATCTGGCCGGCGGCGTTGAGTCGGTTGCCCTGCGAGTCGTAGCGGTTGCCGAATTCGTCGCGAGAGACCGCCACGCCTGGCTGGTAAGTGGGCTGGGGCTGATAGACGGGCGCCGGCGGGTAGTACGGCGCGGCCTGCGCGGCGATGCGGTAGCCGGCGGAGTCGACGCGATAGCCCTGGGAGTCGACCCTGTAGCCCTGCGCATCGACACGATACGGCGGGACCGCCGCGGTCGAAGCCTGCAGGCGATAGCCGTTGGCATCGACGCGATAGCCCTCGGAGTCGACCCTGTAGCCCTGGGCGTCTGTGCGATAGACCGGTGCGGTCGCGGAGTCGCGGTAGGTGCGGGCCTCGCTCTCGCGGGCGACGCAGCGATTGTAGGGCGCCGTGTTCGGCGTCAGGCCATAGGAATAGCAGGCGTTTTGTGAGTCGCTGGCGATGAGCGCCGGCGCGTAGCCCGGGCTCGGACGGTAGTTGACGCGCGCGGCCTGCTCGGTCGTCACGCAGCGGCTGTAGGCGGCCGTGCCGGCGACGAAGCCATAGTCGAGACAGGCCTGGGTCGAGGACTGGTAGAGGCTGGAGCCACTGGAGCCATAAGCCGGAGCGACAGTGCGGTGTTCGGTGGACGAGCAGGCGGCGGCCAGCAGGCCGAGGGAAATCGTGGCGAGGATCTTGGGTTGCATGAGGCGTGTTCCTTTCGCAGATGCGGCACACAATCAACGCGCCGTCTGCAAAAGGGTTCCGGCGTGATCTCTCACGCCGGATGTGAGGGTGCTGCCTTCAGGACCGCGTCAGGTGGCTGCCTTCTTGCGGTTGGCCTCCAGCCGGGCATCGACCAGGGCCACGCCTGCGTCGATGACGGGGTGGCTGAGGCCCTTCTGCTTGGCGATGAGCTGCACCAGCTTGTCGGCGCGCTCGATGTTGGGCACGCCGTTGCTGAGCGCGCGGGCGGCCGAGGCCGGGCGCACCAGGCTCTGGGCGGCGGCGGCGTATTTCTCGAACGGCACGAGATCCTTCGGATCGGCACCGATCTTCACACAAAGATCGTTGACGAAATTGTAGACCGAACGCGACGTCTCGATGTCGCTGTGCACCGCTTCCTGGGCGGTCCGCATACCGTCCTTGGTCACGCAGCGATAGTTGCCGGCGAGCAGCATCGCCCATTTGGCGAGCGGCACGAAGATCGAGTCGTAAGTCCGCAGCTTGACCGGCAGTTCGATCTTTCCTTCCGGCGTCTCGAAGCGGATCGACTCGATGTCCTTCTCGAGCTGCTGCAGGATGGCAGTCGCCTTGTCGTCCTTGAAACGCGCGACCTTGAAGTTGGTCGGCAGCGTGACCTGCAGCACATTGACCTTCTCTTCCGGCGGACGGATCGCCTGCGGATCGGGGCTGTTCAAGGTGAGCCGCTCGGGATCGAAGCTGTCCCACACGCTGGCATCGGTGTAGGCGGGCTTCAGCAGATCGTGGTCGAGGCCGGGGATGCGTCGCATATAGGGCAGCGGCGGCATGTTCATGATCGACATGCAGGGAACCTTCGACTTGCCCACGGCGTCCAGCAGCTCGCGCACGCCCGGCGAACGGTACTGCGGCTCCTGCATGGCAAGGCCCACCAGGTCGTAGTCGGCGGGATTCACACCCGCTGTACCGCCGGCGGTCACCTTGCCCGGCAACTTGCGCGAATCGATCTCGATCGGGTCCTTGCGGCCACGGATCGGGATGCGGACGCGAAAGCCTTCGGCATTGATCAGGTCGGCTTCGGCCGGCAGGCAGATCAGGTGCAGCGAATGGCCGCCAAAAAGGATCTTCGAGGCGAGCAGCGACCCGTAGGACGCACCCATGATCATGATCTTGTAAGCCATCGTCTTGCCTCCCCGGCGATTTTCGCCAGTGTCGCGTCAACTTCACCTGCGGTCAAAGGCGAAGACTGGCCCTAGCCGGCTCCGGCCGGCGACGCTAGCCTTCGCGGTCTCCTGTCCGGAAGGCCGTATGAAAGTTTTCGTCTTCGACCTCCTCGCCTATGGCGAGAACCTCGATCATCTGAAGACCGGAACGGAGCTGCCTTATCCGCTGAGCAAACGGCATTTCAAATCAGACGTCGCGGTGCGGACCTACGCCGAGCATCTCGACGCCTGGGAGGAGCTGGATCGCCTGGGCTACGATGGCGTCGGCTTCAACGAGCATCACTGCTCACCCTATGGACTGATGAACTCGCCCAACCTGATGGCGGCCGCCGCGGCGCAGCGTACCAAAAGGCTGAAGCTGCTGATCTACGGCAATCTCCTGCCCTTGCACGAGCCGCTCAGGCTGGCCGAGGAGCTGGCCATGCTCGATTGTCTTTCGAACGGCCGCGTGATCTCCGGCTTCGCGCGCGGCATTCCGCGCGAGTACCAGGTCCACAATGTGCCCTTGGCGGACTCACGCGCGCGCTTCGAGGAGGCCTATGAGATCGTCACGCGCGCCTGGACCGAGGACGTGTTCTCCTACGAGGGCAAATTCTGGTCCTACAAGGACGTCGCGATCTGGCCGCGCCCGGTGCAGCGGCCCCATCCACCCATCATGATCCCGATCGTCGGCAGCCAGGAATCGATCGAGTTCGCTGGGCGGCACGACATTCCGATCACGCCGGGCCTGGCCGGCGGCGGGCTGCGTGACGACATCATCCGCTTCTATGCCAAGTGCCTGGCCGCTGCGGGCCATCGCATCACGCCCGATCATCTCTCGCTCAGCATGAATGCCTATGTCGCCGACTCGAAGGCGCGGGCGGTGAAGGAGCTGGCGCCCTATCACCTCTATTTCAACCGTACCCTGTTCAGCCACGGCAGCTTCACCGAGACGGCGAAGCAGCGCGAGGCGGGTTATGTCAGCCAATCCTCGACCGACTATGTGCGGCCGGAAAACCAGCGCGCGGCGGCCCTCCTGCGCGAGGATTTCCGCAATCTCACGATCGAGGACGTGGCGCGGCAGGCCGAGCAGCAGCCCTGGGGCACGCCGCAGGAGGTGACCGAGCGCATCATCGCCCAGGCCGACCGGAGCGGTGCCAACATGGTGCAGATCGGCTTCAATCGCGGCGCCATGCCCCATGACATGTTCATCGAACAGATCCGCCGCTTTGCCGCCGATGTGCTGCCGGCGCTGCAGGCCCACGAAGTGAGACGCGTTCCCGCGGTGGAAGAGGTAGCTGCGTAGGAGGAGGTCCGATGGAATTCGGCATGTTCCACGAGTTTCAGCGTCTGCCCGGCGTCAGCGAGGCCGAGGCCTTCGCGCAGTCGCTCGAGCAGGTCGATGCCGCCGAACGTATGGGGCTGGATGCCATGTGGTTGGCCGAGTTGCACTTTGCGCCGGAGCGCTCGGTGCTGGCCTCGCCACTGATCCTGGCCGCCGCCATCGCGCAACGCACCAAGCGCATGAAGATCGGCACCGCCGTCCAGGTGCTGCCGCTTTGCCATCCGCTCAGGCTCGCGGAGGAGGTCGCCACCGTCGACCAGCTGAGCGGCGGCCGGCTGATCTTCGGTGTCGGCCGCTCCGGTTTCGCCCACACCTACAAGACCTACGGCGTCGACTATGGCGAAAGCCGCGAGCGTTTCAGCGAGACGCTGGAGATCGTGAAGCGCGCTTTCAGCGAGGAGCGCTTCTCGCACAAGGGCAAGTATTTCACCTACGACAACGTCCGGCTCTCGCCCAAGCCGGTGCAGGCGCCGTGGCCGGAGATCCGCGTCGCGGCGGCCAGCCCCGACACCTATGAAGAGATGGGCACCATGGGCCACGCGATCTTCGTCGCCGCCCGTACCGGCAACATCTCCGAGCTGGCGCCGCTGGTGAAGAGCTATCGCGCTGCCTGGGCGGCAGCGGGCCATCCCGGTCGCGGCGAGGTCTATCTCCGCGTGCCGGTTTATGTCGCCGAGACCGAGGAAGCCGCGCGCGAAGAACCGCGCGAAAGCATCCTGCATCTGCTGCACACCATCGGTGCCCGGCTGGAGGCGTCGGCCTCGGCCTCCGGCGCGCGGGAGATCGAGAACCGCGCCGAGCGTGGGCAGAAGATGCAGTCCATCGACTATGAGGAGGTGCTGCGCGAACGGATGATCGTCGGCACCTCGGCCAGCGTGGTCGCTCGTCTGCAGGAGCTGCGCGAGAAGCTTGGCCTCGATGGCATCCTGGCCGAGCTCAATCCCGGCAGCCTGATCCCGCACCAGAAGGTGATGACGGCACTGCGGCTGCTCTGCGAAGAGGTCATGCCGCGTTTCAAGTAACAAGACGGCGTTCCGGGGGGGAAGTAGGCATGTATAGCGCGCGGCAGCGCCAGATCCTGGCGGACATCACGCGGGGACTGGGCCTGCCCGAACCGATGCCGGGCGCCGTCACGGTCGAACAGTCGCCAAGTTCCATCGACTCCGTCGTCGAGGCGGCGGACTTTGCCGCGACCCTGATGGGTGCCATCGGCAGCGCGGTTTCGCTCATCGGCGAGCGCCGAGGCATCGGCGCCCAGCAGGTCAGGGTCGACCGGCGTCACGCCTCGCTGCTCTTCAACGAGGTCGCGCACTTCTTCCAGAGCGGCTGGCAGTTCGACATCGGCGCCGTGTTCACGCCGGTCAACGGCTTCTACGCGACCCGCGACGGCCGCGAGATCGTCTTCAACGGTGCCTATCCGCATCTGCGCGACGGCATCCTGCGTTTCCTCGACTGCCCGAGCGACCGCGAGGCCATTGCGGCCAAGGTGGCGACCCACGACGCCCAACCGCTCGAGGACGAGCTCGCGGCACTCGGCCTCTGTGCCGCGATCAAGCGAAGCCCGCAGGAGTGGCTGGCGCATCCGCAAGGGCAGGCTATCGCCGAGGTGCTGCCGATCGAGCTCGCCAGGCTTGGCGACGCGCCCCCCGTTGCCCTCGAAACAGGCGCTGTCCGCCCGCTGGACCGGCTGCGCGTGCTCGACTTCACCCATGTCGTCGCCGGCCCCACGATCGGCAAGCTGCTGGCCGAGCACGGCGCCGACGTCATCCACTGCCGCTATCCCTACCAGGACCACATCCTCGGCTTCGACGTCGACACCTCGTTCGGCAAGAAGTGCGTCTACATGGACCTGCGCATCGCTGAGGACCGGGCACGGGCGCTCGAACTGGTGCGCGAGTGCGACGTCTTCGTGCAGGGTTTTCGCTGGGGCTCCTTCGCCAGGCACGGCTTTGGCCCTGACGAGCTGCGCGCCATAAATCCGCGGTTGATCTACGTCGAGGTCAACGCTTACGGCTTCCAGGGTCCGTGGGCCGAGCGCCGCGGCTGGGAGCAGCTCGCGCAGGCTACGACCGGCCTCGCCACCCTGCACAGCGCCGGCCGCGCGAAATCGGCACTCGTGCCGGCCTACTTCAACGACTATGGCTCGGGCTGCCTGGGCGCGCTCGGCGTGCTCGCGGCACTGCTTCGGCGCGCCGAGGAAGGCGGCAGCTGGCGGGTTCGGGTGGCGCTGGCCAAGACCGCGATGCTCGGCACGCGCTTCGCTGACAATCGCGACGCCGCCGTGCCGGTCGTCGACAGCGAGCTCGATCGCTACCTCGTCGACCAGGACTCGCCGATCGGCCTGCTGACGCGGGTGGCGCCTGCAGTCGGCCTCGACCGGACGCCGGCCTATGTCGATCGCGCCGGCGCCTTTCCGGGTTCCTCGACGCTCGAGATCGGCTGGGGGCCCGACCTGCGCGTGCCGCACGCCGTGCCGCACCGGCCGACCTCTATTTTCCGCTTGGCCCTCGCCCGCCGGCGTGGATCGCAGACGCTTTAGCCGCTACTGGCTCGGCAACAGGATCTCGAAGCGGGCGCCGCCCTCGGCGCGATTGGCAGCGGTTATGCGGCCGCCCATCTCTTCCAGGATGCGGCGGCAGATGCGCAGCCCCAGGCCGGTGCCCTTGCCGCTCGGCTTGGTGGTGACGAACGACGTGAAAAGCCTGGGCAGGATGTCGCTGGCGATGCCGGGCCCCGAATCCTCGACGGCAATCCGCACGAAGGTGCGGTCATTCTCCTGCACCGTGCCCGTGGCGATCGAGATAACACCGCCGCCGGCATCGCGGGCATTGTTGATCAGGTTGACCAGCACCTGCGCCAGATGTCCGGCGTCGCCCAGGACGGTGGGCAACTCGGCGTCCAGTCGCTCCTGCAACGTCATGCCGGCCTCGCCCAGGCCATGGTCGGTGAGGTCGATGGCGCGGCGGACGGCCTCGTTGGCATCGAAAGGCTCGGGCGTGTCGGACGAGGTGCCGCGCACGAAGGCGCGCAGGTCGCCGATGATGCGGCTGGCCTGCTCGACCTGCTGGGCGATGCGGTCGAGCTTGCCCTGCAGGAACGCCGGATCCGGCTGGCCGCCGTTCTCCGACGCCAGGGCCAACTCATCGAGCGCCGAGGCGCAGGCGATGTTGATGACCTGCAGCGGCTGGCTGATCTCGTGCGCCATGGTGCTGGCCATCTCGCCCACGGTGGCGAAGCGTTCGGCGTTGTAGAGGGCCTGCTCGGCCTCGCGGCGCTCGGTGTCGTCGACACCCAGCAGCATGATGTTGCTCACCGCGCCGCCCGCATCGGTCGCCGGCGTGGCTGTGATCGAGATCAGCCGCTCGCGGCCCGAAGCATCGCGCTTCCTGACGGCAAACCGCGAGCGCTTGGTACGTGCGGGGTCGAGCGGGCAGGGCAGGATTTCCTGTAGTGGGCGGCCGACGGCATCCGTGGCGGTTATGCCGGTGAGGGCAGTGAAGCCGCTGTTGACCATCTCCACGTTCAGCGCGTGGTCGACCAGGACGATCAGCGCACCGTTGGACTCGACGATCGAGCGCAAGCGATTCATTTCCGAATCGAGCCGCCGTTCGAGCTGGACCCGCTCGTCGACGTCGCGGATCACACCGGTGCTGACGATCCGTCCCTGTTCGTCGACCCAGCGACGCGCCCGCACTTCGACGTTACGCACCGCGCCACCCGCCGCGATCATGGAGAAGCGGGCGAAGGTGCCTTGATCCGACGGATCGTATTTCCGGGTGGTCTGCTGCCGCACGCGCTCAATCGAGTCAGGTGCGATAAGCTCGAGAAAGTGCTTGCCGACGAACCTCTCCGGCGGCATGCTGAACATGTCGGCAACGGCTGCGTTGACGAAGGTGAATTGCCCGGTCTCGACGTCGAGCGTGTAGGCCACGTCGACCATCGAATCGACCAGCGATTGATAGCGCGCGCGGACGCTCTCCTGTTCGGCGCGCGCCTTTTCCAGTGCGAATTCGTGCTGCTTGAGGTCGGTGACATCGACCCTGAGTCCGACCGTGAGGCCGCCGGCCGTGCCCTTCTCGGACCAGTCGAACCACCGCCCATCGTCCGACTGGCGCGTCCGCTCGGTGGTCCTGGTACGGAAACGCTCGATCCACTCCTGGACCGGCTGCGGCCCCATGCCCGCCGCCTCGAGCCGCCGCGCGGATTCGTGCGCCAACGCCGAGTAGGTCTGGCCGATCGCATCGGGTTGCCGGAGCGCCGGCGTCAGCGTCCGGGCGACCGAATTGCACAGGATCAGATGCTCGGTCGAGTCGTAGACCACGATACCGGCCGGCAGCGCCTCGACGACCTCGCTCAGCATGTCGCGCGAGGCGCCGGCCTGTTGGGCGGCGTCCGCGGCGCGGCGCCATTGTGCGTGGTAGTCCATTGATGTGCGGCCGACCAGCAGGATCAGGACGAGCCCAGCACAAACGAAGCCCGTGGTGCTGAGCGTCAGCACCAGCAGCGCCTCGCCATAGTCGTCGACCAGCCGGCCGACCATGTGGTCGGTGGCGCGGGTCGTCGACAGGCTGAGCTCGGTGATGTCGTCCCTGATCTGGAGCAGTTCGCGCAGCACGGTGGCGTCCATCGGCCGGCGATGGGTGTCGAAGGCCTGGATCTCCGGGCCCACCCGATCGATGAAATCCTGCTGCGCCGCGCAGGCGCCGGCCAGCCGCGTCTGCGGCGGCACCGCGAAATCGCGGCACAGCGCGCTGAGCGACTCGGTGAAATTGCGCCACGGTTCGTCGGCGACGCGCGCCGCGCCGGCGCCGGGCGTGGCGGCGGAGTTCGCCAGGATGCCGCGCATCAGCAGGCGGCTCGCACCGTCGAGCGCCAGCACCTCGCGCGCCTTGCGGCGCTCCGGGTCGACGTCGGAACGATGGAGCGACAGAGCGATGTCGGCGAAGGCTACGGCGCAACAGATCACGCCGATGATGCCGGCGAAGGTGGCCCACAGGACGCCGCGCGTTCCCAGCGCCAGGCGTGCCTGGCCCGGAAAGGATCGCAGCAGGGCGATGAAGTTCGGCACTTCCGGCTGTGCCAGCTCGTTAGATGCCATGATCAGCTCCCGGCGTTGGCGGCCCTATGTCCCGGCGCCGCCATAGTGTCCGCCAAAGGAGCCTTCGCCAATGCCCTCGCCAACGGTGGTAATCCCACTGGCGGCGGGGTCAGTGTCGGGTGCCGCCCGTGCCGGTCGACAGCCAGCCCTTGGGCTGCGGTGCCTGCTCGCCTTTCGAACTGGCCTCGACCAGTTTCACCACCGCCTGGCGCAAGGGCCCGAGCGGCACCGGCTTGTTCACGAACACGGTGATGCCGAGCGCGTGCAGCGTCTCCTCGGAGAGCCCGTCGATGCGCCCCGACATCATGATGATGGCGGACGACGGCAGCAGCGCGCGAATCGCTTCCGCCAGCTGGACGCCGTTCATGTCCGGCAGATTGTAATCGAGCAAGACCACCCGGGGCTCGAATTTGGTCGCGGCGGCAAGCGCGGTCGCCGCATCGAAGGCCGTTTCGACGGAAAGAGTCGCGCGGCGGAGGAAGTCCGCCATTTCGAGGCATTGGACGGTGCTGTCCTCGACGATAAGGACATCGCACTGGGTGGTTCGGGCGATGGTGGCCTCCTGCGTGAATGGCCTCAGCGTTGCATTATAGCTGAATCTCCGAGACTTTGCGGCATATCATACAGGCGTTAAGGGGCGACCTGCGTTGCGCCGATGTCGTTCGCGAAGTGCGTGTCGGCTCTACTGGCGAGGCGCGGCCGGTGTCGCGGGAGCCGCTGGAGCGGCAGGCGTGGCCTTGGGCTGCTCGATCGTCAGGTTGATGTTGCGATCGGGGGCACGGGCCGTGTCGTGGCGCGCCATACCTGGCATTCCCATCAAAAAATAGCCGGCGGCGAGGACAGCCACCACCAGGCCGCCGACGATGAAGGCCAGGCCGGAGCCGCCTCCGCTGGCTGGTGTAGCGGTCACATTGACGCTCGTGGGCCGCGGATCGTAATCGGGCATCGTCGGATCCTTTCGTGTCCGGCATGGACTGGAACTTAAACGCGGCCGGATATGGATCGTTCCGTGACGGTCGCCTCGTTGTGTGCGCCTCTTCACTCCACCTTCGCGCCGGACGCCCGGATGATCGGCGCCAGCCGCTTCTCCTCCGACGCGCGGCAGGCCGCGGTATCGGCGGGGCTCAGCCAGTTCGCCGTGGCCGCCTGTTTCACGAAGGCCTCCTTCACCGCGGGGCTCTCCAGCGCTTTTTTGGTGAGCACCGAGAGCTTCTCGACCATGGGCGCGGGCAGGCCTGCCGGCCCGCAGATGCCGCCCCACGAGGTGATGTCGAAGCCGGGCAGGATCTCGTTCATCGCCGGCAG
>CANJHI010000160.1 GCA_947474005.1 Alphaproteobacteria bacterium | reverse complement strand
TCCTGAGCTGCGGGCAATTCTTGCACGCCGTCAGACAGAAACTCCACTTAGCGTGCTGTACAGATTCCCGGGGCCGACTCTAAGCTCTGATGCGCACAATAGGGTTCAACAAGCAATGCGAGCTGAACCAGTCCCCTAACAATCACTTTAGTCGCCTGACGGACAACCAAATCGTCTTTGCCATCAAGACGTCCGCGGGCCAGGACGCCAAAGTAATCTTTACAAAACGCTGACGTCGTCTCCAGTGTGCGCGATCGGTCATAGTCTCTGCCGCGTCCGCCACTCCCATGTTGCACGCAGTCGTGGGCCTGCACCCCGACCTTAGGACAGCCTCAACAATAATCGAATCGGCTATGTCTATAGTTCCACGCGATTTTGTGGATCGGGCGACACAAAATAGTTTCACTTATAGTTGAGCCTGTCCTTAAAGGCCTTGGCATCGCGCTCCTCCAATATAGTTCTGAGTACCGCTCGAAAGCCCAGGCCCAGCCTGCCTAGACCATCATTGCCTGTAGGTCGTCGTCACCGACGATACCGACCACGATTTACTCGCCGCTGAACGCAGAAACTGGCACAAGCACGCTCTGTAATGTGTTGCTTTTTTTCAAACTTGAGGGGCAGAGTGGCGAAAAAGAAACTTCAGACACGCCCGAAGAAAAGGACCCGCGCTCGAAGGAGCGACGTGCGACTGCGCATCCCCCAGAGAATCCTCGACGTCGCGGAAGAGATGTTCGGGCGCTTCGGTTACGGTGGAGCGACGACTCGGGCCATCGCCCGCCGCGCCCGCCTGAATGTCGGCCAGCTGCACTACTATTTCGATTCGAAGCGGGCGATTTTCGAAGCGGTCGTGGCCCGCCACGGCCACGAGGTCACGGACCGCCGACGACACCTGTTAGGCGACGCCGAGGCCCGGCATCCCAGCGGATTCGTCCCCCTCGAGATGCTGGTCGATGCGCTCGTTCGCTCGCTCCTCCTGCCCGAGGTGCGCCAGGGCGGACGCCGCGTATCCATGCAGATGCATGCCCGCTTATTCACCGATCCCGACGAAACCGCAAGCGTCGTGCGTGCCGACATCTACGACGAAACCAATGCACTCTACGTGGCGGCGATCCAGCGCGCCCTGCCGAAGTTGCCGGCGGAGGTGCTCTACTGGCGCTACTACTTCATGATGGGCGCGTACGTCTGGACGCTATTGCAGCCCGGCCGCCTCGAAGCCATCTCGCAGGGCCGCTGCGATCCTACGGACATGGAAGCAGCCATCCGCGAGATCGTGCCGTTCCTGTGCGCCGGCCTCGCTGCGCCAGCCGGGCGCTGAAGGCTACTTCACGCGGCTCTTTAGCCGGCAGCGACATTTATCGAACTGGTGCAGCTCGATCATGTTGCCGCACGGATCTGTGAGGAAGAGCTGCTCGGCGTCGGGGCCAGTGGCACCCTTCAGCGACCAGTAGGCTGCGCCGAGCCGGTCTAGCTCGGCCTTGGTCTCGACGATGTTCTCGACCGCGAGCGCTACGTGCGGCGCGGTTGGGTCCTGGCCTGGACCCTTCGCGAAGGGTGACGGCAAGTCGCCGCCGATCAGGTGGATCTGTCCCACTTCGCCAACGTTGATCCAGGCGCCGGGAATACCCGGCAGCGCGGGCCGGCCATCGTCAGCCTTGAGGCCCAGCACATCCCCGTAGAATGCCTTGAGATCGCCCAGTGTCTTGTCATCGCCACCGATGCGCACGGCGTGATGATGAATCTCCAGGACCTTGACCGCCATCTTGTGCTCCTCCGCGAGCCGATTCGTTGCCGATGAGTATTATGAGCGACGTTGCCGCGGTCAATTGACCAAAATTAGGTCACTTGACCTGATGACAGGCTCCGCGCATCGTTGCGGCACCGACAAACAGCACTGCCGGAAGGAATGGCAATGCAGACGAATGCGGCCGTGGCATGGAAGCCATCGGCGACGCTGCCGAAATCGCGGACCTCGTTCGCCGGCATCGGCTATGAGGAAATGGTGGAGCGTGCGCGGGCTCTTGCGCCGCGGATCGCCGCCCGAGCCGAGGAATGCGAGCGGCTGCGCCGGCTTCCCGACACCACCGAGCGCGACCTGCACGACAGTGGCCTGTTCCGCATGGTGCAACCAGCCCGAGTCGGGGGCGCCGATCTCGACATCGGCATCCTGGTCGACACCTGCGCCGAGGTGGCGAGCGTCTGCCCATCGACGGCATGGAACCTCGGCAACCTCGCGAGCCATCACTGGATGCTCGGCTATTTCCCGCCTGAGGCGCAGGACGAGCTGTGGGACGCCTCACCCGACGTGCTGATCGCCACCTCGCTCGTGTTTCCGGCGGGACGCGGGCGCAAGGTCGACGGCGGTTACGAGGTCTCTGGCCGCTGGCCATTGTCCTCGGGCGTCGACAATTCCGACTGGAACATGCTGGCTTTTATGGTGCGCGACCGTGACGACGGACCACCCGTCGACCAGCGCTTCGCCCTGGTTCACCGCTCGCATTACGATATCATCGACACCTGGCATGCCGTCGGACTGTCGGGCACCGGCTCGAAGGACGTCGCCATCAAGTCCCTGTTCGTGCCCGAGTACCGCACCCTCACGGCCTGGGCGCTGAACGGCAAACCGCATCCCGGCTCGCCGGTCAATTCCTCGCCGCTCTTCCGCCTGCCTATGCTGGCGCTCGGTCCTTACGTGTTGTCGGGCGTGATGCTGGGTTGCGCCCGCGGCGCCTACGAGACGACGGTGGGCGCTGCGCGGAAGCGCAACGCGACCACGACAGGTCAGCCGGTGGGCAGCAGCCAGCCTGTACAGATTAAGGTCGCCGAGGCAGGCGCGCGCATCGATACAGCGGAGCTGGTGATGCGCCGTGCCTGCGAGCACGCCATGGCAGTGGCCCGCGACGGGCGCGATCCCACGCATGATGACAAACTGCGCTATCGCCGCGACGCCTTCTTCTCCGTACGGCTCTGTCTCGAGGCCGTCGACATCTTGATGGGCGTGGCTGGCTCCAGCGGGCTCTATCTCGGCGGCAATATGCAGCGCCTGTTCCGCGATGCGCATGCCGCCAATGCGCATGTCATGTTCTCGCCCGACGTTCAGGGTGCATTGTTCGGGCAGCACGCACTCGGCATGGCCGGGCCGCCGCCGCTCCTCTAGCCGGGCGCCGACGGTAGTACGGGTTCAATATTGGGAGGAAATCAAGAATGTCTTTGTCATCGATCATGAGACTGGCCGGCGCCACAGCGCTGGTCGGCGTATCAGCCTTCGCCGTCCAGGCGCAGACCTCGGGTGAACCAATCAAGATCGGCGCCATCGTTTCGGCCACCGGCGCGGGTGCTGGCCTCGGCATCCCCGAGCGCAATGGCATGCTGCTCGCCGAGAAGACCATCAACGCCAAGGGCGGCATCAACGGCCGGCCGATCAAGCTCATAGTCGAGGACGACGCCTCCAACCCCGACACCGCGCTCAGCAAGGCCAACGACCTGCTCTTCAGCCAGAAGGTAGTTGCCCTGATCGGGCCGTCGCTCACAGCGAGCACGGTTGCGATCGGCGGAGTCACACATGCCAACAAATTCCCGCAAATCGCTTTCACCGGCATCGGCCCCGCGGTGGAGAAGGAGCGAAAGTGCCTGGCCCACATTCTGCCGCCGCAGAAGCTGAACGCTCAGGCGCTGCTGGAGTACGCCAAGAGCATCAAAGCGACCAAAATCGGTGTGCTGCATGACGCGGGCTATGGCAATGTCGTGATGGCGGAGATTCGCCTGCTGGCTGAAAGTTACGGAGTCAAGCTGGTTGCGGTCGAGAAGTTCGAGGTTGGCGCCACTGACACGACCACGCAGGCAGCCAAGGTGAAGGCAGCACAGCCCGACGCAGTGTTCATCATCGCCACGTCCGCAACGCCTTTTCGCAACGTTAAGCAGTTGCAGATGACCCAGCCGGTGGTCGCGGCCATCGGTTCCTCATCCTACGAGTACGTCAACGCCATGGGACCGGGTGCTGACAACGTAGTGATCCCCGAGTTCGTGGTCGGCGAGGATCCGCTGCCGCACCAGAAGGCCTTTGTCGATCTCTACAAACAGACCTACAACAGCACGCCGAAGAACTTCGAGGCAGCCGGCTGGGATGCGGTCCACGTCATGGCCCAGGCCATCGGCAAGGCTGGGCCCAACGCCACCCCACAGGCGATCTGCGACGCGATGCGTGGTCCCTATTCGGGCGTGCTCGCGAACTTCAACTTCTCGGCTGACGATATGACGGGTATCCCGCTCTCGAGCTTCGTGTTCTCAAAGCTGGTGAACGGCAAGTATACGCGCACGCCGTTCCGGATCGCGCAGTAGCAACCGTCCCGGGCGGCGCCTCCTTGCGAGGCGCCGCCCGCCCTTGTTCGAGAGAATCCAGACATGACGCTCAGCCTGGTCCTTCAGGCCGTCTTCGCCGGTGTGACGAACGGCATGGTCTATGCGCTGGTCGGCATGGGCTTGGCCGCCATCTTTAAGGGCAGCCGCGTGATAAACGCCATGCAAGGCGAATTCAGCGTCATCGGCGCCATGACCACGGTCCTGCTGCTGACTAAGGCGGGCTGGCCTTACCCGGCGGCGATAGCGGGCGGCGCGCTCGCCGGTGCGCTGGTCGGCGCCTTCATCGAGGTCGCTTTCGTGCGCTACATGGCGAAGAAGAACGCCAGCGAGGACAGCTTCCTCCTGCTCACCATCGGTCTCGCACTCACCCTGTCGGCCAGCATCCTGTTTTTCGTCGGCCGCGACGGTCACCTGTTGCCACCGCTCGGCGGCGAAGGCGTGCTGATCGTGCTCGATGCCGTCATCCAGTTCCACGCCCTGTGGCTGATCGCCATCGGCATCGGCGCCACCCTCCTGCTGCGCACCTTCTTCCATCGCACCACGGTTGGCCTGTCGATGATGGCGGCCTCGATCGACGCCGATGGCGCCGCGACCACCGGCATCAACGTCGCGCGCATGCGGACCTTCACCTTTGTGCTGGGAGGGGTATTGGGCGCTGCAGGTGGCATCCTGGTGACTCCGCTGATCGGCGTCGACTACCAGCTCGGCCTCAACCTGACCCTCAAGGGCTTCGCCGCCGCCGTGCTGGGCGGCCTAACCAATCCGCTGGGTGCCGCCGTCGGCGGCCTCACGCTCGGCCTCGTCGAGTCGCTGGCCATCATCGGCATTTCGTCGAGCTACAAAGACGTCGTGGCCTTTTCCGTGCTGATCGTGATCATGATCCTAATGCCACAGGGCATTCTCGGTCGTGCTGGCCGCCGGGGCGGATGAGGCCATGACCTCGCGCCTCTTCTGGATCGCCGTTGCGCTCGCCGTCTGGGCCGTGCTGCCCTTCGTCGTGCCGCGCAACATCGCCGACCTGCTGGTCTTCACCGGAATCTATTCCATCGCCGGCCTGGGCATCGGCCTGCTGCTCGGCCATTGCGGCATCGTCAACCTGGCCCAGGCGACCTTCTACGGCCTCGGCGCCTACGCCAGCGCCTATTGCACCGTCATGATGGGCTTGCCCAGCGCCGTGGGCTTCGTAGCGGGCGCGGTGATCAGTATGGCCCTGGCCTATGTCATCGGCCGACCCATCCTGCGCCTCACCGGCTACTTCCTGGCGCTGGGCACGCTGGCGCTGAGCGCCATCGCCAGCGCGCTGTTCTTCGAATGGGACTGGCTGACCGGTGGCACACTCGGCATCGGCGGCATTCCAAAGCTTGACCTGTTCGGCTTCGTTCTCGACCGGCCATCCCGCTACTACTTCTTCGTATGGATCGTGGCCTTCGCCTGTATGGCAGTAGCGCGCAACCTGGTCGACAGCCGCACCGGCCTCATGCTGCGCGCCATGCGCGACTCCAGTACTGCCGCTGCGTCACTGTCAATCGACCTCCAAGGACTGCGGACACGCGTCTTCGTGGTATGCGCCCTGTTCGGCAGTCTGGCCGGCAGCCTGTTCGCACACCACGCCTCCTTCGTCAGTACCCAGAGCTTCACCGTCGACCGTTCCATCAGTTTTCTGCTGATCCCAGTCATCGGTGGCGCCACCTCGATCCCCGGCATCGTGGCGGGGGCGGTATTCGTGACTTTCCTCCCTGAGTTCCTGAGCAAGTTGGGTGACATCCACCAGATCCTGTTCGGCCTCGCCCTGGTAGCAGTGGTGGTGATGCTGCCAGACGGGCTGATGGGTGCAGTGGGGCGGATCAGGGCATGGCATGTAGCACGACGGGGCAGCGATGCCGGCTGACGCCATCCTGTCGCTCAACGAGATCGGCCACAGGTTCGGTGGCCTCAACGTCCTGCGCTCGGTCACTTTCGATGTGCCGGAGGGTGGCATCGTGGGCCTGATCGGCCCGAACGGCTCGGGCAAGACGACGCTGTTCAATATCGTGAGTGGCTACATCCGGCCGCTGATGGGCACCGTCGCCTATCGCGGCGTGCCGCTGCTCCGCGACTCGATTCAGAAGCGCGGTCTCGCCGGCCTCGTGCGAACCTTCCAGACGCCGCAGGTCTTCGAGCAGATGACAGTGTTCGAGAACGTCATGGTCGGCTGCGCCAAGCTCACCCGCACCACCATGCTGCAGGACCTGCTACGCACACCAGCCGCACGTGGCCAGATGCGCGACATCCGCGAGTTGGCGGAGGCCGCCTGCGAGCGCTTCCACCTCAAGGGCCTTCGCGACCTGCCGGCGGCCAGCCTGACGGCCGGTCAGCGCCGCATTCTAGAGATCGCCCGCGCCGTGGTCGGCAAGCCGCGCCTGCTGCTGCTCGACGAACCGTCGTCCGGCCTCAACGCCCAGGAGATCGAAAACCTGCGCGACTGGATCGTGCGGCTAAATGCCGAAGGCATCACCATCCTGCTGGTGTCGCACGACATGGGGCTGATGACCGTGGCCCACACCGTCCATACGCTCTATTTCGGCGAGATCGTCGCCAGCGGCGACATGGCCACCATCCAGCGCGACCCCCGGGTGCGCGAAGTCTATCTCGGGGTCTGAACCGTGCTCGAAGTAGACAGCGTTTCTGCCGGCTACGGCGCCCTCACCATCCTGCGCGATGTCTCGCTAAAAGTCGGCGACGGCGAAGCCGTGGCTCTGGTCGGCGCCAACGGCGCAGGCAAGACAACCTTGGTCCGCACCGTGTGCGGCCTACTGCGCGCCCGCGGTGGCCACATCGTCAAGAACGGCACCGACATCACCACGACCCCGGCCCACGATCTCGCCCGCCACGGCCTCGCAGTCGTGCTCGAGAACCGTCGCCTGTTCGGCGAACTCTCGGTTCGCGAGAACCTGGTGCTGGCCGAGACTGTCGGCCGGCGGGCGCGCGGCGGTCAGATGCGCTTCACCTGGGACGAAGTGACGGCATTGTTTCCGGTCGTGAAGGAACGCCTCGATTCGGCGGTCGAACTGCTGAGCGGTGGCCAACAGCAGATGGTGGCGATTGCTCGTGCCCTCCTGCTGCAGCCCGACCTGCTGATCATGGATGAACCCTCGACGGGACTCGCGCCCAAGGTCGTGAAGGACATCCTGCTGGTGATCAAGGCGTTGCGCGAACGCGGAATGGGCCTGCTGCTGATCGAGCAGAATGTCGGTATCGCCTCGGAGATCACCGACCGTGGCTACGTCATGGCGCTGGGCAGCATCGTCCATGAGATCGGCGTTGGCGAATGGCAGTCCTTCCTCAAGGACGAACGCCTGGTGAAGGCATATCTCGGATGAGCACTGAGGCCCCGATCCGTGTTGGAATCCTGGGCCTCGGCCGCATAGGCCGTGTCGTCGCCGCTAACCTGCAAGAAGGCGGCTTCTCCGTCGCCGCCGTCGAGCGGCCGAATGCCCGCGACTTCCCCGCAACCGGCGGCCGGCTGGAGGCCGACGCTGCCCGCCTTGCCGCTGCGAGCGATGTCGTCGTGTCCTGCCTCGCAAGTGAGGCGCAGATGGAACAGGCCTTCCTGAGTCCCGATGGCATGGTAGCAGGCGGGCATGCCAACCTCGTTGTGATTGAGATGGGCACCTTCCCGATCGCCCTCAAGCGGCGACTGGCCGGGGCGCTGGCCACCCGGGGGGCGGCCATGCTTGATTGCCCGATCAGCGGCACGCCGCCGGTCGTCGCCCGACGCGAGGCGATGCTGTTCGTGAGTGGCGACGAGGCTATCGTACACCGCATGTCGCCAGTCCTCGCCGCGATATCGCAAAAGCAGACCTTCGTCGGCGCGTTTGGCGCCGGCATGGCGACCAAGCTCGTCGCCAACTTCTTGGTGATCGCCAACACGTTGGCAGTTGCCGAAGCCTTCGTGCTGGGCACCGAGTCCGGTCTTGATCCAAGGCAGATGATCGCCGCAATCGGCGGTAGCTTCGCAGGCTCCCGTGTCTTCGACTTCCGAGCACCGATGATGGCGTCTCGTACCTATCTGCCAGCCCCGGGACCGGCGCGAATCGTGTGGAAGGATCTCCAGTACATCCACGACCAGAGCGCTGCTCTCGGCCTCGCAGGGCCACTGCTGGAAACAGCAATGGAATGGTACAGGCGGATGATTGAGGCAGGCCGTGGCGAAGACGAATGTGCAGGGGTGTTCGAGATATTAGCTGCGGCAAGCAAACGCAATTAGCGATCCTTAGCAAACCTCCACTGGGTGGCGGGGTCCCGCGCACCAAGCGGCGAGTGCCTCGTCGGTCTTCCAAGGCACTCTGACCCGATACTTAACGCGTGAAGCCCGGGTTTTCGAGAACAAGCTGTTCCAGACTTCCTCGGCATCCCAAGACGCCGTTGAAGGTTTCAGCAATGCATCCCTCAAGAAGAGCAACGTTTGGCAGTAAGCCAGACGAGAGGGTCGCTGCTACATGGCCCGGCGCCGGGTGCTTCCTCTCGTGCGATGCTAACCATGATAAATCGTCACTTTTGTCCTGGGTGCGCCAGCGAGGGGACCATTATGAGTTCGGACTGTGGTTCGAAGGGGTGGTACGCCTAACTCTTCGCCGTAGGGTCAAAAAACTGGCCCGACCAACGCACCATCACGCCGCCTCACGATGATATTAGCGCAGGAGCCCGCCCAATCTCTCGCGGCACCGAACAGGCCCCTCGCGGCCGCGGTCCGTGTTTCGAGGAAACAGCAGGATGTTGCCCTTCCCCTGGTGGTTCCCAGCCGCCAGATACTCGTTCCGCGTCAGCAGCTCCTGGTCCACCGTCCCCGTCACGTAGGCCAGGATACGCGCCCAATCCATAACCGACCCCCGCAGACGCGCAAACTGCAGATGAGCTACGCCGGCCCCGGCGCGGGTGCGGCGGCCTGGCTCAAGGCCTATGCCGATGCCGGCGCCAGTCACCTGGTGCTGCGCTTCGCCGTTGACCATGAACGCCATCTCGAGACGGTCGCCCGTCTGCGCCGCGACCTCGGCTGGTAGCCGCTCAGGGGTCAGCCGCAGGCAACTGAATAGATGTGCTGGACCTCGCCGGGCAGGGGCATGGCCTGCCAAGTGTCGCCGCCATCTTGCGTCCCAAAGACTTCGCCGTCGTAGCGCGCGCCGATATAGACCTGCTTCGGATCGTGGCGGTGCAACGCCACCGACATGATGGTGCCGTGGACCTGGACCTTGTCGAAGCGCTTCCAGCTCTGGCCATTGTCCTGGCTGCGCCAGAGCCCGCCATCATGGCTGGCAGCGGCGACCGAGAGCGCGGCATATATCGTATTGGGCTCGGCGCTAGCGACCTTGACGTCGCGGCCATAGGTGATGGGCGAGAAGCGGCCGAGTTCCATGTCCTGCCAGCTCTTGCCCTGGTCGGTGGTACGGAACAGGCCCATGCGCAGGGCGACGATGGCGGCGTCCGGGTCGGCCGGGTTGATGGCGACAGCATGGCCATCGAGCATGCCCTCGGCCGTGGTGTCGCTCACGATCTTGCTCTTGAGATGGGGCAACTCGGCCAGCTTGATCAGGCCGACGCTGCAATCGGCCCAGGTCTCGCCGCCATCCTTGCTATGCATCACGCCGTTGATCTCCAGGGCCGCGAAGATCTCGTTGGGCTTCTTCGGATGCTGGGCAAAGCGCATGACGCGCGAGGCGAAGGGGCCCTTGCAATGCGTCGGCATATTGGGCGACGACAGCTTGCGCCAGCTTTGGCCACCATCCTCGCTACGGTAAACGTCGATGGGCGAGGCGCCGGCCAGCATCTTCTTCGGGTCGCGGCTATCGACCATGAAGCACCAGACCTGCTTTTTGGCATCGGGAAAGTCGGTGCGCGAGAAGGTGGCGCCGCGATCGGTGCTGCGCCACACGCCGTCATCGGTCCCGGCGAACACCGTTTCGGGATTGTTGGGATCGACAAAGACCGTGAAGGCCTGCACGCTGCCCAGAACGTGCTGCCAGTCGCCACCTTCCGCGGCGCGCTGGAAGACGCCGACCTTGCCGGGATGGTCGGGTTTGCCGAAATAGCCAGCGACGCCCACGTAAATATTCGATTCGGCGGCCATGACAGGTCCTCCCGTTGTAGGGTTGGCTGGACTCAGCTCTTTTTCACCAGCGGGCATTCGCCCTGTTCCATGGGACGGAAGGCCTGCTCGCCGGGGATTGTCGCGACCAGCTTGTAGTAGTCGTAGGGGCCTTTCGATTCAGACGACTTCTTGACCTCGAACAGATACATGCTGTGCATCTTGCGGCCGTCGGCACGGACATAACTCGGCCCGAAGACCGGATCGTCCCATTTGGTCGACTTCAGTGAGGCCACGACCTTGTCGGCATCGTCGGTGCCAGTTGCCTTGACCGCATTGAGATAGGCCAGAGCCGCAGAATAGAAGCCGGCCTGGACGCTGGTCGGAATCTTGCCGTTGTTCCGGGCGGCGAAGCGCCTGGAAAAAGCCCGCGTCTTGTCGTTGAGGTCCCAATAGAATGCCTCGGTAAGGCTGAGGCCCTGGGCGCGTTCGAGACCCAGCGAATGGACGTCGGAGACGAAGACCAGCAATCCCGCGAGCTTCTGGCCACCCTTGACGATACCGAACTCGGCGGCCTGCTTGATCGAGCTAATGGTGTCGCCGCCGGCATTAGCCAGACCGATGACCTGCGCCTTGGAGGCCTGGGCCTGCAGCAGGAACGACGAGAAGTCGTTGGTATTGATCGGATGTTTGACGCCGCCCAAGACATTGCCGCCAGCCGCCTTCACCACGGTCGAGACGTCGCGCTCCAGTGCATAGCCGAAGGCATAATCGGCGGTGAGAAAGAACCAGCTCTTACCACCAGCTTTCACGACCGCCGAGCCCGTGCCGTTGGCGAGTGCTGCCGTGTCGTAAACCCAGTGGATCGTGTAGGGATTACAGAGCTTGCCCGTGAGGTCGGACGAGGCCGGATCGGTGGCGAGATAGACCTTCTTCTTCTCGCCGGCGACGCCCGCCGTGGCGATCGACGACGATGAGGCGCCC
Organism: Alphaproteobacteria bacterium; assembly: GCA_947474005.1. Taxonomy (GTDB): domain Bacteria; phylum Pseudomonadota; class Alphaproteobacteria; order Reyranellales; family Reyranellaceae; genus Reyranella. The sequence goes on along the minus strand of CANJHI010000160.1, from coordinate 1,701 downwards.
GAGCCCAAGATCACATCGACCTTCTCGGTGTCGTACCAGCGCCGTGCCGTGGTGGCGGCGACATCGGCCTTGTTCTGGATATCGGCCGAAACCATCTCGATCTTCTTGCCGAGCACCGTGCCGCCAAAATCCTCAATGGCCATCTGCGTCGCCAAAACGGCGCCGGGGCCGTTGATGTCGGCATAGAGGCTCGACAGGTCGGTGGCGACGCCGATCTTGACGACATCGCCGGAAAGCTGTGCCCATGCCGGGGAAATCGATGCCGCCAGAGCGAGCGCAGCTGCGGCCAACTGAATCCGTCTCATTGTTTCACTCCCTAATAAGCTTTCTTGTTGTGCGAAGCCTAGAGCAGTTTTTCGGCCGTCAGGTATTTGTTCCGCTCCCGAATCTCCTAGTCCACAGTTCCCGTCACGCAGGCCAGGATGAGCGCCCAATCCATAACCGCCCCCTGCCCTGTCCTGACCCCGGCGACGGCGTTGGCGTCGGCGGCCGTCTGAAAATTGTACCGGGACACCGAACGAACCGCTAGCCGACGCCGGCTAACTGACTGATCTGTCGGTCGTTTGAATTCTTTTACCGTACGGGATCAAGCGTGCCGACGTTGCCCTCGGCGTCTCCCTCCAGTTCTCTGCGTTGCCACCTCTGGCTCGCCAATGGGTCAACCAACGCTTTAAACACCTATTCCGGCTAATGGGCGCGGTGTCTCGTCGGTAATTCGAAAGGTATTGGTCGTTCCGATGCCCGGAATGCTTTCATGGTCGCTCATCTACTGAGGGCGGCCCGAGGAGTAATGTAGTTGGCAACAGCCAGCCGTAAGCGAGAATAGTCGATGACATCAGTAAGTAGCGTGGCAATAACCGGAATGTCTTCCGGGACAGTCAACTGCGACGCTGTCGTGGTCGGGGTGGGATTCGGCGGGCTGTATGCGTTACACCGCCTTCGCGAGCTTGGCCTGTCGGTTGTCGGTATCGAAGCAGCCCCCGATGTCGGGGGCACATGGTACTGGAACCGCTATCCAGGTGCACGCTGCGACGTTCAGAGCCTCCTCTACTCCTACAGCTGGTCGCCCGAGCTCCGCCATGAGTGGCGGTGGTCAGAGCGGTACGCCGCGCAAGCCGAGATCCTGAGATACATAGGCCATGCCGCCGATCGCTTCAGGCTGCGCGAGCTGATCCGCTTCGAGACGCGCGTCGTCAGTGCTGTTTATGGCGACGACGACAAGCTTTGGACCGTACGCACCGACCGCGGCGAGGCTTTCCGCGCCCGCTTCTGCATCATGGCGACCGGCTGCCTGTCGGTGCCGAACACGCCGAGCATCCCAGGCTTCGAGGACTTTCGAGGCGCCGTCTACCACACGGCCAAGTGGCCGCACGAGCCTGTCGACTTCAGCGGCAAACGCGTCGGCGTAATCGGGACGGGCTCCTCCGGTATCCAGGCCATCCCGGTGATCGCCGAAGCCGCCGCCCATCTTTCCGTGTTCCAGCGCACGGCTAACTTCTCCATGCCGTCACGCAATCGGTCGCTGACCGAGCTGGACCATGTGCAGTTCGAATCCGGGTTTGCCGCCTACCTGGAAAGCCTGCAGCACACTGACTTCGGTCGCGTGCCGCCAACCGCCGCCACTGCTCCCGTTCCGTCGCGCGAGGTGCAGTGGCAGCGTTACGAGGAGCTCTGGCAGGAAGGCGGAGGCGCCATCCTCTA
>CANJHI010000159.1 GCA_947474005.1 Alphaproteobacteria bacterium | reverse complement strand
CTCGAGGGCAGGCCGGGACTCGCCGCAGGCCGCGACCGCAAACCGGCAACGTGGACGGAAGGCACAGCCGCCGTCGAGGCGGGTCAGGTCGGGCGGCTGGCCCTCGACCGGATCGAGCCGTGCCTGGCGTGGCCGGTCGAGCCGCGGCACCGAGCGCAGCAGCGCCATCGTGTAGGGGTGGCGCGGGTCGTGATAGACCTCGGCCGCGGAGCCGCTCTCGACCAGGCGGCCGGCGTACATGACGTTGACCCGCCGGGCATAGCGCGCGACGACGCCGAGATTGTGCGTGATGATGATCAGGGCGACGTTCAGCCGACGGGTCAGCCCGGTCATCAGCTCCAGGATCTGCGCCTGGATGGTGACGTCGAGCGCCGTCGTCGGCTCGTCGGCGATGATCAGCCGAGGCTCGCAGGTGAGCGCGATGGCGATCATGATGCGTTGGCGCATGCCGCCGGAAAGCTGGTGTGGATACTGCCGCAGCCGGCGCTCGGGATCGGCGATGCCGACCAGCGAGAGCAGCTCGACGGCGCGCCGGTCCGCGGTCGCCCGGTCGACGCCGCGGTGCTGCTGCAGCGTCTCGGTGATCTGGCGGCCGATGGTCAGCACCGGATTGAGCGACGTCATCGGCTCCTGGAACACCATGCCGATCTCGCTGCCGCGCACCTCGCGCATCTCCTCAGGCGACAGGCTGAGCAGGTCACGGCCGGCGAACAGGATCTGGCCCTCGGTGATCCGTCCCGGCGGATCGGGAATGAGGCGCAGGATCGACATCGCGCCGACCGATTTGCCCGACCCGCTCTCGCCCACGATGGCCACGGTCTCGCCGGGATCGACCGTGTACGAGACGCCGTCGACGGCGCGCACCAGCCCGGCACCGGTGCGAAATTCGGTGTGTAAATTCCTCACGTCGAGGAGTGCCGACATTGGCCCTCGCAGCGTTTCCCTGTTTCCCATTCATTTCCGGCACGCTGGAGCGCCCCGGCGTTCACCCTTCTGGGCGAACGTATTTGGATTATTCTAGGCACAAAATGCGGCAGACGCGAGGCAATGCGCCAACGGGCGGGCGCGGCAGGCGTTCCTGAAGAGTTGAAGGGGCGGCGCCTAGGCCGGGCCCGGGGACTTCGATAGACTCCGCGGCTCATGAGCGCCGAAGTCACCGTTCCCGCAGAAGCCGTCCGGCCCGTCCGCCGGCGAAGCCCCGCCTTCGGCCTGTCGTGGCGCATCCTGGCGCTGGTCGTGACGGCGGTGATGACGGCCGAGATCCTGATCTTCCTGCCGTCGATCGCCCGCTTCCGGGTGGTTTATCTGGAACAGCTCATCGAAAGCGGCACGCTCGCAGCGCTCGCGCTCGACGCCACGCCCGACAACATGGTGACGGAAGAGGTCAAGCGCAGCCTGCTCAACCATGCCCGTGTCGACGCCGTGGTGCTGGTCGAGCCCAACAAGCCCAAGCGCGCGTTGATGAACATCCAGCCCACTCCGGAGATGACGAGCTTCAACCTGATGGACCGCGGTGCGCTCGGCCTGATCTGGGACGCCCTGTCGGCCATGGTCCGGGATGGCTCGTTCTACATCAGGGTCGGCGGCGAATCGATGCGCCTGCCGTCGGCCATGGTGTGGATCGTGGCCGACGAGCTGCCGATGCGCATCGCCATGTATGGCTATTCCGGCCGCATCCTGGTGCTGTCGGTCATCATCGCCCTGTTCACCGCCATTCTGCTCTATCTCGGCTTGCGCTGGCTGGTGATCCGGCCGCTGCAGGGCCTGTCGTCCGACATGACGGCGTTCCGCCGCGCGCCCGAAGAGGCCGGGACCGCGCGCGCACCGACCCGGCGCAACGACGAGATCGGCGTCGTCGACCGTGAATTCCAGAACCTGCAGCGCGAGCTGCGCGCTTCGCTCAGGCAAAAATCGCGACTGGCCGAGATCGGCGCCGCCACCAACAAGATCAACCACGACCTGCGCAACATGCTGTCGACGGCACGGCTGCTGTCGGACCGGCTGGCGCGCAGCGGCGACGAGCGCACGCGGGCCCTGGCGCCGACCATTCTCGGCACCATCGACCGTGCGGCACGGCTGGCCAGCGACGCCATCGAGTATGTGCGCGACCAGCCGGCGCCGCGGCTGGTCCTGCTCGACCTCGCCGATCTCGTCGACGAGGCCGGGATCGCCCTGCAGGAACAGGGCGAGGATAGCACCCCGAATATCGTCCGGGCCTGGCTGAACGAGGTCGGCGAAGGCTGCACCGCGCGCGCCGACCGCGACCTGCTCTACCGCATCTTCGTCAATCTCGGCCGCAACGCCTTCGAGGCCGGCGCCACGACCGTCACCATCCGGTCGCGCACGAACGGCGGCTATCTCCTGATCGACGTCGCCGACAACGGTCCGGGAATATCGCAGGCGTTCATCGATCAGCTCTTCCGGCCCTTCGCCACCGGGGGGCGCGCCGGCGGCGCGGGCCTGGGCCTCGCCATTGCGCGCGACCTGGTGCGCGCCCATGGCGGCGACATCGCGCTGGCCGAAACCGGCGCCTCGGGAACGACCTTCCGCTTTACCCTGCCCCAGAACGGCGCCTGAGAACGGCGGCTGATCAGCTCTCGGCCTTGAGGCGCGCGATGAAATCGCGAATGCGCCGGGCGTTGACGCCGAGATCGGACTCGCCGGCGCGGCTCTTGGAGCGGATATCGATCCGGCTGCCGGTGCCCGCGGCGCGAATGCGCACGACGATATCGTCGCGAAAGCCGAACCACTGGCTGGTGTCGATCGCTTCGAGACGGCCCTCCGCCGGCGCCCGAGCCACGACGTCCCAGCCCATCGCCATCGCCACGTGATCGACGCGCTTGAACGCCTCGGCGGGGGGAACGGGCAGGACGACCGGCACGATGTCGGGGTAGGCGGCGCGCTGGAGCGCGGCGGCGGCGGCGCCGGGATAGGCGGGCGGGTTGGGTGCTCCCCGCCGCAGCTGCAGCAGCGCCACCATGGCCGGTGGGGCGGCGACATCGGTCGAAATATCGTTGATCTCCGGCAACTGCTGGGACCACAGGAACCAGCTCACCGGCATCCAGGCCCCGGCCAGTCCGATGGCGACGGCGAGGAACGCCGCCACGAACCCGCGTCGCCGGTCGCCCGGCCTGGTCGGCACGATGGTCGCCAGGCCCAGGGCCACCGCGGCAACAGCTGCATAGAAGCCGTAGCGGAAGACGGTGATGGCCCACTCGATATCCAGCCCGATATAGCGATGCAACGGACCCGCGGAGGCTACGATCAGCGCGGCCACACAGGCAGCAAGGAAAGCCAGGCGCGCCAGACGATGACTGATCGGATTAGTCGGTCGAACGAACATGCCGTCTCCGCTGTAACACCATCGTAACCGCTAAACGCAGACCATGCATCCGCCCGGCTACAACCCGATCATTGGCGGGCGCTCGACAAGCCCGGTTGCATTCTTTATGCGGCCACGATGACGACAACCGACACCGTCCGACGGCGTGCGATGGCCTCCGGGCTGGCCGCCATCTGCCTCTGGGGCTCGCTTGCCGCCCTTTCTGTCCTGGCGGGGCCGATCCCGCCGTTCCAGATGGTTGCCATGACGTTCGCGGTCGGCGCTGCCATCGGCATCGTCCGCGCCCGGCACCGCGGGGTCGGCTGGACAGGGCTCATGCGCTGGCCCGTGCAAGTGTGGTTGGTCGGCGTGGGCGGCCTGTTCGGCTATCACGCCCTCTATTTCGGCGCCCTGCAACTGGCACCTCCGGCCGAAGCCAATCTCGTCAACTATCTCTGGCCACTCCTGATCGTGCTGCTGTCGGCCCCGCTCGCGGGCGAGCGCCTCGGTTGGTCGCATGTGGCCGGCGCCATGCTGGGCTTCGCCGGCGTGGTGTTGCTCGCCTTCGGCCGCGGACTGAATTTTGCCGGCGACCACGCGCTGGGCTACGCGCTGGCGCTAGGCTGCGCCTTCACCTGGGCGATCTATTCCGTGCTGTCGCGCCGCTTCGGCGAGACACCGACCGATGCCATCGCCGGCTTCTGCGCCGCATCGGCCATCCTCTCGCTGCTCTGCCATCTGGTGTTCGAACGCACGGTGTGGCCGGCCACACCCCTCGCTTGGTTCGCCGTCCTGGCACTCGGCCTGGGGCCGACGGGCTCGGCTTTCTACTTCTGGGATCACGCCGTGAAGCGCGGCGACATCCGTGCCCTCGGTGCCTTCTCCTACGCCACGCCAATCCTCTCGACGGCTCTGCTGATCGTGTGCGGCCTGGCCGAACCCACGTCGACGTTGTTGCTCGCGGCGCTGCTGGTCACGGTGGGCGCGATCCTCGCCTCCCGCGAGTTATGGCGGCGCCGGGATATCAGCTAGGGCGCGGCTGCCAGCCCGGGGGTGCCAGTTCAAAGCCGGCGAAGTCGAAGGCCGGCGCCACGGTGCAGCCGACCAGGGTCCAGTTGCCCAGAGACCGCGCCGCCTGCCAGATGCCGCGCGGCACCACGATCTGCGGCGTCTCGCCAATGCCGAAATCGCCACCGAGCCGGAGATGCCGGACGGCATGTCCATCGTCGCTCACCGAGAGTTCGAGCGCGGCGCCGGCGTAGTGATGCCAGACCTCGTCGGCATCGACCCTGTGCCAATGCGATCGCTCGCCGGCCTTGAGCAGGAAAAAGATCGCGGTGCTGGCGCCGCGGCCCGCAACTCCTTCGGCATCAGGCGCGCGGAAGGTCTCGCGAAAATGCCCACCTTCCGGATGTGGCTGCAGCCCGAGGCGGGCAATGATTTCGTCTGCCGTCAAACCGATCGGCGTCACGACGGCGGCGGAACCGTGGCCTTCATCGACGGCAGCTTGGAAAAGGCTGTGAACCACTTGGCGAGCTTGGGACGCTTGCCGCGCCAGTCGTGGCTGGTGAAACGGAAGTCGAGATAGCCGAGCGCGCAGGCAATGGTGATGATGCCAATGCTGGGCTTGCCCTTGAGCGACTTCGACTCGGCCTCGAGCTGGTCGAGCACGCCGTCGATCTTCTTCATCTGGCCCTTGGTCCAGTCGGGCCAGCGCCTGTCCTCGGGGCGCAGAAACCCTTCGTAGCGCGCCAGCAGCGCGGCATCGAGCAGGCCGTCACCCATTGCCTGCTGCCTGAGCGCCACCCAACGTTCCCGGCCCTTGCGCGGGAAAAGCTTGCGGCCCTTGTGCTGGCTGTCGAGGTACTCGCAGATCACCGGCGAGTCGAAGAGGTCCATGCCCTTGACCGACAGTGCCGGTATCTTGCCGATGGGATTGTGCTTGTCGACATCGGCATTGGGCGCCACCGGCGTCAGCGCGACGTTCACCATCTCCATCTTCTTGTCGAGGCCGGTGAGCAGCGCCATCGCCCGCACCTTGCGGGCGTAGGGAGACGAGGGCGAGTAGTAGAGCTTCATCTTGGCCATGATGGGTCTCCTGTCTTCCGGCGGCGTCAGGCGTCAGCCATTTGGGGAATGTCGACGTCGTTCAGGCGCACCTTGCGCGCGGTGTCGATGAGCTGCTGCCAGGTGGTGGCATCGATCGGCACGCCGTTCTTCTCGCGATCGACGCGCCGCGCACGCTCGGGTTCGCCCGGCGTCAGCACCTCGGACACGCCCGGCTGCGGCTTGGCCGACTTCACCCACGTGATGAAGTTCTCGACCTCGTCCTCGAAGAATTCCGTCCCGCCCATCGAGGCAGGGTCGATGATGATCGACAGCATGTTGTTGATGATGTCGGTGCCTTCCTTGATGGTGCGCGGTGAATGCGTCTTGCCGCCGGTCAGCGCACCGGCCAGCAGGTCGCAGATCACGGCGAGGCCGCCGCCCTTGTGCAGGCCGAACGGCAGGATGGCGCCGTAGGGCGCGTTGTACAGGACGCCGGGATCGGTGCTGGCGTTGCCGGCGGCATCGATCAGCAGGCCGGGCTCCATCTGGATCTTCTTGTTGTTGGCGACGCGGACCTTGCCCGCCGCCACCTGGCTGGTGGCGAAGTCGAGCACGATCGGCTCCTTGCCCTTGCGCGGCACCGCCGTGCAGTAGGGATTGGTCGTGAAGCGCGCCTCGGCGCCGCCGAACGGCGCCACCAGCGACTTGTGGCCATGCACGTTCACCCAATGCGTGCTCACCATGCCGGCCCGCGCGCACTGCTCGCCCCAATGGCCGATGCGTCCGATGTGGTGTGCATTGGTCAGACCGACGACGCAGACGCCGTTCTTCTTGGCCCGCTCGATGCCGATATCCATCGCTTCCTTGGCGACGACCTGGCCATAACCGGCGCCGCCGTCGATCACGATCACCGCACCGTTGTCGCGCGAGATCTTTGCGTGATGGTTGCGCACGCAGGCGCCTGTGCCGGTGTTCTGGATGTAGTGCGGCATCATGCCGACGCCGTGGCTATCGTGGCCGAACAGGTTGGCGAGGACGAGGTGATCGGCGACGAGCTTCGCCTCCTGCTCCGAGCTGCCGTCGGCCCGGCAAATCGCCATCGTGAACGTGTGCAGGCGGTCCGGTTTGATCCTGACCTCGCCCACCGCACCCTGGCCATCCGCCATGCCGCTTCTCCCCTTGATTTACGCTTTCGGCGCGCAAGGTTCCGCGTCGGTCCCGTCCTGTCAACGACGAAGCGACGGGCGTCTGCAGAGGACATGAACCATGCCCTGATTTCGCCCTCATGACGGGGCAAGCCGTTGCTCCCCGGCGATGGCCCGATGCGTGCCCGCCGTGGTACTGAAGATAAAGACCCTACGACGTCATCGGGATCCGGCAACCGCATGCGATTTTCTGCCCGCTTCGCCTGGTCCAGTCTTGCAGGGCTCGCGCTTCTGTTCGCGGCCGCCGTGGCACTCGCCCAGTCGGCGCCGCTGCAGCGGCCGTTCTCGCAGCTGATCGACCTGTGGACCCTCCAGCTCGACCGCATTGCCGCGCGTGCCGACCTGCCCAGTCTCCTGCCGACCGAGATCGATACGCTGCGCGAGCAGGCCAGCGACGTGCGCGCGGAGGCCATCGCCGCCGCAGCCTTTGCCCGCAACGATCTCGCCGATACCAAGAAGCTGCTGGCGCCGCTCGAGATCAAGTCGGGACCCGACGCCCCGCCTGAGTCGGATGCCGTGAAGGCCGAGCGCCAGCGCATGACGGAGCAGGCAACCGCCAGCGAAGGTCGCGTCAAACAGGGCGAAGTGGTGATTGCCCGCGCCGACCAGCTCCTCGAACGCCTGACGAAACGGCGCAGCGAGGTGGTGTTGCAGACGTTGCTCCATCGTGATGCCCCGCCTCTGTCGCGCGAGGTCCTGACAAGGCTCGGCCCTGAACTCGCCGCTTCGGTGCGGTCGCTGTCGTCCGCCCTGGCGGCTTGGAGCGGCAACGGCATCGTGGCGTTGGGATCGGACGGCCACAGCCTCGTCTTGCTCACGATCTGGGCCGCCGTCACCATCGGCCTGTGGTGGATCGGCCGCGAGCTGCGCCGCCGGTTCGGCCACAGCCACGCCCACGAACCCGGCCACAGCGACCACACCATTGCCGTCGCCATCGACGGCCTCGGGCTGGTCCTGGTGCCAATCCTGGCCGTCTGGCTGATCGGCAAGCTGCTGCTGGCGAGCTTGCCGCCGCCGCCCATCGACAGTTTGGTGCCGGAGTTGGTCTCCCGTGTCGTCATGCTGCTGCTGGTGTTGGGCATGACCTCCGCGGCGCTCTCGCCCAGCCGGCCGGAGTGGCGGGTACTGCCCTTTACCGACGACAGTGCGCGACGGCTCTCGTACTCCATCCGCCGCCTGATGATCATCGGCCTCACGCTCGACTTCATCTATGTCGCGTTCGTCCGCAGCGGCGTGGGACGCGAAGCGGTGGCGGCAGTCAGCGCTCTGCTGCTTGCCTCCATCGTTGCCCTGCTCACCCTGCCGGCGCTGGGCAACCGCGCCTGGCAGGCGGCCCGGCCCGAGGGCTCCGACCTTCCGAGGATGGTGGGCGGCACCTGGTGGTCGATCGCGCGCCTGCTGCTCAGCCTGGCGGTGCTGTCCTCGATCGGATTTGCCCTTGCCGGCTACGCCACTTTGGCGTCGCATCTCAATGGTGCGCTTTCCGAAACCTGCCTGCTGATCGGCATCGCGCTGCTTCTCCATCGACTGGGCTCCGACCTGCTCGAGACGGCCGCCGCACCCCAGACTCCGTCAGGACGCTGGGTGCGTCATCGCCTCTCGCTGCCGCCCGACTCGGCCGTCCGCGGGCAATATCTCATCCTGCTGCTGTTCGACATCCTTCTCGTGCTGCTGCTGGCGGTGGCGATTCCCACGGCGTGGGATGTCGACATGGACGCCATCCTGCAGGGCTTCGGCCAGTTGCTGCGTGGCGTGAAAGTGGGCGGCGTCACCATCTCGCTGGGCAATATCGGCACGGCGATCATGGCCTTCGTCGTGTGCATGCTGATCGCCCGCCTGATCCGCAGCATCGTGCGCGATCGCGTGATGCCGACCGTCGATGCGCCGCTGCCGCTGCGCCAATCGATCGACGCCGGCCTCAACTATGCCGGCGTCCTGATCGCGATCCTGGTCGGTGTCGGCGCACTCGGCGTCGACTTCACCAACCTCGCCATCGTGCTCGGCGCCTTGTCGGTCGGCATCGGCCTCGGCCTGCAGAACATCGCCAACAACGTGATCTCCGGCGTGATCCTTCTGATGGAGCGCCCGATCAAGGCCGGCGACTGGGTGGTGGTCAACGGACACGAGGGTTTCGTCCGCCGCATCAACATCCGTGCCACCGAGATCGAGACCTTCCAGCGGACATCGGTGATCGTACCAAACAGCATGTTCCTGCAGAGTCCGGTCATCAACCGGACCTATTCCGACACCTCGAGCCGTGTCGAAATCCAGATCACGGTGCCGCTGTCGACCGATGTCACCAAGCTGGAGGCGATCCTGCGCGAGGCGGCACTCGGCAATCCGCGGGTGCTGCGCGTGCCGGCGCCGATCGTGCGCTTCGTGCGCGTCGGCACGTCGGGCCTCGACTTCGAGCTGTTCGTCTTCGTCTCCAACCTGGAAGACCGCCTGACCGTCGCCAACGGCCTCAACCGCACTTTGCTCGCCCGGCTGATCGAAGAGAAGATCATCGATCCCAAGCCGGTGCCGGAGCTGCGGTTGCGCGACATCGACAAGCTTGGCGCCGCTTTCCGCGGCGAGCCGTCGCCGGAACCGCCGAAGAGGGAAGGCAGCTCGGAGATGGGCAGCGAAGGAACGGACGATGCCGCCGCGGCGCCGAAAGACTGACGCGCCGCGCCGGCGCTGGCCATTTGTCCTGCTGTTCGCCGCAGGCGTTCTGGCAGGTGCGGCGCTGTGGGCCTATTCGCCGACCTTGCCGGCCGAGACCCTGATTGCACACTACGCCAACGAGCGTTCGAAGTTCGTCGACGTCGGCGGCGTGCAGGCCCATGTCCGCGACTATGCACGCGACGAGACGAATGCCGATGCGATCCCGCTGGTACTGATCCACGGATCGCTGGGTTCGCTGCACATGTGGGAGGGCTGGGCGCGCGAACTGGAACCGCGTCTGCGCCTGATCACCGTCGATCTGCCGGGGCACGGCCTCACCGGCGCCTGGCCACGCGATGAGTATACCATCGAGGCCTACACCGATTTCATCGAGGTGCTGGTCGACACCCTGCATCTCGACCGTTTCGTGCTGGTCGGTCACTCGATGGGCGGCGCCGTCGCCTGGAGTTTCGCTGCCACCCGGCCGGACAGGGTGAGCCAGCTCGTCCTGGTCGATGCCGCGGGCTATCCGCGCCAGGGGGAAGCGCCGCTGCCGATCCGGCTGGCGCGCATGCCGGTGGTGGGGGACATCGGCATCTACTTCAAGCCCGACCGCCTGGTGCGCCGCTCGCTCACCGAGGTCTACGCCGACCCCGCGATGGTGACGCCCGATCGTATCAAGCGGTATTCCGAGCTGCAGCGGTTCCCCGGCAATCGCGAGGCCACTCTGCAGCGTGCCCGGACCCAGGAACCGCTCGATCCCACGCCACTCAAACGGCTCGACGTGCCGACCCTGATCCTCTGGGGCGCCAAGGACCGCTGGGTGCCGGTGGCGGACGCCTTCCGTTTCCAGAACGACATCAAGGGCGCCAAGCTCGAGATCTTCGAGAACCTCGGCCACAATCCGATGGAAGAGGATCCCAAGGCGACCGCCGCCGCGGTGGCTGCCTTTCTGGCCTCGACACCGCCGCGTCGCGTGGCCCTGCCTCGTCCCGCGGCGGCGGAGTCCGCCCCGACCGACCCGACGGCAGTGCTTCCCACCGTGGTGCCGGAGAAGGATTAGAAGAAGGACTAGGCGCTCGCGAGCAGCGCCTCGACCTGGGCGTCGATGAACGCCGCATCCTCGGGATTAGCGAACGGGTTGCCGGCACGATGGCCCCAGACCGAGGGGATTTCCGCCAGCTTCGCGTCCTTGAGATGGGGCAGCTCGGCACGGTTGTCGTCGGTCTGGAAATAGAGGTCGGTGGCCGACGGCATCAGCAGCACCCTGGCCTTGATGCTCGAGAGCGCCATCTCGAGATCTCCGCGGAAAAGATCGTTGGCCGAGATGTCGCCGTTCTGCCAGGTCCAGAGCTGGCACAGGAGATCGTCAGCGTCGCGGCGCAGGTAGTTGGCTTCCCAGTTGCGCACCAGGAAATCTTCCAGGCTGGTAAAGCCCAGCCCGCGCCACAACTCGCGGCGATAGAAGGTCTGGCTGGCCGCCCAGCCGGCATAAATGCGGCCCATGGCGCGCAAGCCTGCTTCGGGCTTTGCCGTAAAATATTCGCCATTCCAGTGCGGGTCGGCATGAAGCGCGGTGCGCACGCCTTCCAGGAAGACGAAATTGTGCGGCGCCGTCTTGGCCGAACCGCAATTCACGACGATGCGCTCGACGTCGGCACCGAACAGGGCCGCCCAGTGATAAGCCTGCTGCGCACCCATCGACCAGCCGTAGACCATCTTTATGCGGGCGACGCCGAACAGCTCGGCCAGCAGGCGGCGCTGTTGCGTCACGTTGTCGAAGGTGGTGATGCGCGGAAAGCCCGCCTTGGTCGCGGCGTTGGATGGCGAGGACGAGAGTCCGTTGCCGAACATGTTCGGGATGACGATGAAATAGCGCGACGGGTCGAGGCAATGCTCGACGTTGACCAGCCATTCGATGTCGGTGTGCTGGGCACTATAACTCGTTGGATAGACGATGACGTTGTCGCGCGCGGGGCTCAGCGTGCCGTAAGTCTTGTAGACGATCCGGGCGTTCTTCAGCGTGCCGCCCTGCTGCAACGAAAGATCGCCGCACTCGAACACACCCTCGCTGGTCTTCACGCGGCACTCCGGCCGAGGCTGCGCAGGATTTCGCCCTGGACCTGGATATAGCCGCGCGCCACGAATTTCAGATGCGGCTTCAGATGGCGGTGCGCCTCGGGCAGATGATGGAACGGGATGTTGGGCAGCAGGTGATGCTCGGCGTGATAGGGCAGGTTCCACATCAGGAAGCGCACCACGGGATTGCTCAACGTCGTGCGCGTGTTGGCGAAACCGTCGTCGCTGTTGGGGCAGAGCGTGTGCTCGCACAGAAGATAGAGACGCAGCAGCGGCAGGCCGATCAGCAGCGGGATGAACCACACCCACAGCACCGCCGTCGTTTGCAGCAGGATCGAGCCTACGATCAGCGCGGCATAGAAGGCGAGCAGTAGGCGCCCCCAGCGCCGCACTTCGGGCCAGGCCGCTTCATGGATGTAGGTCACGTCGCCCCTAAAACCGAAGGGGAACAGGAGGATGTCGCGGGCGCGGATCATCAGGAAAGGGAGCGAGCTGATGCGGAAGAGATAGTTGCCCCAGGTCCGGGGCGTGCCCGAGGTGATCAGCTCGGGATCGCGCAGGGGATCCTGGGTGTAGCGGTGATGCGCCATATGATAGTGCCGATAGAAGCCGGCGTTGTTCAGGATCGCGGCCCCCGAAAAGAAAGCCAGTATGTCGGCGAAACGGCGCGTCTTGAACGAATTGTAATGCGTCGACTCGTGCATCGCGCCGAACAGCGTGTTCACGAACACCGCCTGCAGCAGGAGCGCCGGCACGACCCACCAGGTGCCCAGCGTCGCCAGCACAAGCCAGCCGCCCGCAATCAGCAGCGCGAGATGCGCCCCCGTCTGCATAAATCCCTTGGCATCGGAGCGGGCGTAGAGCCGCTTCAGCACCTCGGCCGGCACCACCCGCATCTGGCGGGCGCGTTGCCCCGTTATGAGATAGGCGCCCATAGCCCGTCCCGATAGGCGATCTCGGTCGCCGCCTCGCGCTTTTTCTTCTCTTCCTCGCTGAGGCCGATCTGGTCGCCGACCATGCGCGAGATCGAGGGGAAGGTGCCCTTCGGCTGGGCATAGTCTCCCGTCCACAGCCGCGAGCGCAGCAGCGCCTTGGCGCAGTGGAGATAGGCCTGGCGCACCGACACGACGATGGCGCATTTCGGCGCCTTGCCCTGGACCGCCATCGACTCGAGCAGCGCCGGATCAACCGAGAGCCTGGCCGTGCCCGCGACGCGCACCGTCTCGTTGGTGCCGGGCAGCAGGAAGATCAGCCCGATCTCCGGATTCTCCAACAGGTTCTTCAGCGTATCGAGCCGGTTGTTGCCCGGCCGATCGGCCATGGCGATCGTCTGCTCGTCGAGCACCTTGAACGAACCGGGCGGATCGCCGCGCGGGGTGACGTCCTGCTTGCCGGCCGCGTCGGCGGTCGACACCAGGCAGATCGGCGACAGGGCGATGAATTTGCCCATGTGCACATCGATTCGGCCGATGTCCTTGCGCGCCGCGATCGGGCTGACCGGGGCGTAGGACGCGACGAGGGCGGTGGCGCCGGCGCTGTCGAGCAGCACGGGCGACGCGGGGGGAATGGCGGCGGGGCTGGCGGTCGGGCTGGCGCTGGGCTGGACTGAATCAGGCATGAAGATGACCTCCTGATGGCGAAACTATCATGAACCGAGCGACTCCGGTCGCAACTCCCGACCCTCGGGCTGCGTTCGATTCGCACACAACCGGAGGAGCACACCGTGAGTGATTATATCCCGAACGACCCACCGCGCGACCCGCGCGATCCCCGCGGCTACGACAGGTACGGCAACGCAAGATTCGAACCAGTGG
>CANJHI010000158.1:0-13056 GCA_947474005.1 Alphaproteobacteria bacterium | reverse complement strand
TCCGGACCTCAAGGACGGGCCCTACGATCCGGCCAAGGCGAAGAAGATGCTCCAGGACGCGGGCTTCGACTTCAAGACCCCGGTGCCAATCACGACACAGAACGGCAAGTACGTGTCCGACACCGACATCTGCAACGCCGTCGCCGGCATGCTGAACAAGATCGGCGTGAAGGCTACGGTCAATATCGTCGAGGGCGGGGTCTTCCAGCAGATGAACAGCGCCAACAAGTGGGGCCCGATCTACATGGTCGGCTGGTACAACCTCGGCGACGCCGATTTTGCCACCGTCTGGTACACCAAGGCTGGCCTGCGTACGAAGTGGAGCGACCCCGAGTACGAGAAGCTCTTCATTGCCGCCCGTTCGACCAACGACGTCGCCGAGCGCGAAAAGATCTACTATCAGATGATGGTGATCCTGAACCGGGAGAGCCCGTCCCTCTTCCTGTTCAGCCTGCCGAGCCTCTATGGCGTGGCCAAGAATGTGAGCGGGTTCGGTCCTGCGGCAGACAAGGTGCTGCGCCTGTCGAAAGTCGAGGTGAAGTGACGGCGACCGTCCCGTCATGGCTCTCTACATCCTCCGTCGCCTGGCCTTTGTGCCGTTCACCCTGCTGCTGGTGGCTTTCGCCGTCTTCATCGTGCTGCGGCTGACCGGCAATCCCGTCGACATCTTCCTCGACATCAACCGCACGCCCGAGCAAGTCGAGGAACTGACCAGACGCCTGCATCTCGACCAACCCTTGCCTGTCCAGTTTCTCATCTTCCTCCGCGATTTGCTGCATGGGGATTTCGGCGAGTCGCTGCAATTCAGCGGCTCGGCCGCGCTGGTAGTCTGGCAGCGCGCCGGCGCCACCCTGCAGCTCGCGGGAACGGCGCTGGCGCTGGCCGTGGCGCTGGGCGTGCTGGGCGGCATCGTCTGCGCCGTCTGGCGCGACCGCGCTGCCGATGCGCTGGTCTCGTCGATCGCCATCGCCGGACAATCCATGCCGTCCTTCTGGCTCGGCATGCTGCTGATCGAGTTCTTCGCCCTGCAGATGCGCTGGTTGCCGACATCGGGTTATGGCGAGCCGAAGCACCTTGTCCTGCCCGCGATCACCCTGGCCACGATCCTGCTGCCGAACTTCGTGCTGATCACCCGCACGGCCATCATCGAACTTGCGAACGAACAGTTCGTCGTCACCGGGCGCTCCAAGGGCCTGTCGCGGAGTCGCGTGCTCCTGACCCACATCCTGCCCAACGCTGTCAATCCGGTGCTGAGTTTCCTCGGCATCCAGCTCGGCCATCTGATGGCGGGCTCCATCGTTACGGAGACCATCTTCGCCTGGCCGGGAGTAGGCCGGCTGCTGATCACCAGCATCTCCCATCGCGACGTCCCGGTCGTGGAGGCAGCCGTCTTCCTGATCGCCACAATCATCGCCCTCTCCAACCTCCTGGTCGACGTTCTGCAAATGCTGATCGATCCCCGGATCCGTCGCGCCTGATGAAAAAGCGAAGATTGTTCGGCAAGCGCTTCAAGCTCGCGGTAGGCGGTGGCATCGTCGTGCTGGCCGTCCTGACGGCGATCTTCGCTCCCGTCATCGCCCCCTGGGATCCCTACCATCAGGATCTGATGGTTCGACTGAAGCCGGGATTCTGGTCACCCAACGCCGTCCCCGGCCACTTCCTGGGCACGGACAACTACGGCCGCGATCTGCTGTCGCGCCTGATCTACGGCTCGCGCCTGTCCATCCTCGTCGGCGTGAGCTCGATGCTCCTGTCGGCCCTGATCGGCACCCTCGCAGGCATCATCGCCGGCCTGCGCGGCGGCGCCACCGAACAGATGATCATGCGATTCGCCGATGCGCAGATGGCGTTTCCGGACATCCTGCTCGCCATCCTGATGGTCGCCGCCGTCGGCGGAGATGCCATCAATCTCATCCTGGTCCTCGGCGTCTCGCGCTGGATGGTCTACGCCCGGGTGGTCTTCGGCCTGACGCGGTCGCTGCAGCAGCGTCCCTACGTCGAGGCCGCCACTCTCTATGGCGGTCGCGACTTCTACGTCATGCACCAGCACATCCTGCCGCAGGTCATGCCGGTGCTGACGGTACTGGCAACACTGCAGGTGGCACAGATGATCCTGCAGGAGACCGCCCTGTCGTTCCTGGGCCTCGGTCTTCCCCCACCGGCGGCGACCTGGGGCAACATCCTGGCGGAGGGCAGCACCCGCCTGTTCCAGGCTCCGTGGATCGCCAATTTTGCTGGCCTGGCGATCATCCTGCTCGTCTGGGGCGTGAACATGCTCGGCAATGGCCTGCGCGAGCACTACGACCCCAAGCTGTCCGGGCGCTAGAACTCCCGGAGATTGTCCATGAGGTGCTTATGCTCATAGGCCTTGCGGGTCAGGCCGCGGCGCTGAAGGGCCGGCACGAGACCCTCGCACACTTCCATGATGTAGCGCCGGTCGAAATAGCCGTTGAAGATCAAGAAGCCATCGCCGCCGACCTCTTCCATGATATCCTGCATCATCCCGGCCACATGGTCGCTCGTCCCCGTAAAGTCGATGCCCGACTTGGTGGCCCAGTTGCTCACGATCGAGCGCGGCGTCTTGCCGATCCATTTGGCTAGTGACGATTGATGCCCGTTGGTCGTCAGGCCCTCTGGCAGCGGCTCGTCGAAGGCGAACTTCGAGAAGTCGATGCCGGTCAGGCGCGACATGCTAGAAAGCTGCATCTCCATGTGTTCCAGCGCCTCGGCCTGCTCCATCCGCTTGCGCTCCTGCGCCGCCTCCATGGTGACGTCGACGATCGGGTGAGCGAGGAACAGCACCTTGATGTCGTCGGGATTGCGACCGATTTCGACGGCTCGACGACGCACGTCGTCGCGATAGGCTTTCATGCTGGCGACGCTGCCGCCGCCTTCGGTGATGATGGTGTCGGCCCAGCGCGACGCGAATTGCTGGCCCCGAGGCGAGCCGCCGGCCTGGCAGATCGGCACCCGTCCTTGCGGTGAGCGCGGCGCATTGAGCGGGCCGCGGCACCTGAAGTATTTGCCGTCGTGGTTGATCGGATGAACCTTGCTGCCGTCGGCGAACATGTGGTTCGCGGGATCGAGCACGACGGCATCGGGCTCCCAGGCCTCCCACAACCTGGTCACCACGTCGGCGAACTCGTCGGCGATGTCATAGCGCTCGTCGTGCGGATAGTGCTTGTCCCGCCCATAGTTCTGCGCCGCGCCGTCGTTGCTGCCGGTCACGCAGTTCCAGCCGATCCTTCCTTCCGTCGTATGGTCCAGCGTATTGACGAGCCGGGCCAGGAGGTAGGGCGGGTATTCGCTGACCGACAGGGTCGGCACCAGGCCGAGATGGGTCGTCGCCTGCGCCAGGTAGGAAACCAGCACCGCCGGATCGAGCTTGGGCGTGCTGGCCGCATACTTCAGATAGGTGTCGTGCGAGCCCTTGTAGGTATAGGGCACGTTCGAGGAATCCTCGATGATCATGTAGTCGAAGCAGGCCCGTTCCATGCCCTTGGCCAGGTCGATGAAGAGGTCGGGCATCATCCAGCGATTGAGGTCAGCTCCGGGCCAGGCAGACCGCCAGCTCTTGGGGCCGTAGCCCTGTGAGAGAAACCAGGCGAGGTGGAACTGCCGTTTTGCCATTTGTCCATTCCCGAAATTGCGCTCGATACGATGACAGGCGTGCAAAACACCTGCCACTCGACCGGCCCCCGATGCATTCCAGCTTTGGGAGGGGACGCATGGACTATACTCCGGCAGTCTATTCGGGCTTTGCACCGGATTGCTTCACGATCGGATCCCAGAACGCCATCTGATCGTCGAAGTATTTCTTCGCGGACTCCGGCGTCGATTGCATCGGCACGATGGCGAGCTCGCCCATCCTCTTGACCACGGCGGGGTCGCTCAGCGCCTGGTTGAAGGCAGCATTGAGCTTGTCGACGATCGGACGGGGCGTCGCGGCCGGCGCCTGCGCCACGTACCAAGTGTCGATCGCGAACTTGAAGCCCGTCACCTCCTCGACCGTCGGAACGTCGGGGAGCTGCGGCAGGCGCTTGTCGGCCGCCACCGCCAGAACGCGCAACTTGCCGCCGTCGAGGAAGCCCTTGCTCGAGCCCAGCGTATCGATCTGGAAGGCATGCCGGCCCGCGATCGTGTCGATCAAGCCGGGGGCGGAGCCGCGATAAGGCACGTGCAGCGCCTTGGCACCGGCACGCTCGACCAGCAGGAAGCCAGCGAGGTGAATGATTCCGCCGTTGCCCGACGAGGCGTAGGAATACTTCTCGGGATCCTTGCGCATCGCATCGATCAGCTCGCGCAACGTCTTGGGGCCGTCCATCGGCGCCACGACGATCAGCGGCACGCTCGCCACATAGGATATGCCAGTGAAGGCGTTGATCGGGTCGTAGCCCAGCGCCTTGCCGTAAAGCGCCGGCGTCAGCGCGCTGGTCGAGGGCGACAGCAGGATGGTGTAGCCGTCGGGTTTGGCCTCGGCGACCGTGGCCGTGCCGATGTTGCCGCTGGCCCCTGCCTTGTTCTCGATCACGACCGGCTGGCCCAGGATCGCACTGAGCTGGGGCTGCAGGATGCGGGCGACCACGTCGGTCGGTCCGCCGGCACCGGCGGGCACCATGAGACGGATCGGGCGATCCGGGTAACCGCCTTGCGCCATCGCCCGCGACGACATCCCCACGCCCAATGCCGCCGCCAGCACCTGCCGGCGTCCAAGGATTGTCATGCTTTCCTCCCTTTTGGCCTCACTCTAGGGCTATGCTGGGCTCGCGCAAACGGAGGGAACCGCGTGGCAAACCGCATCAACCGGGCCATCGAGCTCCTGGAGGCCGACCAGGCGATCTACTACGACGGCCCGCACACCGGCCATGTGCTGACCTATGAGCAGGGCCGCAAGGACGCCAAGACCTGGGCCGACTACATCAATGTCGGCATGGAGCATGGCGCCTTCGACATGACCGGGCTGGAGAACTATATGCGCGGGCTGGTCGACGGCGGGCCGACCAACTCCGGCCACCGCACGCCCACGGTGATCGTCGAGGCGCCGGTCAACGGCATCGACGGGCCGAATGTCACTTTCAACGCCTGGCAGTTCCGCCAGATCCTGGCGCGCGGCGCCCACGGCATCCTGCTCTGCCAGGCTGAGTCGGCCGACGCGGTGCGCGAGTTCGTGCGCGCCTGTCGCTTCCCACACCACAAGGCAGGCACCGACAAGATCGGATCGGGCACGCGCGGGCGCGGGTCGGAGCCGACCGCCGCTCCGGTCTGGGGCATTGATCAGCAAGCATATTTCGAGCATTGCGAGCCCTGGCCGCTCAATCCGAAGGGCGAACTCCTGCTCGGCGTAAAGATCGAGAGTCCGCCAGGCGTTGCCCATTGCGAGGGAATTTTGGCAGTGCCTGGATTAGGTTTTGCCGAGCTGGGACCGGGCGATCTGGGCCTGTCGCTGGGTTACACGACCCTGCAGCGTCGGCCCTACCCGCCCGAGATGGAAGCCGCCCGCGCCAAGGTCTTCGCTGCTTGCAAAAAGAACAAGCTCGCCTTCCTCGAAGGCGCCACGCCCGACAAAATCGCAGCCAGCCTCGACGAAGGCGTCCGCGTGATCTCAGGTCATAATCCCGAATCAGCCAAAGTTGGCCGAGCCCATCAAAAGCGGACCATGCCGGTTTAGGAAATCCACGATGAAGAAACCAACTCGCCGCGACGTCGCCTTGGCGTCGGTCGCCATCGGCGCCGTCGCGGCAGCAGGCGCCCAGGCGCAAACAGCGCTCGCGGTCGAAAACGCCTCGATGGGCGACGTGATCCAGGCCTTGGCCGAGGGCAAGACGACGGCGACTGCGCTCACCAAGGCGTATCTAGCGCGCATAGAAGCCTACGATCGTGGCGGACCGGCCCTCAATTCGGTGCGCGAGCTCAATCCCGAAGCGCTGGCGATCGCGGGGCGCCTCGACAACATCAAACCTTCGGCCAATCAGCCGCTCGCCGGTGTGCCGATCCTGATCAAGGACAATATCGCGACGGGCGACAAGCAGCACACGACCGCGGGCTCGCTGGCGCTCGAGACGGCGCGTGCGAAGGACGATGCGGCCGTCGTCAAACGGCTGCGCGCCGCGGGCGCGGTGATCCTCGGCAAGGCCAACCTGACCGAATTCGCCAACATCCTCGCGGTCGGCATGCCGTCGGGCTACAGCTCGCTCGGCGGCTATGTGAAGAACCCCTACTCGCCAGACATGATGATCGATCAGGTCGTCCCGCTGGTGCAACCCGGCGGGTCAAGCGCCGGCTCGGCGGTCGCGGTCGCGGCCGGCCTGTGCGCGGCAGCGATCGGCACCGAGACCTCGGGGTCGCTGCTCAGTCCCGCCACCCAGAACGGCCTCGTCACGGTCAAGCCGACGGTCGGATTGATCAGCCGCAGCGGCATCATCCCGATTTCGCACAGCCAGGATACCGCGGGGCCACTCGCCCGCACCGTGCGCGATGCCGCGATCCTGCTGAACGTGCTCGCCGCACGCGATCCGCAGGATCCGGCGACGCAGCACCAGCAGAGACCGCAGGACTATACCGCCGGGCTCGACAAGGACGGCTTGAAGGGCGCGCGCATCGGCCTGCCGAGCGATCCGGACGATCCCTTGAACGATCCCTTTTACGGCCCTCTGTCGCAGCGCTCGAAGGATGTGATGGCGCAGGCGACCAAGGTGCTGCAGGACCTCGGCGCCACGATCGTACGCGCCGCCCTTCCGGAGATCAGCTGGATCGGCGGACCCGGCACGACGATGGCCGTCCTCAATCGCAATCCGCTCGGCCTCAACAAGGGGACGGCGGGCACGGCGTCGCTCGTGTTCATCTACGAGCTCAAGCGCGACCTCAATCTCTATCTACGCGACTGGGCGACCGGCACGAAGACCAAGACGCTGGCCGACGTCATCGCCTTCAACAAGGCCAATGCCGACAAGGCTCTGCGCTACGGCCAGGACCTGTTCCTCGCCGCACAGGCGACCAAGGGCGATCTTTCCGAGCTGGAATACAAGTCGGCGCGCGCGATGGACTTGATGGCTGCCAAGGAGCATGGGATCGATGCCTACATGACCGAACACAGGCTCGATGCCGTGATGTTTCCCGGGGCGATCGGCTCGGCGCTCGCGGCCAAATCGGGATATCCCAGTGTGCAGGTGCCGGGCGGCTTCATCTCCGGCGTGGGCACCAAGGAAACACCGGACTATCCACTCGGCATCACCTTTGCCGGCCGTGCCTGGAGCGAAGCCAAACTGCTGAGGCTGGCGTACGCCTACGAGCAGGCGTCGAACGCGAGGCGTCCGCCGCCTGGCCTGACGACGCCGTAGCGAGCGCTGCTTCTAGACGGCAATCACCACGCCGTCGTGGCCCGGGTCGGCGCCGCCGTCGAGGCCGTCGTCGTGGATGCGGATGGCGTGAACCGCCGCGAAACCGAAGGTGTAGGGGCTGCGCACCAAGGGATAGCCCTGCCCCTTCAGCTCGCGCTCGACCTTGCCCTGGATGCGATTGGAGATGTCGATCGTGTCCGAGGTTGCCGAGAAGCGCGGCGCGCTCACGGCCTCTACCATGGTCATGTCGAAGTCGAGCGCATTCAGGATCACGTGCAGCACGCCCATGGCGATCTGCGTAGCGCCAGGCGCGCCAATAATGACATGAGGCTTGCCGTCCTTGAAGATGATCGACGGCACCACGGAGCTGAAACGTGCCTTGCCCGGGGCGATCGAGCCGGCGCGGCCCGGCCGTGGATCGAACACGCCCATGCAGCCGTTGTACATGAAGCCCAGGCCCGGCGTGACGACGCCCGAGGGCATGCCGAGAGAATGGGTCATGGTGAAACAATTGCCGTCCTTGTCGAGGACCGAGATGTGCGTCGTGTCCTTGGAAATGGCGCCTGAATTGAAACGGAGCACCTCGGCCTTCACGCCGCGCCTGATCTCGTCGGCCATGTCCCTGGCATAGGCCTTCGACGTCAACTGCTCGACCGGCACGTTCACGAACTTCGGATCGCCGACATGGGCATCCTTGTCGATAGTGGCGCGCTTCATCGCCTCCGCCACGACGCGCAGATATTCCGCCGAATTGTGTTCCATCCCGCGGAGATCGAAATTCTCCAGGATGTTCAGCATCTCGATCAGCATCACACCGCCACCCGGCGGCTGGTTGGACGAGACCTGATAGCCGCGATAGTCACCCCACAGCGGCGGATTGTGCGTGGGCTTCCACGCTTCGAGGTCTTCCCGCGACAGAAGTGCCTCGTTCTTCTTCATGTCCTCGGCAATCGCCTGGGCGATCTCGCCGGAATAGAAGACATCGGCGCCGACCTTGGCGATGGCACGCAAGGTCTGGCCGTAGTCGCGGTTCACGACCGCATCGCCGACACGCTTGGGTCTGCCGTCGGCCCGACAGTAAAGCGCGCGCGCCGCCGCGGTGAAGCCGGTGCGCTCGAAATTGGGTGCGCGGCCGAAGGAGCCGTCGTCGGACCACCAGTAGTGAACGTGCGGCCGCACCGTCCAGCCGTTCTCGGCCCAGGCGATGGCCGGTTCGACGATGCGCGACCACGGCAGGCTGCCGTGTGCCTTGTGCGCCTCGTAGTACATTTTCAGATTGGCCGGCGTGCAGATCGACTTGTAGCCGATGTCGTTTACCCGGCCCTTCAGGATGAACCCATAGCCGTCGCGCGCCTCGCTCTCGATAAGGTTGGCCCACATGTCGGGCCGCGACGCGAGCGGCGCCGGCGCGTGGGCATCGATGTAGCCGTGGAACTTCTTGCCCGGCATGTAGATGCCGCAGCTACCGAAACCCGCGATGCCGCACATCAGCGGATCGACCACACCCTGGACCAGCGCGCAGGCGATGCCGGCATCGACGGCGTTGCCGCCCTCGTGCAGCACATCGGCCCCCGCCTCCGTGGATTCGGGCTGCGGGGCCACGATCATCGCCTGTTTGTTGTAACGCACGCTGCTTCCTCCTCGAGACTTTCGGCGAGCATAGTAACGGAGCGGCAGGCCATCCGTCCCACCGCCGCTCTTGTCGGACCGATGACGCCGCGTACTATCCCAGGATAGGTTGAGCGAGGAGACATTCATGCAACTCATATCGCACTTCCTTTTGGCCGAATTCACAATCTCGAGCAAAGCGCTTTCGATGGGTGTCGAGAACACACCGCCCCCTGAGCACATGGTGAATTTGTAGAACCTGACGAACCAGATGGAGGTGGTGCGGGCACTGTTCAACTGCCCGATCGAAATCACCAGCGGTTATCGCAATCCCGAGGTGAATGCCGTAGTCGGTGGTGTGCCCGACTCCGACCATGCCTTGGGCCACGCCGCTGATTTCCACGTCGATGGTTTTGACGATCTCTCAGCGGCAAAGAAAATCCGGGATAGCCAGCTGAAGTTCGATCAGCTCATCTACGAAAAGAACCGCTGCGTCGACGTCAGCTTCCATCCGCGCATGAGGCAGCAGGTGCTTCGCCAACCCGGAGGACCGGGCTCGCCGATCTACAAGAACCTCGAAGGCTAGAGGCGTCTCACTCCCAGCCGTTGCGCTTGCGCAACACGGCGGTTGCCGGCGCCAGCGCCAGCCCCTTGCCCTGAACGGTCGGCAGCCATTCCGCCAGTGCCTGCAGCGTCGCTTCGTGCGGATGGCCAATGGCGACGACGAAACCCTGCCGGCGCGCCACGGCCTCGGCATCGGCGAGCTTGCGGCGTACTGCATCGAGCGATTCATCGTCGTCGAGGAAGACATGGCGCACGATGCCGGGCACGCCCAGTTCCTGCGCCGTCTGGTCGCCCACCGAGTCCTTCGTCGTGCGCGAGTCGAGGAACATCAGGCCGCGCGGCTTGAGTTGGCGCAGCACCGTCTCCATGCCCGGCCGGAAGGCGGTGAAGCGGCTGCCCATGTGGTTGTTGACGCCGGCGAAGCCTTCGAAGCTGTCGAGCGCGGTGGCCGTGCGCTGGCGGATCTCGGTGTCGGTCATCGAGACCAGCAGCGCGCCGGGACCGGGATCGTTGCGTCCAGTGGGTTCCATCGGCAGGTGCAGCATCAGCTCGTGGCCTCGCCCGCGCGCGGCGCGCGCCTGATCTCGCAGGTCCTTGGCATAGGGCAGGAACGACATCGTCAACGGGCTCGGCAGCTCCCAGGCGCGCTTCGAGCGTGGCCGGTCGAGCCCGACGTCGTCGATCACGATGGCGATCAGTGGCCGCGTGTTGAGGTCGCGGAACGGCACGGCGTTGCGCCGCCACGCCTGGTCGCTCGATATCGCCGCCGCCAGCTGCGCAGGCTTGTCTGCCGGACGCGGCTTCTCCTCGAGCGTGGGCCGCGGCTTGCCCGGTTCGACTTCGGTGTATTTAGGCAGGCCCGGGATGTCCTCGATGCGGGCGTATTTCGCGTCGGGTTCGGCGGGCGTGCCGCGCTTCATATCCTCTATCGTCTCGCGCGCCAGCCGGTCACGGTCGACCTTCTCGAGCCAACCAGCCCCCAAATAGCCACCGACAAGGCTGCCGAAGAACAGCAGCAGAAGACCGACCACGATCGAGTGCCAGCGATGGGCATCGATCCACGCACCGACGGATCCAAAGCGCGCGCGCAGGCGCTCGAGGCGGCTCGGCGGCGGTTTCGGACTCCTTCTGTTCGACTTCCCGCTTCTGTTCTTCTTCGATGCCATATCAACGATTCGCCCTAACGCCTTGGCCTGTCGCCCCTATTCGGCCTCAATCCTGAATGGCCACGGATACAGACGTTACAGACCGCCGAGCGACTTCACCACCCGCAGATCGGGCTCGCCCGAGCGCATGCCTTCGCGACGGAAGCCCAGCCGTTTAACGAGCGTGAGCATCTTGTCGTTCTCGCGCAGCACATGGCCGACCACGCGCTTGATGCCGCGCGACTTGCCGTAGTGGAGCACATGGGTGAGCAGCAGCGTGCCGTAGCCGCGGCCCTGGCGGTCGGAGGCGACGATCAGCGCGAACTCCGCCTGCTCGAAGCCGGGATCGGCGGCGAGCCGGCCCACGCCCACGAGCGTGTCGCCGTCCAGCAACAGGAACGCCATCTCGCGGTCGTAGTCGATCTGCGTCAGACGCGCCGCCATCTCGTGCGTGAGTTCGCGCAGCGGCCCGAAGAAGCGCATGCGCACGTCCTCCGGCTTGAGGTGACGCGTAAACGCCTGGATCAAGGGTTCATCGTCCGGCCGGATCGGGCGGATGCGAAGCTTCTCCTCGCCGTGCTGGACTTCGGCTTCGAGCTCGACCGGATAGGGTCGGATGGCAAAGCGTGCCGCCCGCTCCTGCCCTGCCTCGGGCTTTCTCACGACGATGCGGGCATCGAGCGCCAGCACCCCGTCGGCGTCGGCCAGCAGCGGATTGATGTCGAGTTCGGCGATCTCGCCGACATCGGCGATGAGCTGCGACAGCCGCACCATGGCCTCGGCCACCGCCCCGCGCGCGGCCGGCGCACGGTCACGATAGCCGCGCAGCAGCCGGTCGACGCGGGTGCGGCTCAGCGCATCCTCAGCCAGCACGAGATCGAGTGGCGGCAGCGCCAGCGCCTTGTCGTCCACCACTTCGGCGGCGACGCCGCCGTGGCCGACCAGCAGGATCGGCCCGAACACTGGATCCTCCGCCGCTCCCAGGATCAGTTCGACGGCGTGCGGCCGCTTGATCATGGGTTGCACGACGAAGCCGTCAATCCGGGCCTTGGGTGCCTTCACCAGTGCATTGCCGGTCATGGTCCGCACGGCATCGACAACCGCTTGATCTGAGGCGAGATCGAGCGCCACGCCGCCGACGTCGCTCTTGTGTGTGATCTGGCGCGACAGGATCTTCACCGCCACCGGAAAGCCGATGCGCACCGCAGCGGCGGCGGCTTCAGCCGCGTCGAGCACGATCTCGGTCGGCACCACGGGAATACCATAGGCCGCCAGCACCCGCTTGGCTTCGGGCTCGGTCAGGATCGAACGCTTGTCGGCAAGCGCGCCATAGACGATGGCGCGCACCAGTTGCGTGTCGGCGCGCGCGTCAGGAATTGATGGCGGCGTGCGCTGAAGCGCGCGCTGACCGCGGCGGTATTGCACGATGTGCATGAAGCCGCGCACGGCGCGGAGCGGCGTGTCGTAGGCCGGCATGCTGGCGGCGTGCAGGACGTTGCGGCCTGCTGCCGCCTGCGGGCCGCCGATCCAGCAGCCGATCACCGGCACGACCTTGGCGCCGGCGGCCCCCGCGATCGCGCGCGCCGCATCCTCCGGCGAGGTGAGCGCCGTCGGCACGTTCATGGCCACCACGGCGCCGACGCCGCGATCGTCGGCCAGCGCGTCGAGCGCCGCGGCGTAACGCGGCCCGTCGGCATCGCCCACGATGTCGACCGGGTTGCCATGCGACCACGCCCGCGGCATCAGCTTGCCGAGTTGAGCCAACGTCTTGGGCGCCAGCGTCGCCAGTTCGCCGCCTTCGTCCATCAGGAGGTCAGTGGCGATAATGCCGACGCCACCCCCATTGGTCAGGATCGCCAGCCGCTCGGTGCGCGGCGAGATGCCGTAGCCCAGTGTCTCGGCGGCATCGAACAATTCGCCGAGGCCCTTCACGCGCACGAGGCCGGCGCGCGCGAAGGCTGCGTCATAGACGGCGGCCGAGCCCGCCATGGAACCGGTGTGCGAGGCCGCGGCCTTGGCGGCGGCGGCGTGGCGGCCGGCCTTCAGCGCGATCACCGGTTTTATGCGGGCGACGCCACGTGCTGCCGACATGAACTTGCGCGCCTGGCTGATGCCCTCGACGTACATCAGTACGGCGCGCGTCTCGTAGTCGCGCGCCAACATGTCGAGCACGTCGCCGAAATCGACGTCGCTCATGTCGCCCATCGAGATCAGGTGCGAGAAGCCGATGCCCTGGGCCGTGCCCCAGTCGGCCAGTGCGGCCAGCACCGCGCCCGACTGCGCCACCGCGGCGATGCGGCCCGCCTTGAGGTTGCCCGGCCCGAAGCTCGCGTTCAGTCCCAGCTTCGGCATGGCATAGCCGATGGTGTTGGGCCCGACGACGCGCAGCAGATGCGGCCGTG
>CANJHI010000157.1 GCA_947474005.1 Alphaproteobacteria bacterium | reverse complement strand
GGGTCCTTGCCCATTCAATGAGTCTCTTTCGGGCCCGCTTCTCCACTCCCTCCCCGCCCCAGTGGAAGTGAGCCATTGAAAGCTTGAGCCTAGCGTACGACTCGTAGGAGCTGTGAACGCGCCGCGCCAGCAATTGGTCTGCTTCACTGACGTATGGTTCTTGGGGCCTGTTGCTCAGGCGATGGCGAGGCATTCGACTCTCCCGCTTGTGATTCGGCATGGAATAAGGACCCCGTTTTCGGGGTAATCGGCATCCAAACGGGACCCCGGGAGCTGAGGGTCCACAGTGGCTTCCAAGATTATGGGAGCCGAGATTGGGATGTTGATTGTGGAAACGATCAGGAAGATCCGCCTGGCATTTTTTGCCCAGGGCAAGCCGATCAAGATGATCTGCCGGGAGTTGAGATTGTCACGGAAGGTCGTGCGGAAAGTAGTCCGCTCGAAGGCAACGGAGTTCCACTACGAGCGAGAGGCGCAACCGCTTCCGAAGATTGGTCCGTGGATTGATCAGCTCGATGAACTGCTGTTGGCGAACGAAGCGAAGGCGGCGCGCGAACGCCTGACGCTGATCCGACTATTTGAGGAGTTGCGGGCGCGCGGATACGCCGGCGGCTACGATGCCGTGCGGCGCTACGCCCGACGGTGGAGCAAGAAGCGCGGCGTGTCGATCGCGGCGGCCTACGTGCCATTGAGCTTTGCGCCAGGTGAAGCCTACCAGTTCGATTGGAGCCACGAGGTCGTCGTGCTGAACGGCGTGACGGTCGTCGTAAAGGCCGCCCATGTCCGGCTCTGTCACAGTCGCATGATGTTCGTGCGCGCCTATCCGCGCGAGACGCAGGAGATGGTATTCGATGCCCACGATCGGGCCTTCGCCTTGTTCAAAGGAGCCTGCCAGCGCGGCATCTACGACAACATGAAGACCGCGGTGAAGACAATCCTCGTTGGCAAGGCGCGCGTCTACAATCGGCGTTTCCTGCAGATGTGCAGCCATTACCTGGTCGACCCGGTCGCTTGCACCCCGGCTTCGGGCTGGGAAAAAGGCCAGGTCGAGAACCAGGTCGGGCTGGTGCGCGAGCGGTTCTTCACGCCGCGGCTGCGGTTCAAGAACCTTGACGAGCTGAACGCCTGGCTGGTCGACAAAAGCATCGCCTACGCCAAGACGCATCGCCATCCGGAGTTGACCGACCAGACGATCTGGGAGGTGTTCGAAGCGGAGCGACCGAAGCTCGTTCCCTATGCCGGCCGGTTCGACGGCTTCCATGAGGTGCCGGCATCGGTCTCCAAAACCTGCCTGGTGCGCTTCGACAACAACAAATACTCCGTCGCCGCCAGCGCCGTTGGACGTCCCGTCGAGGTCCATGCCTATGCCGACCGCATCGTGATCCGTCAGGATGGGCAGATCGTCGCCGAGCATCTTCGCTCGTTCGGTCGCGGCGCTACCCTCTACAATCCTTGGCATTACGTGCCCGTGCTCGCCCGCAAGCCCGGCGCTCTACGCAACGGCGCTCCCTTCAAGGACTGGGTGCTGCCGGCCGCCATGGAGCGCGTGCGGCGCAAGCTCGCCAGCGTCGCCGACGGCAATCGACAGATGGTCGATATCCTCGCCGTGGTGCTGACCGACGGGCTGGCGGCGGTCGAAGCCGCCTGCGCCGAGGCACTCACCCACGGCGTCCACTCCGCCGATGTCGTTCTCAACATCCTGGCCCGTCAGCGCGATCCCACCCCGCCGGCCACCATCCTCACACCCGCCGCCCTGACCCTGCGCCATGCGCCGCTCGCCGATTGTGCCCGTTACGACAACCTCAGGAGAACCGTCTGATGGAACGCACTCAACTCTTCGACCTCATGGCCGAGCTCAAGCTCTATGGCATGAAGGCCGCCTTCGATGAGATCATTGCCACCGCTGTCAAACGCCAGCACGAGCCCCAGCGCATCATCGGCGATCTGCTCAAAGCCGAGATCGGCGAGAAGCAGGCGCGCTCGATCAAGTACCAGCTCACCATCGCCAAGCTGCCGCTCGCCAAGGACCTCGATGACTTCCAGTTCGAGGGTACGCCGATTAACCAGACGCTCGTCAACGACCTTGCCGGCGGTGGCTTCATCGCCCAGCAGCGCAATGTCGTGCTGATCGGCGGCACCGGCACTGGCAAGACCCATCTTGCCATCGCCATTGCCAGAAGCTGCATCCGCTCCGGGGCACGAAGCCGCTTCTACAATGTGGTTGATCTTGTAAACCGCCTCGAGGCTGAAACCCGCAACGGACGACAGGGCCGTCTCGCCGATCAAATGACACGCCTGGACTTCATCGTTCTCGATGAGCTCGGATATCTGCCGTTCGCCCAATCCGGCGGCCAGCTCCTCTTCCACCTTGTCAGCCGACTCTATGAGCGTACCTCGATCATCGTCACTACAAACCTCGCCTTCGGCGAGTGGCCGACCGTCTTCGGCGATGCCAAAATGACGACCGCGCTGCTCGACCGCCTGACCCATCACTGCGACATCGTCGAGACCGGCAACGACAGCTGGCGCTTCAAGAGCCGCGCCTGAGGCAGGCGAGGTTGGCGTCCGAGAACTGCCAAAGCACCGGTCTTGTGCTTGGTCACGCCAATGAAGTCCGTGGATATGTGGACGATCCGCTTCGCGGAGCGGCTGCGCTTCCCCCGCGTTCCCTGCCTCGGTTGGTTTGCGGCTGGGCAACGCGGGGAAATGCTCGCCTTCGCCTACATACCCACCGACCCTGCCGCCGCCCTGATTGTTAGCCTGCCAAAAAGCTCCGAAGGCGGGTGCGCTGACGTCAAAACCCGACCCTCAGGAGGGTCCCTTTTGGACGCCGATCCGGGGTCCCTTTTGAATGCCGATTGACACCAGCGGCAATGACGGATCAGGCTCCGCCTCGGAGTTGCTGCGCAAGCGGGTCGAGCGCGTTGTGGTGCACGCGGACCGTATCGAGATCGTGAAGGCCGCCACCGACGACATGCCTGGAGATGACGAAGGAGAAAGCCGAACCATCGTCGTGCGAGCCAAAATTGCCCATCGCAATCGTGCCGTTGTCCTCGACGACGGAAGGACCGGTCCCGATCCCGTCCTGCTGAAGGCACTTGGTCGGGCACATGAGTGGCGCACCTGGCTCGAGCAGGGTGAGGCACATTCCTTCCAGGAACTCGCCTCGAAGGCGGGTGTCACCCCGGGGTACGTTCACAAAGTCCTGCCTCTTGCGTTCCTGGCGCCGGGCCTGACCCGCGAACTACTCGATGGCCGGCGGCGTCTGCACGGCGGCCTGATGGCCCGCCTTAATCGAGGCATTCCCGCCGACTGGGATCTGCAGCTGACCTCATTTTGACGTCGGCCCGCAGCGTCACTCTGTCCCAGTATCAAACTATCCGGCCAGCCTTTCGACTCGGATGCTGATCATGCTCCGGTAAGCTGCAACACGGAGTGAGACCACCATCTGGGCGCCCCAGAGACACTCGGGCCAAAACCGGCAATTTGCTCAGAACTTTAGAAAAAAGGCCGGTCTCTGGTCTCGCCATAGCCGGCAAAAGGCCCGGCGTTCGCGACCTTTGCCGAGGTGTCTCTGGAATGGCCGCCCCACTCGGGGGTGGCTGGCTGGGGCGCCAGGATTCGAACCTGGGAATGGCGGAATCAAAATCCGCTGCCTTACCGCTTGGCGACGCCCCAACAGGCGGGCGGAACATAATGACTTCGCCGGAACGGCGCTACTGCGGCTTCAAGCCGCTTCAGGTGGCGTGCGCCGCCTTCTTGAGCGCGTCGACATGCACGAAGGCGCCGTCGGCATAGAGCAGCGGCGTCGCCTCGGGATCGAGCGTGAGGTCGACGATCTCGCCGATATAGATGGTGTGCGTGCCGGCCGACAGGCGGGTCACCAGCTTGCAGTCGAACGACACCGGGCAGCCTTTCAGCACCGGTGCCCCGGTGGTGAGCGTCGACCAGTCGCCCATGTCGCAAAAGCGATCGTCGCCTTCGACGCCATCCATGCCGGCGAAGCGCTCGGCGATCTTGCGATGGAGGGGGCTCAGGATGTTGATGCAAAAGAAGCCTGATTCGCCGATGTGATCGTGGGCGCTGGCCGTCTTGTTGACGCAGACCAGGATCTGTGGCGGCTCGGCCGACACCGAGCATACGGCGGTCGCCGTCAGCCCGCCGCGCAGGTCGCCGTGGCGGGTGGTGATCAGGGTCACGCTTGCCGCGAGGTGGCGCATGCCCTTTTTGAAGGCAGCCGCATCGATGCTCATTTGGTAAATCTAGGGCACCCATGCCGCCCGCCGCCACCGGAAACGGCGCTAAGTCGCGGGGTTTCCAGCGAAATCGTCCCGCTCTGCGGAGCGGGGGCGCCAACCCAAATGACACAAAACCTTCACGAGAGTGTCGTTATTTGCGGTTGCCCGGCCCCGGCCGGCCGTTACCGTCGCCCGGGCATGGCCCCATCGCCTGAATCGAGACTTCGTGCCGACACCGATCCCGAGACCGCCCTGCGGCTCATCGTGGCCGGCTGCCATGCCGATCTCCTGAAATACCGGGCGGCGGTGCTGAAAAGCGCCCGTCCCAACGGCATCCACCAGACCCGTGTCGCGCTGCGCCGCCTGCGCGCGGCCTTCGGCCTGTTCCGGAGCGCCGTCCATGGGCCGGGCGTCCGGGCGCTCGCCGCCGAGGCCAAGTGGCTGGCCCGCGAATGCGGCCCGGCGCGCGACCTTCAGGTATTCCTCACGGAAACCGTCGCCGACGTGCCGGCGCCGGTGCGGCGGATCGGCAATCGCCTGGCCGAGATCCATCTTCAGCACGCACGGGCGGCCCTGTCGGGCGCGCGCTTCGCCACCTTCAGTCACACGCTCGCAAGTTTCGCGGCCGAGCCGCCCGCTCCCGCGTCCGATGAACGCCTCGATACGTTCGGCCGCGCCGTCCTCGGCCTGCATCACGCCAAGGTCCTCCGCCGCGCCCGCAAGCTCGACCAGTTCGATACCGATCGCCTGCATCGGCTGCGCATCGCCATCAAGAAGCTGCGCTATGCGGCGACCTATTTCGGCCCGGCCTTTGCGCCGGGCGGGGTGAAGCCCTATATCGACGCGACGGCACGCCTGCAGGGCGCGCTCGGCGCCTTGAACGATCGCGCGGTGGCAGCCCAGGTGCTGGCCGATCTCGCGACGGCGGCCCGTCCCCAGGAGGACGTGGCCCTGCCGCTCAAGGCCCTCGCCAAGCAGGTGGCGTCCGGCGAAAAACGCCGCCGTCGCCGCCTGGAGCGGGCCTGGAAGGAATTCAGGGAAGCCGAGCGGTTCTGGCGACGGGCCTAGTCCGCTTTCAGTCAGGATTCCACCCATGAGCGATACCCCCACCGCCGCCGAACAGCGCATTCCCGTCACTGTGCTGACGGGCTTTCTCGGCAGCGGCAAGACCACGCTGCTGAACAAGCTGCTGCGCCGGCCCGAGCTCGCCGACACCGCCGTCATCATCAATGAGTTCGGCGAAATCGGGCTCGACCATCTGCTGGTCGAGAAGTCCGACGACGAGGGCATGGTGACGCTGAACTCGGGCTGCCTGTGCTGCACCGTGCGCGGCGACCTGGTGCGCACCATGAGCGAGCTGTTCCTGAAGCGCTCGCGCGGCGAGATCAGCCAGTTCAAGCGCATGGTGGTGGAGACCACCGGCCTCGCCGATCCGGCGCCGATCCTCCACACCTTGATGACCGATCCGCTGCTCGCCTCGCGCTACCGCCTCGACGGCGTGGTGACCACGGTCGACGGCGTGAACGGTTCGAACACGCTCGACAACCACGAGGAGGCGATCAAGCAGGCCGCCGTCGCCGACCGCATCCTGCTCACCAAGGTCGATATCGCCGACGCCGCCAAGCTCGCCGAGCTGAAGCATCGCCTGCACCATCTCAATCCCGGCGCGCCGTTCCAGACCGTCGAGGCGGGCGAGATCGATCCCAACAAGATCCTGAATGCCGGCCTCTACAATCCCGAGAGCAAGACCGCCGACGTGAAGAAGTGGCTGGCGGCCGAAGCCTATGAAGGCAGCCATGATCATGGCCACGGCCATCATCACGGCCACGACCATGGGCATGACCACGATCACAAGCATGAGGGGCATGGCGAGCAGGATCCGCACGATGTGAATCGGCACGACGACCGCATCCGCTCCTTCTGCATGACTTTCGACGAGCCGATGAGCTGGTCGACGGTGGCCGCCGCCTTCGACGCGCTGGTGACTTACCGCGGGCCCGACCTGCTCCGCATGAAGGGCATCCTGAACGTCAAGGACACCGACAAGCCCGTCGTCATCCACGGCGTGCAGCACGTCTTCCATCCGCCGGCCACGCTGGAAGCCTGGCCCGAGGGCGACGACCGCAAGAGCCGCGTGGTCTTCATCACCCGCGACATCGCCGAGAGCACCATCCGCAAGGTCTTCGCCTCGTTCTTCGACGCCGAGAAAAAGGGCTGGAGCAACGCGGCCGAGCCGCCGAAGCCGCTATGAAGCTCGCCACCGTCACGCACGACGGCCGGTCCATGGCTGTCCTGGTTGACCCCGACACCAAGACCGTCTGGCCGCTCGAGGCCATGCTGGGACGTCCCGTGCCCAACCTCGCCGCCATCCTGGCTGACCTTGACGAGATCAAGCCACGGCTCAAGCGGAGCGGCGCCGGCATTCCGCTGGTCTCGGTAGACGTCGAGGCGCCGATCCCGCGGCCGGCGCGCAATGTCATGTGCGTCGGCAAGAACTATCATGAGCACGCGCGGGAATTCACGAAGAGCGGCTTCGACAGCAGCGCCAGCTCCGCGGCGGATGCCATCCCGACCGCACCGATCATCTTCACCAAGGTGCCGGAATGCGTGATCGCCGACGGCGTCGACATTCGCTATCCGACGGGCGTCAGCGATTCGCTGGACTACGAGGCCGAGCTCGGCGTGGTGATCGGCCGCGGCGGACGCGGGATCTCCAAAGCCCAGGCTTATGACCATGTCTGCGGCTACACGATCATCAACGACGTGACGGCCCGCGACCTGCAGGGCAAGCACAAGCAGTGGTTCCTCGGCAAATCGCTCGACACTTTCTGTCCGATGGGCCCGTGGCTGGTGACCGCCGACGAGGTCGATCCGGAAAACCTCAGCGTGAAATGCTGGGTGAACGACGAGCTGCGCCAGAACGCCAATACGCGCGACCTCATCTTCGACATCCCGACCCTGATCGAGACGATCTCGGCGGGGATCACGCTGCAGCCGGGCGATGTCATCGCCACCGGCACGCCGGCAGGTGTCGGCATCGGCTTCACGCCGCCCAAGTTCCTGCAGCGCGGAGACCGGGTGACGATCGAGATCGAGGGCCTCGGACGGCTTACGAACAGCGTCGCCTAGGTCTTTCGCCCGCCGAACGCCCGACCCGCGCCGAGGTTGTCGCCGCCACCGAAAGGTGATGGGGTATCGGTCCGAACAGCTGCGAGAGCCGGCTGACGGGAGGAGCAACCGATGCCGGGACAGACCCTGTTCGACAAGATCTGGCAACGCCATGTCATCGCCGATCTCGGCGACGATTATGCGCTGCTGCACATCAGCCGCCATCTCATGCACGACGGCGGCGGTCGCGGGCTAGCCGCGATCAAGGACGCGGGCTATCGCGTACGCAATCCCGACCTCACCTTTGCCACCTTCGACCATGTCATCTCGACCGCGCCCGGCCGCACCCACGACACGCTGAAGCCGCACGCCGCCCGGCTCTACGCCATGCGCGACGAGGCCAAGCATTGGGGCATCAAACTGTTTGACCTCGGCGAGCCCGGCCAGGGCATCGTCCATGTCATGGGGCCGGAGCAGGGCATCAGCCTCCCGGGCACCTTGCTGGTCTGCGGCGACAGCCACACCTGCACGCACGGCGGCATGGGTGCGATCGCCTTCGGCGTCGGCGCCACCGAGGTGATCCATGTGCTGGCGACGCAATCGCTGGTGCAGCGCAAGCCCAAGCGCATGCGCGCCACCTTCGAGGGCACGCGTCATCCCGGCGTCACGCCCAAGGACATGATCCTGTTCCTGATCGGCCAGATCGGCACCGCCGGCGGCACCGGCTACGCCGTCGAATATGCCGGCAGCGCCGTGCGCGCGCTCGAGGTCGAGGGCCGCCTCACCATGTGCAATCTCTCGATCGAGCTCGGCGCCAAGATCGGCATGATCGCGCCCGACGAAAAAACCTTCGAATTCCTGAAGGGCCGCCCCTATGCCCCGACGGGCGCGCAATGGGACGCAGCCGTCGCCGACTGGCGGTCGCTCGCGAGCGATGCCGACGCACAATTCGATGTCGAAGTGAAAGTCGACATGAACAAGATCGTGCCGCAGGTCACCTGGGGCACCAGCCCCGAGCATGTGATCGCCGTCACCGACACGATCCCCGATCCGGCCCAGGCGGGCGATCCCGACAAGCAGCAGTCGATGCAGGCCGCGCTCGACTACATGGGCCTGAAAGCCGGTGCGCGCCTAGATCAGACGAAAATCGACTGGGTGTTCATCGGCTCCTGCACCAACGGCCGGCTGTCCGACATCCGTGCCGCCGCCGCCGTCGCCAAAGGCCGCAAGGTGGCGGGCCATGTCCGCGCCTGGGTCGTGCCCGGTTCGGAGAACGTCAAACGCCAGGCCGAGGCCGAGGGACTGGACCGCGTCTTTCTCGACGCCGGCTTCGAATGGCGCGAGCCGGGCTGTTCCATGTGCCTCGCGGTGAACGGCGACACGATCGCGCCGGGCCAGCGGAGCGTCTCGACCTCCAACCGCAACTTCGTCGGACGGCAGGGACCGGGCGGGCGCACGCATCTTGCGAGCCCCGCGATGGCCGCGGCCGCCGCCATCGCCGGCCGCATCGCCGACGTTCGTTCGATCTAGGGAACCCCGACATGGATGCCTTCACCGTTCTCGATGCGCTGGCCGCGCCCCTGATGCGCCAGAACGTCAACACCGACATCATCATCCCCATCCACCGCCTGCGCGACGTCGCCCAGGCCGACCTCGGCCCCTATGCCTTCGAGCCGTGGCGCTACCTGCCCGACGGCAGCGAAAATCCCGAGTTCTTCCTGCACAAGCCGGCCTTTCGCGGCGCGCAGATCGTGGTCGCCGGCGACAACTTCGCCTGCGGCTCCAGCCGCGAGGGCGCGGTGTGGGCGATGATGGGCATGGGCGTGCGCTGCGTGATCGCGCCCTCCTTCGGGCCGATCTTCTTCAACAACTGCTTCCAGAACGGCGTGCTGCCGATCCAATTGAGCCGCGCCGACGTCGAAGCCATCGCGGGCGAGCTCGAGACCGCGGCACGGCCCGGCAGCAACCACGAGCCGCGCCTCGCCGTCGACCTGCACAACCGCACGGTGACGACGCCCAGCGGCCGACGCATCGAGTTCCAGGTCGACGGCATCCGCCGCGACTCGCTCCTCAAGGGATTGAACGAGGTGGCGCTGACGCTGTTGCGCGAAGCCGAGATCGCCGCCCATCAGGCCAAGGCACGCCAGGCGACGCCGTGGCTCTATCCGGCGACGTAATCAAAACGAACCGGAGGACGACATGGCTTTCCTGATCAAGCGTCGCGAGATGGTCGTTGTCGCGGCCTCTGCCGCCGCCTTCTCTGCCACCGGCGCGCGCGCCCAGGCAAAGACCGGCTCCAGC
Organism: Alphaproteobacteria bacterium; assembly: GCA_947474005.1. Taxonomy (GTDB): domain Bacteria; phylum Pseudomonadota; class Alphaproteobacteria; order Reyranellales; family Reyranellaceae; genus Reyranella. The sequence goes on along the minus strand of CANJHI010000157.1, from coordinate 3,486 downwards.
GTCTATCCCGTCGCGGTGCCGACCTACGAGGTCCAGTTCGTCGCCCAGGAGAAGGGCTACTTCAAGGACGAAGGCTACGAGTTCAAGCTGATCCAGGGCGGCAGCGGCGTGAAGACGCGCGAGATCATGGCGTCGCGCCAGGCCGACTTCGCCATCGCCGATATCCTGCATGTGCTGCAGCTCAACAAGAACGGACGGCCGACGCGGGCGCTCAACACCGTCGACCAGCGCGCGCCCGGCGTGCGCTTCGCGATCCGCAAGGACCTCTACGACCAGGGTATCGACACGGTGCAGAAGGCCGCCGCCTGGAAGCGTCCCGACGGCAAGAAGGCGATCTTCGGCGTGTCCTCGCTCGGCGGCACCTCGCATCTGTGGTCGTACTACTTCATGGAAAAGCTCGGGCTCGCCGACAAGGTGACGTGGCTGGGCGTCGGCAACGTCGACACCATGCTGGGCACGCTCAAGACCAAGCAGATCGACGTGCTGTCGAGCGCCATCTCGGTGGTGAGCGAAGCCGAGAAGAACGGCTGGGGCAAGGTCATCTACTCGCCCTCCGACGCCGGCCCCTGGAACGCCATCATCGGTGGCCCGGTGCCGGTGAACGTCAACTTCTGCCTCACCGCCACGATCGAAAAGGAACCGGAGAAGGTCCAGGCCTTCACCAACGCGATGTGGCGCTCGATGCAGTTCATCAAGAAGAGCAGTCCCGAGGAAATCCTGGGCACCATCGAGCGCTTCGTGGGCTCGACCTCGCGCAACGCCAACCTGCTGGAGATCGGCGAGCTCAAGGATGTCGCCGACTGGAACGGCCTGATCACGCCGGAATCCTACGCCCGCGGCGAGAAGGTCTGGTACAGCGAGCTCACCGGCATCAAGCAGCCGATCAAGCTCGAAGACGCCGTCGCCGACAGGTTCCTCAAGGCGGCGCATGCCAAGTATCCCACCTGAAGGGACGGCGGCAGCACGCTGCCGCATCGAGATCGAAGCCCTGCGCAAGAGCTTTCGCAGCGCCGCCCACCAGGGCGGCGGCGAAGTGGTCGCGGTCGACGACGCCTCCTTCCGCATCGACGACGGCGAGTTCGTGGCACTGCTCGGCCCCTCGGGCTGCGGCAAGAGCACCATCCTCAACATGGTGGCGACGCTGATCGCGCCCAACGGCGGCGCCATCCGCGTCGACGGCGTGCCGGTGGTTCCCGGCCGCCCGATCCGCCATATCGGCTACGTGTTCCAGAAGGACACGCTGTTTCCCTGGCGCACCGTCGAGGACAACATCGGCTATGCGCTCGAGCTGGCGGGCGTTCCCGCAGCCGAGCGCCGCCTCAAGGTCGAGCGCGCCATCCACCAGGCCGGCCTGGACGGCTTCGGCCGCTTCTATCCCTCCTCGCTGTCGGGCGGCATGCGCCAGCGCGTGTCGCTGATGCGCACGCTGATCTCCGAGCCGGAAATCCTGCTGATGGACGAGCCGTTCGGCGCGCTCGACACCCACACCAAGCTCGACATGCATTCGGTGCTGCTCGAGCTCTGGGAAAATACGCGCCAGACCGTGCTGTTCGTGACCCACGATCTGGGCGAAGCGCTGACGCTCGCCGACCGCATCATCCTGATGTCGGCCCGGCCGGGTCGCGTGAAGCAGGACTTCAAGGTCGACTTCGCGCGGCCGCGCAACGCGGTGACGCTGCGCGAGACCCGGGAATATGCCGAGCTGTTCTCGAAGATCTGGCATTCGCTGGGCGAGGAATTCGCGAAAGGCCACAGCGAATGAAGGACCGCAGCGAATGAGGCGGCTCTCAACCCTGGCGTGGCAGATCGCCATCGGCCTTGCGGCCCTCGCCGTCTGGGAATGGGGCTGGGACCTGCACGCGACAGTGCCGTGGCTGGTGCCCGAACTGCTCGATCCCTATTTCGTCTCCAAGCCCTCGATGATCTTCAGCCACTTCCTGCGCATGAGCTGCCTGGTCTCGTCCGACGACCAATGGACCTGGGACATGGCCGGCGGCTTCGCGAAATGCATGGCGCGGTCGGAGAACAATCTCTGGATCGCCACCTGGGTCACGCTGCAGAACACGCTGTGGGGCTTCGCCACCGGGGTCAGCTCGGGCTTTGCGCTCGGCCTCCTGCTCGGCCGCTCGGATCGGCTCAGCGAGATCTTCTATCCCTACATCACCGCCTTCAACTCGATCCCGCGCATCGCGCTCGCGCCCATCATCATCCTGGCCTTCGGCATCGGCGACGCCTCCAAGATCGTGACCGCCTGGCTGGTCGTGGTGTTCCTGGTGTTCTTCAACACCTTCGAGGGCGCCCGCTCGGTCGACCGCGACCACATCAATGCCTCGCGCCTGCTGGGCGCCAGCGAATGGCAGGTGACGCGCACCGTGATCGTGCCCTCGACCATGGCCTGGCTGTTCGCCTCGCTGTCGCCTGCGATCTCCTTCTCGCTGATCGGCGTGATCGTGGGCGAGTTCATCGGCGCCGAGCACGGCATCGGCCGCATGATCATCGAGGCCGGCGCGCGCGGCGAGGCCGCCGGCATGATGGTCGCCGTCTTCGTGCTGGCGATCGTGGGCGTGATCCTGTCGTCGATCGTGCGGCGCATACAAGCCTACCTGCTGCGCTGGCGCCCGGCTCAGGCAACCGGCGCGACCTAGAGCCTTTCCGTCTGACATCAAATCGCCAACGCTGGCGGACAAGACAACCTCATGCTGAGGAGGCTGCGAAGCAGCCGTCTCGAAGCATGGGCTACAGCATGACTGATCCCCACCCTTCGAGACGGCGCTGCGCGCCTCCTCAGGGTGAGGTGAATTTGTGTAAGTCCGAAAGATTCTTGAGTCTTCTCAGGCGACGACGGGCCAGGCGGGTCGATGCTTCAGGCCGCCGGTGCGATAGACCAGGAAGCCGATGATCATCAGGTTGGCGATGTTGAACGCCACGCCGATGCCGAAGGCCGGCGCGTAATAGGCGAAGTGATCGTAGAGGAAGCCGGCGAACCAGCTGCCGAAAGCCATGCCGCTCATCGCCGTGAACAGCGTGAGCGGCATGCGCCACGACGCCTCCGAGGACGGAAACAGATCCCGGATCGCCACCGAGTAGGACGGGATGATGCCGGCGAAGCCCAGCCCGAAGGCGGCGGAAATCGCGAACAGGCCGACCTCGTCCTGAGTCGTCAGGAAGCAGGCAATGGCGACCGCCTGACAGGCCGACCCGGCCAAAATTGTCCGCAAGCCACCGATCCGGTCGGCGAGCGCGCCCCAGGCCTGGCGCGCCAGGAAGGCCGCCGCCAGCATCACCGACAGGATGACGGCGCTGCGCGTCGGCGAAATGCCGATGTCGCTGCAGAAGGCCACGAGATGCGCCGAGGGCACCGACATCGGAATGCAGCAGAAAAAACCCGCCACGCAGAGCAGCGCCTGGACAACGTTGGGATGGAAGCCGGCGACGCGCCGGCCGGCCCGCGCGGCCGCCGCCTGGGCCTGCCGCGACAGAGGCGGC
>CANJHI010000156.1 GCA_947474005.1 Alphaproteobacteria bacterium | reverse complement strand
GATGCGAATGTCCGTTGGCCATAGTTCTAAAGTGGCGGAGCTGGGCCCTAAAATAAAGGCCCCCGGCCAGAAACCAATGAAGGTCAGCGACCGGGGGCCGAAATTGGTAGCTGGGGGCGGACTTGAACCGCCGACCCCGGCATTATGAGTGCCGTGCTCTAACCAGCTGAGCTACCCAGCCATGGGTGGGCGCTATTAAGCGGCGGGGCCGCGACCTGTCAAGAAAGCCCATCCGCGCGGCCGATCGCTCATTTTTCCGCCATCGACCGCTGGTCCCACAGCCGGACGAGGTTGCCGTCCGGATCCTGCAGCTCGGTACCATAGCCCCAGAAGACCTTGCGCGGACCGTGGGTGAAGGCCACGCCGCGCGCCGACCAGTCCGGCGAAGATCGCGTCGACATCGTCGACCTGGAACCACAGCGCTGTGCCGTTCGGTGCAGCGCCGGCGCCGACTTCCTGCAGGAAGATGGCAAAGCCCTCGCTGTCCTGAAGCGCCACGGTGCGCCGATCGGGGATCTCGAATTCGACCTTGAGCCCGAGGGTTGAAACGTACCAGTCGCAAGACCGTTCGAGGCCACTCACCGGTATGTTCAGATGATCGAATTTCATCATGAAAACCTCCGCGTGACCGAATGGAGTGCGCCCGTCAGATCGTTATCGGCGCACCGTCCATGCCTTCCGGGGACTGGCCGAGAAAGGCCAAGATCGTGGGGGCGATGTCGACCAGACTGGTCTTGCGTCCGATCTCGCCACGCCCGAAGCCTGGATGGACCAGCGCGAGGAAAGGCCGTGTTTCGCCGGGCCCCAGTCCGCCATGATGACCGCAGCCGATCTCCGGCGTGCCCTCGCCATCCTCGACCAGCCAGCGCGTGCCGGGAATGCCGTAGCGGTTCGTCTCCTCATGACGCGTCGTGTCGACCGCCGCCAGCAGCGTATTGCCGGAGAGTCCGGTGGCAGACAGCGCGTCGCCCGTCAGGACTGCACCTGCCCATGGCTCGCGTCGCATGCTGGGCAACAGCGCTTCCACAGCGGCCCTCGCCTCGCCGGTCGCATAGATGAGTGCGGAGGTGCCCTGGGACGCCACGCCTACCCGTCCGTCCCGGACCTCGTCCCCAAGGCCGTTCCCGGCCAGCCAATCGCCGATATGGACGGAGCGGCCGATGGTCTCGTGCCCGTGGTCCGATCCGATCACCAGCAGCGTATCGAAGCGATCCTCATGGGTCTTTACCGTTTCGACGACCTTCGAGACAAGCCCGTCTGTCACTTCCAGCGCATGGAGATGCTCGGGCGATCCCAACGCGTTGTGGTGCAGGGTGAGGTCGGGGTTCGCCAGCCAGAGCACGCCCAGCCTGCAATCCGCCGACGGAACGATCTCCGTGCAGAAGCGCGCTGCCATCTCGATGTCGCCCGCGAGATCGTGCGTCACGTCGAGGTGTGCCTCTCCCGTGAGCGGTACGCCGCCGGCGCCGAAGGAGCCGGCGCGATGCAGCACGGTCCCGAAGTGATCCGGATCGAGGAAGTAGGCAGCCCCCGGCGAGACGTTCGAATAGGCGATCTGACCGCCCGACGACGCCAGCCGCTCGGCCATGGTGGGCATGCGCAAGGTCCGGCCCGTGGCCCGTCGCATGGCCTGCCGGAAGGACGGCGCGCCCACATTGTGCACGACGATACGGCCGTCCTCGACGAGCGCCATCCGGTTGCCCTCGAGCCCGTGGCGTCCGGGAAAGCAGCCCGTCGCGATCGAGGCCGCGGAGACACGCGTCACCGAGGGGAACACCGCCCGGTGGTCGCTCGAGCGGCGATGCGCAGCCCGCAACGCCGCGAGGGTCGGCGTGTGGGCTTCGCTGATCCATTCGGCGCCGAGGCCATCACAGATGATCAGGATCGCCCGGCGGTGGCGAGATCGGGTCATGCCGGCATGATAGACGATGTCCCGGCCGGGGAAATCGTCATTCCGGCTGGATGCCTGCTTGCGAAACGATCCTGTCGCTCTTCGCCACTTCCTCGCGCACGAATTGGCGGAACTGCTCCGCCGTCGAGCCCACGGGAACGGCACCCTGGTCCCGCAATGTCGCCTGCACGTCGTTGGCGGCAAGCGCGCCCAGCAGCCCTTCCCGCAGCCGGTCCACGATCTCCTTCGGCGTGCCCTTCGGAACGGCGACGCCAACCCAGGTATTGAATTCGTAGCCGGCGAAACCGAGCTCGGCCATCGTCGGCACATCGGGCAGCGCCTGCGATCTCACCGCCGAGGTGACGGCAAGCGCGCGCAGCTTGCCCGCCCTCACGAGCGGCACGGCCGGCGGCACGCTGCTCACCGCCATGTTGAGGTGCCCGCCTACGGCATCCTGCACCAGCGGGCCCGAGCCCTTGTACGGAATGTGGAGGAACCTCGCCTTGGCCATGCTCGACAGGAGCTCGGCGGCCAGATGCTGCGGGCTGCCGCTGCCGATGGAGCCGTAGCTGACCTCGTCGGGCTTGGCGCGCGCAGCCTCGATCAGCTCGATCAAGGATTGTTGCGTCGTGGCAGGCGCCACGAACACCAGGGGAAAGGTCGCGATGAGGCTGACCGGTTCGAAATCGGTGCGCGGGTCGTAGCTCATGTTCTTGAACAGGCTGGCGTTGATCGCCATCTCGCTCGCCGCGCCGAACAACACCGTATAGCCGTCGGGAGCGCTCTTCGCGACGCTTGCCGCTCCGATCATGCCCGTGGCGCCGGGCTTGTTCTCGATGACGACCGACTGGCCCAGCAGCTCCGACAATCTTTGCGCCATCGCGCGCCCGGTGATGTCGGTGCCGCCGCCCGGCGGATAGGGGATGATCAGCTTGACCGGCTTGGAGGGATACGAAGCCTGTTGCGCCAGCAGGGTCGAAGGCGCGAACCCGAAGGTCATGAGAAGTGCCGCGTTGCGCAATTGATCACGCCGCGAAGCAAGCCGCTTGAAGCCGTCCTGTTTCATGACGGCTTTATCGAGGCAGCATGTGACTCTACGGTGACAAGCGCCTGATGAAGCCGCCGCCCAGGACGCGGCTACCGGTCGCGGCGTCGTAGATCACGCACGCCTGACCAGGCGAGACGCCGATCTCGGGTTCGGCGAAGCGGATGGTGGCCCCGTTTTTTGAAGGCTCGATCTCGGCCGGGCGCAGTGCCTGGCTGGAGCGCACCCGAACCTGTACCGGCAGGCGGCCTTCGAGCGCAGGGCCGATCCAATTCAAATCGTAGAGCGCAATCTCCGTCCGGCCGAGGGCGGCACGCGGCCCCACCACGACGCGGCGTGCCTCGGGGTCGAGCCGTACGACATAGAGCCGGTCGTTGGCGGTGCCGTCGCGCTCGCCCAGTGCCAGGCCGCGGCGCTGGCCCACGGTGAAATGGACGATGCCGTCGTGGCGCCCGACTACCCTGCCCTGCAGGTCGACGATCTCACCGGGCTCGACCGCCTCGGGGCGGAGCTTCTGCACGACGGCGGCGTAGTCGCCGCCGGGCACGAAGCAGATGTCCTGGCTGTCGGGCTTCTCCGCCACCGGCAGGTCGAAGCGTTCGGCCAGCGCCCGCGTCTCGCTCTTGGGCAGATGACCGAGCGGAAAGCGCAGGTAGTCGAGTTGCTCTTGCGTGGTGCCGAACAGGAAGTAGCTCTGGTCGCGCGCCGGATCGGCGCCGCGGTGCAGTTCCGGCCCCGCCTCACCCAGGACACGCTGCACATAGTGGCCGGTTGCCAGCGCCTCGGCGCCGAGGTCGCGCGCCGTTCTGAGCAGATCGCGAAACTTCACTGTGCGGTTGCAGGCAATGCAGGGCACCGGTGTCTCGCCGCGCGCATAGGCGTCGGCGAAGGAGTCCATCACCTCGCTGCGGAAGCGGCTCTCATAGTCGAGCACGTAATGCGGGATGCCGAGGCGATCGGCCACCTGGCGGGCGTCCTGGATGTCCTGGCCGGCGCAGCAGGCGCCCTTCTTGCCGACGGCGACGCCGTGATCATAGAGCTGCAAGGTGACGCCCACGACGTCATAGCCCTGCTCCTTCAGAAGCGCGGCGGCGACTGACGAATCGACCCCGCCCGACATCGCCACCACGACGCGGGTGTCGGCGGGTGCCTTTTCCAGATCGAGGGAATTACGGGCCATGACGGGGCCTATATAGGCGCGGCCCTGCGGCCCCGCCAGCCAGCCTCTGCCGGCCCCCAACGCCGCCGTTAACCCCGGGGCGGGTTGGGGTCGCGAACGGCCTTGGCGACGCCGTTGCGGTCGTAGACGACCTGGACGCGGTCGCCGGTCTGGACGTCGCCATCGTCGGGCTGGGCCACCTTCACCTGTCCGCCGGTGTCCGTCTGCACGGTGACCTCGATGCCGCGCCGGGTGCTGCTGCGATCGATGGCGGTACCGGCGATGGCGCCGCCGACCGCGCCCAGCAGACCACCTACCACGGCGCCGCCCACGGAATTGGTCGTGGCCGCGCCGATGGCGGCACCGCCGGCCGCGCCCACGCCGCCGCCGATCAGGGTTCCGTCATTGACGCCCGAACCGCTGCCGCCGCGGATCGGCACTTCGCGAATGGCGACGACGCGCCCGGTCTCACCGCGATAGCCGCTGGCTGCCTGCGTATTGACCACGCCCGGCTGAACCCCACCGCCGCCATCACAGGCAGCGAGACCGGCCAGGAGCAACACCGACGCCAGGAGGTGGAAAAGCGACTTGCCGACCATCGAACTGCTGTCCTTCAATTTGTCGCTGTTAGTTTGTGACCGTGTCGGGCCCGCGCGAGGTATCGCGCACGACCTTGGCGACACCCTGCCGGTCCTGGACGACCTGGACCCGATCACCGAGCTGGACGTCACCGTCGTCCCTTTGCGCGACCGTCATCTTCTGCCCGTCGTCGCGCTGCACCACCACCTCGATGCCACGGCCGGTGCCCTGCTGGCCATCCATGATGCTGCCGGCGATCGCACCGCCCACGGCGCCCAGCAAGGCGCCGACCAGGCCACCGCCGACCGACCGGCTGGTCGCGCCGCCGATTGCAGCGCCGCCTGCCGCCCCTAGAAGGCCGCCCATGAATGCACCCTGGCCCGAGCCACCACCACCTGCGCCCTTGAGACCCACTTCACGGATCGAGACCACCCGGCCAGTGCCGCCCGGGATAACGTTGCTTCCGTTGGATGTGGCCGGCCCTGCCGCCGATGTATTGACGATGCCCGGCTGTACGCCGCCGGAGTCGCAGGCGGCCAGCCCGCCTGCCAGCAACAGCGGCAGTAGCGATAGGCGGACCCACTTGGCGATCATGACGGCCTCCTGACGAGTACCATTTCCCACGTATTTTCGACCAAATTACGGCGTGGAGCTAGTCGCGCTCATCGATCCAGGCGGCCTGGATGGCTTCCAGGATCTTCTCGTTGGAGCGGTTGGGATCGTCATCAAACCCAGGCAATTCCATCACCCAGCGATGCAGGTCGGTGAACCGCAGGTTGAGGTTGTCGACCTCGGGGTGGCGTTCCTCAAGCTCTATCGCGATATCGTGAACGTCGGTCCAGCGCAGTTTGCCCGCCATTGCCTCTCCTATTTGTGGCCTCTCCTACTTGTCGACCATCATGTTGCGGGTTGCCGCTGGCAGGCGCACCACCAGCCCGTCGAGCGCCTCGCTCATCAGGATCTGGCAGCCCAGCCGCGAGGTGTGGGTGAGACCGAAGGCGAGATCGAGCATGTCCTCCTCGTCCTCGCTGGCCGGTGCGAGCTTGTCGAACCACTCCTTCTCGACCACGACATGGCAGGTCGAGCAGGCCAGCGATCCCTCGCACGCACCTTCGATTTCGACGTGGTTGCGGTGGGCGATTTCCAGCACCGACAAACCGAGCGGCGCGTCCACTTCCTTGCGCGATCCGTCTTTGAGGATGAACGTCAATTTCGGCATCGATTGCTCCAGCTACTCGCCGACTCTGCTTTCCAGTTCGCCGACCGACAGTCCCGCCAGTGCCTCGCGGATGCCGCGATCCATGCGCCGCTCGGCGAAAGGCTTGGACAAACTCTCCAGCGCCTCGGCAGCCGCGTTGATCGCGTCGCGGTCCTCACCGGCGATGGCGGCTTCCAAATGCGCGCGTCCGGCATCGAGGGCCGCACATTCGTCGGCCGCGAGCAGGCCCCCGTCCTTGGCGAGCGCCGCATCGAGCGCGAGCAAGTTGCGCCGGGCCTCGACCCGCGCCTCGACCAGCAGGCGCTGCGTCACGTCGGCTTCGGCGTGTTCGAGGCTGTCGTAGAGCATGTCGGCCATGTCGTCGTGGCTCAGCCCATAGGACGGCTTGACCTCGATGCGCTGGGCCACGCCTGTCGTGCGCTCCTCGGCCGAGACCGCAAGCAGACCGTCGGCGTCGACGGCAAAGGAGACGCGGATTCGGGCAGCGCCAGCCGTCATCGGCGGGATGCCGGAAAGCTCGAAGCGCGCGAGGCTGCGGCAGTCGGCCACCATCTCACGCTCGCCCTGGACGACATGGATCGCCATGGCGGTCTGGCCGTCCTGGTAGGTCGTGAACTCCTGCGCCAGCTGCACCGGGATCGGCGTGTTGCGCGGCACGACCTTCTCGACGATGCCGCCCATGGTTTCGAGCCCGAGCGACAGCGGTGTGATATCGAGCAGCAGCGTATCGCCGCCGCCGGTCAGCGCCTCTGCCTGGAGCGCGGCACCCAGCGCCACGACCTCATCGGGATCGATGTCGGTCAGCGCCGGCTTGCCGATCATGCCGGCCACCTCCGCCCGCACCAGCGGCAGGCGGGTCGAGCCTCCGACCAGCACCACGCCCTGCACGTCGGACGCAGACATGCCGGCATCGGCCAGCACGTTGGTCGCGATGTCGAGCGTGCGTGAAATGTACTTGGTGATCATCGCTTCGAACTCGGCGCGGCCGAGGGAGTGGAACGACGGCGTGCCCGCGAGTTCGAGGCGTCCCGACGTCTGGTCGCGCTCCGAGAGCTGTTCCTTCATCTGACGGGCAAGTGCCAGCGCGGTCTTGACCGCAGCTTCGTCGACCTGATCGGCGACGCCATCCTTCCTGCGCTCCGCCAGCATGCGCTCAGCGATGGCGCGATCGAAATCGTCGCCGCCCAGCGCCGTGTCACCACCGGTCGCCAGCACCTGGAACACGCCCTTCTCCAGCCGCAGCAGGGAGAAATCGAAGGTGCCGCCGCCCAGGTCGTAAACCGCATAGAGACCCTCTGAGCCCTTATCGAGGCCGTAGGCGAGCGCCGCCGCGGTCGGCTCGTTGACCAGCCGCAGCACTTCGAGGCCGGCCACGCGGGCAGCATCACGCGTGGCGGTGCGGGCGGCATCGTCGAAATAGGCGGGCACCGTGATCACCGCGCGCTCGACCGGCTTGTCGAGCGCGGCTTCCGCCCGCCCCCGCAACGCCTTCAGAATCTCGGCCGAGATTTCAACCGGCGAACGGGCCTTGCCGCCGATCCGCAATTTCACCATGTCGGTCTGGCCGCTGCCCGGCTCGATCTCGTAGGGCAGGACACCGGCCACCGTGTGAAGGTCGGCGGCGCCACGCCCCATCAGGCGCTTGATCGATGCCACGGCATTGCGCGGCTCGCGCGCCATCAAGAGGCGTGCCTCTTCGCCGACCAGCACGCCACCGGCATCGGGATAGGCCACCACCGACGGCACCAATGCCTTGCCGGTATCGTCATGAAGCGCAGCCGGCACGCCATCGCGCGCGATCGCCACCACGGAGTTGGTCGTGCCGAGATCGATGCCGACCGCCAGCGATGCCTCGCCGGCATGCGGCAAGGGCGTTTCGCCCGGCTCGTGGATCTCCAGCAGACTCATGCCTTCACTCGTTGCAGATTCGTGCGCCTGGCGCGCGCTTCCTCGGCGAACTTGTCGAGGTAGCGCAGGCGAAGGAGCGCCTTTCTGATGGCGGCCTTGTCGTGGCGCAAGAACAAAGTACCGAGGCCCTCGAGCGACCGTTGCATGTCCTGGCGCACTTGCGTGGCCAATGCATCGACCGCCTCCGGTGTGGCCGCCTCATGCAGCGCCTCGCGTGCCTCCATGGCCTCCATCAGGAGGTCGGCATCGTCGATGGTCTTGCCGTCACCCGGCAGTTCGACGCCGTTCAATCCGGCGAGATAGACGGCGCGCGACAGTGGATCCTTCAAAGTGCGGTAGGCGTCGTTCAGTCCTGCTGCTTCGGTCGAAGCCTTTGCCCGCTCATCGGGCGGACGGCCGACGAAACGGTCAGGATGCCACTGCCTCTGGGCCGTGAAATAGGCCCGGTCGAGCGCCGCGGGCTCCAGATCGAGCGCCGCCGGCAATCCCAGCCGCGCGAAATGATCCATGACAGGTCTTCAGACGTGGAAGGATTCGCCGCAGCCGCAGCGGCCCTTCTCGTTCGGGTTGTTGAACACGAAACCCGACTTCAGCTTCTCCTCGACGTAATCCATCTGCGTGCCGATCAGGAACAGCGACGCCTTGGGATCGATCAGGAGTTTCACGCCGGCCGTTTCCACGACCTCGTCCATCGGCTGCTGGGCTTCGGCGAATTCTAGCGTGTAGCTCATTCCCGAGCAGCCCTTGCTGCGCACACCGATGCGGATGCCGACGGTCGGCTTTTCGCGGCCGTCGATCAGCGCTTTTACGCGCTCGGCGGCGGCCGGCGTCACCGACATCACCTGCGGCCGCGGCCGGCGGACGCGCGGCGCGGCGGCGGGTGCGGCAGCCGGTGTCGCCACGGCGACGGGCTGGGAGGTTTCGGTGGTCGTGCTCATGACGCTCTACTCCGAACTCTTCGGCTGTCTATTGGCGGCTGACTACTCGGCGGCTTTCCGGGGTTCGTCCTTCTTCGACGCCTTGGCGCGATAGTCGGCGATCGCCGCCTTGATGGCGTCCTCGGCCAGGACCGAGCAGTGGATCTTCACCGGCGGCAGCGCCAGGTGCTTGGCGATGTCGGTGTTCTTGATCGTCTCGGCCTCGTCGATCGTCTTGCCCTTGACCCACTCGGTGACGAGCGAACTCGACGCGATTGCCGAGCCGCAGCCGAAGGTCTTGAACTTGGCGTCCTCGATCAGCCCGTCGGGGCCGACCTTGATCTGCAGCTTCATGACGTCGCCGCAGGCCGGTGCTCCCACCAGACCGGTGCCGACATCCTCGGCGTTCTTGTCGAGCGAGCCGATATTGCGGGGGTTCTCGTAGTGATCGAGCAACTTTTCGCTGTAGGCCATGACACTCTCCTCAAATCTTCCTCAAGCCCTCGGTGGGCTCAGTGAGCCGCCCATTCGATGGACTTGATATCAATTCCTTCCTGGGACATTTCCCAGAGCGGACTCATTTGGCGCAGCTTGGTGACGTGGTGCACCAGCTCCGCGACGGCGGTATCGACTTCATGCTCGGTCGTGAAGCGCCCGAGGCCAATTCGTAGCGACGTGTGAGCCATTTCCTCCTCGACACCCAGCGCGCGCAGCACGTAGCTGGGCTCGAGCGAGGCCGAGGTGCAGGCCGAGCCGGACGACACCGACAGGTTCTTGATGCCCATCATCAGCGACTCGCCTTCGACGTGGGCGAAGCTGATGTTGAGATTGCCGGGGATCCGTCGATCGAGGTCGCCGTTGACGTAGATCTCCGGCAGCTTGGCATTCAGCCCCTTCAGCATGCGGTCGCGCAGCTTGGTGAGGCGCACGGCCTCCCCGTCCATTTCCTTCATACAGATCTCGGCCGCCTCGCCCAGCCCCACACACAGCGGCGTCGGCAAGGTACCCGAGCGGAAGCCGCGCTCCTGGCCACCACCCACGATCATCGCGACCAGGCGCACCCGCGGCTTGCGCCGGACGTAGAGCGCGCCGATACCCTTGGGCCCGTAGATTTTATGACCCGAGATGCTCATCAGATCGATGTTCATCGCCTCGACGTCGAGCGCGATCTTACCGGCGGCCTGGGCGGCATCGGTATGGAAGAAGGCGCCCTTCTCGCGGCAGATCTTGCCGATCTCGGCCAGCGGCTGGATGACGCCGATCTCGTTGTTCACGGCCATGATCGAGACCAGGACGGTCTTGTCGGTGACTGCAGCGCGGAGCTGCTCGAGATCGACGAGGCCGTTCTGCTGCACCGGAAGATAGGTGACGTCGAAGCCCTGCTGCTCGAGGTGACGGCAGGTATCGAGCACACATTTGTGTTCGGTCACCGTGGTGACGATGTGGTTGCGCCGGTCCTTGTAGAACTCGGCCACGCCCTTGATCGCCAGGTTGTTGGATTCGGTGGCACCGGAAGTGAAGATCACTTCCTTTTCGTCGGCGCCAATCAGCTTGGCGACCTGGCTCCGCGCCTTCTCGACGCCTTCCTCGGCTTCCCAGCCATAGGAATGGCTGCGCGAGCCCGGATTGCCGAACTTGTAAGTGAAGTAAGGCATCATCGCTTCCAGGACGCGCGGGTCCATCGGCGTCGTGGCCTGGTAATCGAGGTAGATCGGCTGGTCGTTGCGCCGAATCTGGGCAATGGCGTTCATGCTAACCCCTTGAAAATCCTAGGCCGCCCGGGCACGAACTATATCCGAGTGTCCTACTCGGGTATATAAGTCCCGCCACGCGGCGATCAAGCGTTCAATATCGTCAAAACAGGTATTCCAGCCGAAGCTTATTCTGAGTGCCATCTCGGCTTCAGCAGGTTCCACGCCCATGGCCAAAAGTACCGCCGAGCGCGTCACCTTACCCGAGGAGCAGGCCGCCCCGGCCGATACGCAAATGCCGGCCAAATCGAGGGCCATGACCTGGGTTTCCGCCCGCACGCCCGGCATCGAAATGCAGGTCGTATTAGGCAACCGATCGGCCGACGCACCATGGACCCGAGCCGCCGGCGCGATCTTGAGCAGCGCCGCCTCCAGATGATCGCGCCACTCCGCCGTGGCCAGTCCGGCCCGCGCTTCCGTCGCCGCGACGCCGAATCCCGCGATGCCTGCCACGTTTTCCGTTCCGGCGCGGCGGTTGGCTTCCTGGCCACCACCGAGACGATCCGGCGCGAAGGGAGCGCCGCTGCGCACAACCAGCGCGCCGACACCTGCCGGGCCGCCTAGTTTGTGGGCCGACAGGCTGAGATAATCGACGCCGAGGCCGCGAAAATCGACGGGCACCTTGCCCGCGCCCTGCACGGCGTCGCAATGCACCAGCGCGCCGGCGGCGTGCGCCACGCGCACAACATCGGCGATCGGCTGCAACACGCCGGTTTCGTTGTTGGCGAACATCACCGACACCAATGCCGGTTCGGTGGATGCCGCCAGGCTGTTTTCCAGAACGCCAAGGTCGACGATGCCGTTGCCTTGGACCGGCATGATATCCATGCCGGTGGACGCTTTCAGCACGCTGTCATGTTCGACGGCCGAGACCAGCATGCGCCTGCGGCCCGCACCGGCGAGGGCCGAATTGTTGGCTTCCGTGCCACCCGAGGTGAACACGACTTCGGACGACCGCGCCCCGATCAGTGCCGCCACATGCTGGCGCGCCGAGTCGACACGCGCCCGCGCCGTGCGGCCGACGCGATGCACTGACGATGGATTTCCGCCTACCTGCAACGCTTCCACCATGGCGTCGAGTGCCGCCGGCCGAAGCGGGCTGGTGGCGTTGTGATCCAAATAGGTATGGGCGGCAGGCATCGAGCGGGCCTTGCTAGCTGGCGACGGCCATCGAGTCCGATTTGACGGGGCCGGGAGCCTCGCTGAGGCGCGACACGAGGCGACGCTCCAGAACGTCCAGCAATGTCACCGAGTTCAGGAACGCGTGGATCTGGTTGCCGAGTTCCTCCCACAGGTCATGGGTAAGACACTTGCTGCGATCGGCCCGGCAGCCGGTATCTCCCATTTCGGTGCAGCGCGTGGCGCTGATGGGCTCGTCGACGGCAAGAATGATCTCGGACACCCTGGTCTCGGCGGAGCCGTGGGCGAGGCGATAACCACCGCCCGGCCCGCGCACGCTCTTCACCAGGCCGGCACGCCGTAGCCGGGCAAAGAGCTGTTCCAGATAGGATAGAGAGATTTCCTGTCGAGCCGCGATATCAGACAATGAGACGGGTTTGGCCTGTGCATGGCGGGCCAAATCAACCATCGCCATGACGGCGTAACGTCCTTTGGTGCTGAGCTTCACAGCATCCTCCTTGGGCCGGCGTCTGCCGGCCGTCGTTACCGAATGCCTAAAGGTCTTGAAAACCAAGGCATTACTAAGATATTCCAAGCCCCGATATGGGATCTGGGGAAAAACCAACTCGTAGGGTAGGATTTAGTAAACCCGAGTAGTTTGGTCAAGTATCAAGATTCCCCCCAATTCAGTGCACCTTTCGGCGCCGACGGCGGCCGACATGGGTGAAGGACCGGAGCCTCAATGCCTGATGTGATGTTTACCGGCCCCGAGGGTCGCCTCGAGGGCCGCTATCACCAGAGCAAGGAAGAGCACGCACCGATTGCGCTGATCCTGCACCCCCACCCGCAGTACGGCGGGACGATGAACCACAAGGTGGTGTTTTCGCTGTTCCACGTCTTCGTGAACCGGGGCTTTTCGGTATTGAGGTTCAATACCCGCGGTGTGGGCCGCAGCCAGGGTCGCTTCGACAACGGCATGGGCGAATTGAGCGACGCAGCTGCAGCCCTCGACTGGCTGCAAAGCATGAATGCCGATGCCAAATCGTGCTGGATCGCCGGCTATTCGTTCGGCGCCTGGATCGGTATGCAGCTTCTCATGCGCCGTCCCGAGATCGACTGCTTCGTCTCCGTGGCACCGCCGGCTAACTCCTACGACTTCACCTTCCTCGCCCCCTGCCCCGCCTCCGGGTTGATCGTGGGAGCGGAAAGAGACGAAGTGGTGCCACAGGCCGACATCCAGAAGTTGGTGGCGCGGCTGTCGCTTCAGAAGGGAATCACCGTCGAGTCGCGGACCGTGAAGGGTGCAAACCACTTCTTCCACGACTCCCTCGACAAGCTCGCGGTCGATGTCGACAAGTACGTTGCCAAGAGCCTGCTCAACCCGCCGGGCCGGGCGACGAGCAACAAGGAACCCTGATCACCTAAGGCCTGATCGTGTAGGGTTCGTGGAGCCGCCCGCCAGTCATTGGCCGAGGCGCGCCCGTCGTCGTCGGAAAGGTGATCGGCAGGCCCCGCAGCGAGCGCGCGGCCAGGAAGCCGAACGCCTGTGCCTCCAGCGCATCGCTGTCCCATCCGAGATCGGCACCGGCCACGACCTCGCCGCGCGTTTCCGCCGCGATCGCCCGCAGCAGCGTCGGATTGCGCGCGCCGCCGCCGCAGATCACCCATTGCGCCGCGGGCGCCGGGAAATGCCGGGCCGCGAGCGCCAGCGCG
>CANJHI010000155.1 GCA_947474005.1 Alphaproteobacteria bacterium | reverse complement strand
TATGTGAAGGACGTGCTGAGCCGCGTCGACGGCGTCGGCAACGTGCTGATCTTCGGCGCGCGCGACTATTCGATGCGTGTCTGGCTCGACCCGGCGCGCGTCGCCTCGCGCATCAGCGAGGGCGCCGGTGCGGAGATGCGCCAGTCGCTGGGCACTGCGGTGTTTGCCGGCATGCTGGGCGTCACGCTTTTCGGCCTGATCTTCACGCCGGTGTTCTACGTGATCACCACAGGCCTGTCGGAGCTGCGCTTCAAGTGGCGCAAGCAGGAGATCAAGCCCGACTTCAAGCCGGATTCGGCCTGAACACGCCGCTCAGGTCTCGTAGAACCCTCCGTCGGCCCGCTTCGCTTTAGCGGGCAGCGGCCGAAACCCAGCGCGCCAAATCGCGGATCAGATTGGCCACGACCCGGCCACGGATGCGGTGCGCCTGGGTGGCATAGGCCTGAACCTGGGGGATCGAGGGGTAGGGGGTCGAGAACATGTGAATCTCCTTTGAGGTTGAAAGGAACATAATTCCAGTCATGCAAACCTTTAATCTGGAGATATTGACCAATACTGATGAATAATATTCACTAATCCGGCAATGATCGATCATGCGAGTGAAATGGCGGCCTTCGTGCGGGTCGTCGAGGCCAAGGGCTTTTCCGCCGCTTCAGGCGTGCTCGGGCTCTCGCCTTCGGCCGTCAGCAAGCTGATCACGCGGCTGGAGACACGGCTGGGCGTCCGCCTGCTGCAGCGCACGACCCGGGCGCTGCACCTCACTACCGAAGGCGAGGTGTTCTACGCCGCCGCCCGGCGCATCGTGAGCGACATCGAAACCATCGAGGACCAGATCACCGGCCAGCGCGACACGCCGCACGGCCTGCTCCGGGTCACCACCTCGCTCGCCTTCTCGACCCACCAGCTCGCCCCGGTGATCCTGGAATTCATGGCGCGCCACCCGCTGGTGGAGCTCGAGCTGCTGCCGACCGACCGCGTGGTCGACATGGTGGAGGAAGGCGTCGACATCGCCATCCGCATCGGCCGCCTGGCCGACACCAGCTTCATGGCGCGCAAGATCGGCGAGGACAAACGCCTGATCTGTGCGGCACCGTCCTACCTTGCGCGCCATGGCACGCCGCGCCGGCCCGAGGAACTGGCCAAACACAACTGCATCGTCTCGCGCGAGCGGGCCTATCTCAACCGCTGGCAGTTCCGTATCGACGGGGAGATCCGGGAAATCGAAGTCGCCGGCCGCGTCGCCATCAGCGAAGGCGAGATGCAGATGCAGCTCGCCTTGCAGGGCATCGGCATCGTGCGGCTGACGCGGCTCACCATGGCGCAGGCCATCCGCGACGGCGCGTTGGTGCCGCTGCTGGGAGAATTCTCGGCCGACGATCCGGTCGCCATCCATGCCGTCTACCCGCATCGCCGGCATCTCGCGCCCAAGGTCCCGGCATTCGTGAATTTTCTCATCGAGAAATTCACGCCGCCTCCCTGGGAGATATAGGCGGGAAATATGGTCTACTGCCGGCAACCCGGGAGGACACCATGCCTGACGCCATCGACGACCTGTTCCGCCGCTTCGGCAAAGCCTTCAACAAGGCCGATGCCAACGAGATCGCGGCCTGCGTAACCGACGATTTCGAGTGGCGCCTCAACGCCGGCGGTGCACCGGCCGGCCGTGTGCTCAAGGGCAAGGACGATTTGCGCGCCTACTTCGCCGACAAGTCCAAGGCGCACCGCGAGGCGCGCTACTCCGAGGCGCGCATCCACCGTGCCGGCGACAAATTGTTCGGC
This sequence comes from Alphaproteobacteria bacterium, assembly GCA_947474005.1. Classification (GTDB taxonomy): domain Bacteria; phylum Pseudomonadota; class Alphaproteobacteria; order Reyranellales; family Reyranellaceae; genus Reyranella. Next base: position 11,531 of record CANJHI010000155.1, on the reverse strand, counting down.
ACCTTCCGTGTCACCGGCATCGACCACGCCGGCCGTGCGTTCGACCGCTACGGCATCGACCTCTACGAGGTGAAGGACGGCAAGATCGCGCTCAAGGACAGCTACCTCAAGGCCGACTGACATGAGCACCGACACCGTTCTCTGGACAGTCGACGCGCGCGGCGTGGCGACGGTGACGCTCAACCGGCCGCAGGTGAACAACGCCTACAACGGCGACCTGATCCAGGGCTTGCATGAAGCCATGGATGGGCTCGGCCGCGAGGCGGGGCTGCGCCTCGTCGTGCTGCGCGGCAACGGTCGCCACTTCCAGGCCGGTGCCGATCTCGCCTGGATCACGGGCGTGTCCAAGCAATCGCCGGCCGAAAACGAGAAGGTGAGCCGGCTCACCGCCGAGGCGATCCGCCGGCTCGACACCTGTCCCGTGCCGACGCTGGCCCTGATCCAGGGCGGCTGCTTCGGCGGCGGCACCGGCATTGCGGCGGCCTGCGATGTCGTGGTGGCGAGCGAAGACGCGATCTTCTCCATTGCCGAGACGCGCTGGGGCCTGATGGCGGGCATCATCCTGCCGCAGCTCTGCCAGGCGATGGGCGTGCGCCAGGTCCGCCGCTATGCGCTGACCGGCGAGCGCTTTGGCGCCCACGACGCGCGGCGGCTGGGACTGGTGCACGAGGTCTGCCCGACCGGCGGCCTCGAGGAATCGGGCCGCAAGATCATAGAAGCGGTACTGATGAACGCTCCGGGCGCCACGACCGCCACCAAGCTCAGGACGCTGGCGGCGGCGCGTTCCTTCATCGACGACGGCGAATTGCGCGACCTGATCGACGAACATGCCCGCGCCCGCCAGCAGGCCGAGGCGACGGAAGGCCTCGCCAGCTTCCGCGAGAAGCGCAAACCGGCATGGTATCCGGGCTGACCGCGGTCCGCTTAATCAGAGCCCTTCGAACAACGGCGTGCTGACGTAGCGCTCGGCGAACGAGGGGATGATCACGACGATGCGCTTGCCGGCAGCCTCCGGCCGCGCGCCGATTTTCAGCGCCGCCGCCACCGCCGCGCCCGAGGAAATACCTACGGGAATGCCTTCCAGCGCCGCCATGTCGCGCGCGGTCTTGAAGGCCACGTCGTTGTCGATGGCGATGATCTCGTCGATCACCGAGCGGTCGAGAATGTCGGGAATGATGCCGGCGCCGATGCCCTGGATGGGATGCGGCGAATGCTTGCCGCCCGCCAGGACCTGACTGGCCGTCGGTTCGACGGCCACCACTTTCAGCCCGGGCAGGCGCGGCTTCAGGGCCTGGCCGACACCGGTAATGGTGCCGCCGGTGCCGACGCCCGCCACAAAGAAGTCGAGCTTTCCGCCGGTATCCTTCCAGATCTCCTCGGCGGTGGTGCGCGTGTGCACAGCGGGGTTGGCCGGGTTCTGGAACTGTTGCGGCATGAAGCTGTTGGGAATTTCCTTCAGCAGTTCCTCGGCCCGGGCGATGGCGCCATTGATGCCCTTTTCTCGCGGCGTGAGTTCCAGCCTCGCGCCCAGGATCGCCAGCATCTTGCGCCGCTCGATCGACATCGAGTCGGGCATGGTGAGGATGATCTGGTAGCCGCGCGCGGCGGCCACGAAGGCAAGCCCGATGCCGGTGTTGCCCGAGGTCGGCTCGATCAGCGTGCTGACGCCGGGCACGATCTTGCCGGTCTTTTCGGCGGCATCGATCATGGCGAGGCCGATGCGATCCTTGACCGAAGAGAGCGGGTTGAAGAATTCGAGCTTTGCCAGAATCTCGGCCTTGATCCCGTCGCGCTTGGGGATCCGGTTCAGCCGCACCAGCGGCGTGGCACCGACGGTCTCGGTGATGTCGCCATAGATACGACCGCGGAATTCAGGCGATTGGGTCATGGTAAGCCCTCCCAGGCTGCTATTCAGCCGCCTGCTTCTGAGCAGTGCGGTCGGGCGTCAGTGAATAGGTCGTGAACTGCTTGTTGAGCGCCGGCATCGGGCAGGCCTCCAGATGGCCCTCGCCGGGACGCATCAGGATCATCGCCGTCGTGGCCGTCATGACTCCGCGCGTGTTCATGCGCGGCGGCCGGCACACCGACCAGGGCGCATTCCAGCCGTCGAAGAAGGCGGCTCGGAAATCTTCGAGCGTGAGCTTGCCGCGCTTGGGCGCCAGCTGATCACGCACGCGCTTGTCGCGATAGATCGAGCACGGCGTCTCGGCGAGCCCGGTGTCCTTGACCTTGGCGCGTGCCGACTCGGCGATCCAGTGATTGGCATGGACGTAGAGGCCGCGATCAGGAGCCAGCCAGAACGTGTCGTCGGGCGCGCATTCGAAGCCGAAGGCCTCGCCGCCGCCATCTGCCGTCGCGTGACTCACGGCCATGTGGTTGGAGCCGGGCTTGGGCGTCGAAACGATCGTCTGAACCGCCTGCGCGAGGTGGGCGGCCTCCAGCACCTTGCGCCGGATGAAGGGCAGCGGCACGCCGGGGCCGCGCTGATAGTCGCGGTCGCATTCGAGTGCATTGGCGGTGAGGCCGATGCCGGCCGAGTTGAGGCCAGAGCGGGCAAGGCCGCCGGCTTCGGTGAAAGTCAGGATGTCGGGCCCGTCGTCGCGGCGGATGCGCAGCACCACGCCCGTCTCGGCGCACTCGGCGCGCCAGTCCCAGTTCTGGCCATGCAGCAGCACGCCATCGGCGCTGGCCTCGGGCAGCGCGAGGGCTGCTGTGCAGCCGTCGGGGAAGTGCTGGGCGGCCTTCTGGCGGCGCGCCGCCGCCACCATCTCGGTGCGGGCGTTCATCAGCATCACGGCCGCGAAAGGCTCGCCCGCGCCCTCGGCGATGCCGCGCATCTCCTCGACATAGGCCGGATCGAACTGCTCGATCCCCGGCACCATGGCCTCGGCGCGACGCTCCAGCTCCTTCCACTCGACGCCGCTCTTGAGCAATGACTCGGCGTACATCTTGGCGCCGCGCTTCAGCCGGTCGGCAGCGGCCTTGCCGTGCGTGCGACCGCGTTCGCGCGGGCTGCCCGCAAGATCGATCAGGGGGAAGGGAGCGTAATCGGTCATGCCATCTTCCTTAGGTGTGGCCCAACAGTGCCTGGCGGAAGCGGTCTTTCAGATGCGCGCCATCCTGCGGTGGCATGACGAACTCGAGTTTCTCGACCATCACCTTCACCAGCCGGAACACCGGACCCTTTTTGGTCCGCGCGTCCTTCACGAGCTGGTCGACCTCGCCCGCCTCGCGCACGATCGCCGAATCGGCGATGCCGCAGCCGCGCGCGATCATGGCGAGATCGGTGCCGGCGCCCGAATCGGTCGGGCCGTTGTTGCGCGGGCTGGTGTGGGTGGCCTGGTTGCCGGTCTCGCCGAACTTCTCGTTGTCGAGAACGACGATGGCGAGATTGTCCGGCTGCTGGGCGGCCACGGTGGCAAGCGCGCCCAGACTCATCAGCATGTCGCCGTCGCCGGTGATGACCAGCACGCGCTTCTTGGGCTGCGCCATGGCGAGGCCCAGGCCCATCGCCACGGGCGCGCCCATGGCGCCCCACAGCGGCATGTTGAGCGGCCGGTCGCCCGCCGCGGTGATGTCCCAGTTGGCCGAGCCCAGGCCCGCGATCACCAGCAGATTGTCGTCGGCGCCGTCGAGCATCTTCTTGACCAGCGGGCGGCGCTGGAGCGTTGCCTTGCTCATGTCACTTCTTCCCGAAATTCTTGATGCCGATCAGCTTCTGGCGCAACAGCACGGCAACGGCCTGGCCACCGTTGAAGGCCGAACGCGCCGCGGCATCGACCGTAGCCTTCACTTCAGCCGCATTATCGACCGAGTAGAGCAGCACGCCCATCGCCTCCAGCACCTTGGGCGTGCCCTGGCCCATCGGATACTGCCAGGAATTGAACTCGCCGTAGTCGCCACGCATCGTGATCAGGGTCAGGAACGGAAAGCGCAGCGTCTTTGTCATGCCCATCAGGTTGATGGTGTTGCCGACGCCCGAACTCTGCATCAGCAGCACCGAGCGCTGGCCGCCCAGCCAGGCACCGGCGGCGAGCGGAATGCCTTCCTCCTCGGTGGTGAGGGCCACAGTGCGGATGGAATTGGATTTCTGGCAGGCTTCAATCAGCTTTCCATGCCCGGCGTCGGGCACGTGATAGACCTGCTTGATGTCGTGATCCTGCAGGACGTCGAAGATCTGGTCGTGCCAATCGATGGTCGCCACGGCGTTCATATTCTCCACTCAAATCGATCCAAGCGCGGCCGAGAATAGCGTCTGCGCCTCCGATCGCCCTCTAATTTATTTTCTCCGCCTTGATCTCCAATGGTCCCGGATTGAGCACGACGCCGGAGACTTTGCCGCTGGCGTCCCGGACGAAGGCGAGGCGTGTGCGGTCGCCGTCACCGACGACGAACTCGGTGGGCGAAACAGCCGTCACCCCGACCGGCTTTCCTTTCTCGAAGTCGAGCACCGACCATGGTCCGGTCGCGGCAATTGCCAGCGCACCGTTCGCAACCCGCACCTCGATTTGCGCGCCACGGCGTCGGATCGGCTCGCGGACGATCTTGACGTCGATCGGATTGGCCTGTCCTTGCCGGGTAACGCGCAGCCGAACCTCGGAGCCGGCCGTACCGCGCAGCTTGGCGAGCACCTGTTCAATATTGAGGCCCTGGACCGTCGAGCCGTCGACCTCGGTGAGGACGTCGCCCGCCAGCACACCGGCCCTGGCGGCGGGTCCGCCATCGACAGGATTGCGGATCTCGGCCCGGCCGTCCGCCATCGCAACGACCAGGCCGACACCGCTGTAGGTGAACGCGGGAAAGGGCGCCTGCCTGTCCTTGGCGCTGAGCGACGCGCCGAAATCATAGGTTCCGACATAGCCCGCGAGGAGTTCACCGCTCACCGCAACGGGCGCCTGGGGAGTAGCGGACGAGGCCGGTTGGGGAACGCGCAACGCCGCGTAGACGAGATGCCGGAACGCGTCCCTGTATTGACCGAAATTGTCCTCCGGCGCGACCTGGATTAGTTGCAGGCCAATCAGCTTCTCGCTCGGATCGATCCAGAAATAGGTGCCCCAGAACCCGCTCCAATTGAAGCTGCCGACGGCGCCAGGCAGCAGGCTGAAGACGGGATTGGTGCGAATCGCAAAACCAAGGCCCCAGCTCGTGCCGACCTGAGGTCCCACGAACTGGCCGGTGACGCCAGTAAAGCGCACGCCGGGGGGCAGCGCGTCCGTTGTCAATTGACGAACTGTGTTGGCGGCGAGGATGCGCGCGCCGTCGAGTTCGCCGCCGTTCAGCAGCATCTGGCAAAAGCGCAGATAGTCCGGCGCCGTCGAGACCAGTCCCCCGCCGCCGGAGAACAGGCGCGCCGGCTTGGTCACATCCCAGGTCGGGTACCGTCCGCCTTTGGGCGGATCGATCAGGCGGGCGAGCTTTTCCTCGGGAACGTAAAAGCCGGTGTCGACCATGCCGAGGGGTTTGAAAATCCGTCTCTGGAGAAATTCATCGAACGGTTGGCCGGATACCACTTCGACGACCCGCGCCAGCACATCGACACCCCAGCTGTATTCCCAGACCTCGCCGGGCTGATGGACGAGCGGCACCACAGCAAGACCAGTGATGAAGTCAGCGAGGGTTCGATCGCGCTGGAACGTCAGCACATTTTCGTAAGCCCCGTGCAGTGCGTCGGTGCCTTCTTCCGGATAGGTGAGGCCCGAGGTGTGACGCAGCAGATCGATTACCTCCATCGGCCGCTTCGCTAGCGCGCGCTCGAGGCCGACCTTCAGATCTTTCAGTTCCGGCAGGTACTTGGCGACGGGCGCCGAGAGGTCGAGCTTTCCCTCGTCGACCAGGATCATGGCGGCCACGCTGGTCACCGGCTTGGTCATCGACGCGATCCAGAAAATCGCATCGGGCTTCAACGGAATTTTTCCCGCGCGATCGTAGGTCCCGATCGCCTGCAGGTAGGCGAGCCTGCCATCGCGGGCGACGGCAACCACGGCGCCCGACAGCGCGCCCGCATCGATCTGCGACTGGTACCAGGGCGCGATGCGTGTCAGACGCGCGGCCGAGAAACCCGCGCCCTCCGGATCGGGCGACGAGGTGATGCCCTGGGCGAAGACGGGCAGCGACAGGCCGAGAATCATCAACACAAGGCCGGCAATTCTCGTCGCCATCGAGATCTCTCCGCTCAAAACGGTTTTAGGACCGCCAGGAACACGATGGCGATCATCAGCACCGTCGGGACCTCGTTCCACCAACGATAATAGCTGGCAGGCCTCATGTTTCGGTCTGCCTCGAAGTCCTTGCGCCAGCGCCCGTAGAGGTGGTGGACGAGGGTGAGGCCGACCACCAGCGCGAACTTCGCCTGCCACCAGCCGGCGTGCCACCAGTCGCCCAGCCAGGCCAGAGCCAAGCCGAAAATCCAGACCAGGATCATGGCCGGGTTCATGATGCCGCGCAGCAGGCGACGCTCCATGATCTTGAAGGTCTCGCTCTGCCCAGAGCCCTTCTCGGTGTCGGCGTGATAGACGAACAGCCGCGGCAGGTAGAGCAGCCCCGCCATCCAGGCGATCACGGCCACGATGTGCAGCGCCTTCAGGACTTCGTGGAGCATCAGAAGCCCCCGGTGATCGCTTTGGAGACCAGGGGGCAGCCAAGGTGCTGGGGACCGCAAGGCATGGCCTTGGCGCCATGGCAGATAGCGACCTGCGGCTCGGCGAGAATCGCTCGTACGCGGTCCGCCAGGCCGCCTATGAACAGCGGATGCGTGCCCACGGTCGGGACCCTGATGTAGGCCGGCACGCCGCACGCCCCGGCAAGGCGGCGATAGTCGATGTCGAGCTCGACCAGGGTCTCGGAATGTTCCGACACGAAGGCCAGCGGATAGAGGACGATGGCCTTGCCATCCTGTCCGGCGCGCCGGACTTCCGCATCTGTCGAGGGACCGATCCATTTCAACGGACCGACCCGGCTTTGGTAGCAGACCGACCAGTCGATCCCGCCGATCGCACCGGCGATGGCCGCCGCCGTTCGCTCGACCTGCGCCTGATAGGGATCACCTGCCCGGATGACTTTTTCAGGCAGTCCATGGGCCGAGAACAGCACGCGTGTCGGCCCGGCGCCTGCTTCGGCGAGGCCTTGCTTCACCAGTTCGGCCGAGGCTGCGACAAAACCCGCCTCGTCGGGATAGCAGCACACGGTCTGCGTCGGCACCGAGAGTTTTGCCGCCACGGCGGCCGCCTTCCACGCCTTCACCGAGGAGTCGGTCGTGGTGGTCGAGAACTGCGGATAGAGCGGCAGCAGTACGATGCGGTCGGGGGCGAAGCGCTTCACCGAGCGCACCACCGCCTCGGTCATCGGGTGCCAGTAGCGCATGCAGACATAGCCGCGCCATTCATGTTCGGTACCGAGTGCCTCTTCCAGCGCACGTGCCTGCGCCTCGGTCTGCCCGAGGATGGGCGAGCTGCCGCCGATCTGGTCGTAGATCTTCTTCGCCTTGGCCGCGCGCCGGCTGGAGATGAAGCTGGCCAGCGGCAGGCGCAGCAACGACGGCAGCGAGATGATCGCGGGATCGCTAAAAAGGTTTTTCAGGAACGGCTGCACGGCCTCGGGCGAATCGGGGCCGCCGAGATTGAACAGGATGATGGCGATCTTCACGTCGCCCCCTTCACGATGTACCAGGTTTCCAGTTGCGCACGATCTCGACCAGGCGTGCGACGTTCTCGGGTGGCGTCTGCGGCACCACGCCATGGCCGAGGTTGAACACGAACGGCCCGTGGCCGAGCTTGTCGAGGATGCGCGTCGCCTCGCGCTCCAATGCAGCGCCTCCTGCCACCAGCATGATCGGATCGAGATTGCCCTGCAGGCAGATATGCGGCTGCAGTTCCTTGGCGGCCCAATGGGCGCCGATGCCGGTGTCGATCGACAGCACGCTGAAAGCGTCCGGCCGGCGGTACATCAGCATCGCCGGCCCAACTGCGCGCGGAAAGGCGATGATGGGAATTCCCGGATGGCGTTCGCGCAGTCCCTTGGCGATGCGCACCATGGGATCGAGCGACCACTGGAAGAGCTGTTCCTCCGGCAAGATGCCCGCCCACGAATCGAAGAGCTGCACCGCATCGACACCTGCCTCGACCTGGTAGGCCAGGTGATCGACGACGGCCTCGACCAGCAAATCGATCAGCAGCCCGAAAGACTCCGGATGCCCGTAGGCCCACTGCTTCACCTTGGCGAAATCCTTGCTGCCGCTGCCCTCGATCATGTAGCAGGCGAGCGTAAAGGGTGCGCCGGCGAAGCCCAGCAGCGCCGTCTCGGCCGGGAGCGCCGCGCGTGTCTGGCGGATCGCTTCGTAGACCGGCGCCAGATGATCGGCGATGCGGGCGCGGGAAAGTCGCCCGAACTGCGACGGATCGGTCAGCGCCTCGAGCTTCGGGCCCTCGCCCTCCTCGAACCAGACCTTCTGGCCGAGCGCATCGGGCACGACCAGGATATCGGAAAAGATGATCGCGGCATCGAACCCGAAGCGGCGAATCGGCTGCAGCGTCACCTCGACCGCCTTGTCGGGCGTGTAGCAGAATTCGAGAAAGGATTTCGTTGTCGCCCGGACGGCGCGATACTCCGGCAGGTATCGACCGGCCTGACGCATCAGCCAGACCGGTGGCGTCGGAAACCGCGTCCCGGCCATCATCTGCAGAAATTTGCCCGCTGCTTTTACACGGCTCAAGTCTTGTCCCTCATGTTTCCTCTTACTCTAATCTTACTAGGTAGTAGCAGTAGTAGGGCCTGTGCGACGTGGGGATGCGCCCTATTGGACTCTTCTCCCCAGGCTGCTGTGGACCGGGTGAGGCTGCTTTTACGCGGTCGTTTGGGCTGATTCCCGACTCACAGGTCATTCCTCCCGGGTTGTCCGCAAGGGACGAATGTCTGGAGGGCAAAGGCGAGTCGGGTCCTGAATCGGGCCTTCTGGACGAGGACGGCCACCTGTCCCCGCGATGCCCTCGCCAATCCCGCATTTCTCCCGCCCCGACTGTGGGGTAAAACAGACCGTGGCAAACCGCAATTTTCACGTTCATCTCGTGTCCGACTCCACCGGCGAAACGGTGTCCAGCGTCGCGCGCGCCTGCCTGGTCCAATACGAGGGCATCTTCGTTCAGGAGCATGTCTGGTCTCTGGTGCGAACGAGGGGGCAGATGGAAAAGGTCGTGCAGGCGGTCGAGCGCGATCGCGGACCCGTCCTTTATACGCTGGTCGACCAGGAGCTGCGTGATCTCGTGCGCGACCATTGCCGGCGGCTGCAGCTTCCCTGCGTCGGTGTGCTCGATCAGGCGATGAGTGTGCTCGCGGTTCATTTTCATTCCAAGAGCGAACAATGGCCGGGTCGCCAGCACCAGCTCGACGAGGGCTATTTCGATCGCATCGACGCCATGCATTTCACGCTGGCGCACGACGATGGCCAGTCGACGCATGATCTGGAAGATGCCGACGTCATCCTGGTCGGGCCGTCACGCACCTCGAAGACGCCGACCTGCGTCTATCTCGCCAACCGCGGCGTGCGCGCGGCCAATGTCCCGCTGGTGCCGGAAGTGCCGCCGCCGGTGGAACTCGAGAACGCCAAGCGTCCGCTGATCGTGGGATTGATCACCGATCCCGAGCGTCTGGTGCAGATCCGGGTCAATCGCCTGCGCCTGCTGCAGCAGGAAACCGAGACCGAATACACCGACATGGAACAGGTGCAGCGCGAAATCCAGGACGCCCGCCGCCTCTACGCGCGGCGCAAATGGGTGACCATCGACGTCACACGACGGTCGATCGAGGAGACGGCGGCGGCCATCCTGCAGATGCTGGCAACACGCCGCGAGCAGCGGCTGCAGACGAGTTAGACAATCGCATCAACAAGGGAGTCGATCATGTACGCTCGTCTCATTGCAGTTGGTCTGATTTTTGCTGGTTCAGCGGCACAGGCGGCGAATGGCATCGATGTCAAACGCGGCGTGGACGACACGGTCTTCGGCAACTGCGTGCCGAGCCTGGTGGTCGAGAACAAGTCGGCGGAGACCATCGACTATCTTCAGGTCGATGTCGCGGTGGCGCTGGGCAATGGTCAGGAACGCACCGTCGAACTGAAATCGGCCTATCGCGAAGGTGTACTCTATCCAATCATCCCTGGGGGAACGGCGATCTTGAAACAGCATCTCGATACTTCGGTGGCGCTCGGTGCTGCTTGCGGCGACGTCAAATCGCGCCGCGTGCTGCGCACGATCTGTGAAGCTACTGGCGGCAAGGCCTGCGCGTCTTCGGTTTCGGTGCAGCCATGATCAAGAGAAGGACGGTACTGGGCGCCGCGGGCGCTTCCTTGCTCGCGGCCCCTGCTTTGGGGCCAGCATTCGGACAAGGGGCCTATCCGACCAAGCCGCTGAAGATGGTCGTGCCCTATCCGCCGGGCGGCGGCACCGATGGGCTCGGGCGCATCACGTCGGAGTTCCTGTCGCAGAAGCTCGGTCAGCCGATCATCGTCCAGAATATCGGCGGCGCATCCAGCACCGTGGGCTCGGAAGCCGTCCGCCGTGCCGATCCCGATGGCTACACGCTGCTGTTCAATGCCAGCCTGTTCGTGCTCGGCAAGACCATCATGCCGACCTGCCCCTACGATCCGCAGGCCGACTTCCGCACGATCGCCCAGGCGGGCGAGGCACCGCTGGTGCTGCTGGTTAATCTCGATGTCCCGGGCACCGACTACGCCAGCACGATGGACGCCATCCGCAAGGACCCGAAGAAGTACTTCTTCGCCCTCTCGTCCGGCGGCTCGGCCGGTCACATCGCCACCCTGGAATTCCTGAAGAAGACCAAGCTGCCGCTCGACACCATCCTCTACAAGGGAACGGCGCCGGCCAATGCCGACCTCTTGAGCGGCAGCGTGCAGCTCTTCATGGATCCCTGGACGGCGCTGTTGCCGCTCGCCACTTCGGGCAAGGCGCGCGGCCTGTTCGTGACCTCGAAGCAACGCACGCCGCTGGCCCCCAACATTCCGACCACCGACGAGGTCGGACTGAAGGATTTCAACATCGGCTCGTGGTACGGCGTGTGGGCGCCCAAGGACACGCCCGATCCCGTCGTCGCCAGGCTCGCCGCCGCCATGGCCGAGGTCTCCAAGGACCCCGCCTTCATCGCCAAGACGACGTCGCTCGGTATCGTGCCGACCGCGCGCGGCCCCAAGGAATTCGCCGCCTTCATCAAGCAGGAGGTCGAGACGAATGTCGCCCTCCTGAAGGATGCCAACTACAAGCCGGAGTGATTGCTGGGGACGCGCGACTCCAGTCGCGCGTCTTCTCATGAATCATGACCACGTCACTGGAGTGGCGCGCCCATAGGCGCTAACTTTGCCAGTAATCTACACAATGTCCTCATCCTGAGCGACCGTCGTGGTGGTCAAGCGGTTGCCCATGGTTTTTTGTCCCTGAGGATGGCGTTTAGGATAGTCACGAGCTTTCGCATGCAGGCGACGATGGCGACCTTTGCCGGCTTTCCGGCGGCGCGCAGTCGATGATAGG